>JAFASF010000122.1 GCA_019244745.1 Solirubrobacterales bacterium | reverse complement strand
CGCTGGTGCGCCCCGATTCCTTCCCGGTAGAGGTACTTCCAGATCAGGAAGCTTCCCTGCGTCGGCGTGAACACACCCGGCTCACACACGAGATCGGGAAAGTCGAGCGGGAACACGCTCCGCCCGCGAGGGTCGGTCCACGCCGGCGCGGGAGCACCGTTCACCCCCACCACTCGACGGGTTTGGTCCGGAAGCGCCTCCGGACGCGCGTGCCCGGGTTTGGTCCCGTCCAGAGCCGCCCGGGCCGCGGCGAGGTGCTCCGGACCCACGCCGCAGCAGCCGCCAATCAGCTGAGCGCCCTCCTCGCGCCAGCTCAGGGCTAGCTCCGCGAACCGCGGCCCCCCGATGCTCGTCTCGTCCCGCCAGCCGGCGGCCGAGAGATAACCCAGGTTCGGATAGACGGCCAGGGGAAGATCGGTGAAGTCCCTCAGCCACGACAGCATCCCGGTGACGTGGTCCGGAGGGATGCAGTTGATCCCGAGTGCGCCCACGCCCATCTCCTCGAAGCGCCGCGCGGCGCGGCCGAAGGCGTCCCCCTCGGGTCCGCCCCAGTGCTCGCCGTACACGCCGCACACCCCATGGCGGCACCGTCGGAAGCTGAGCCACACCGGAAGCCCGGCCTCGAGCAGCGCTTCCACCGTCGCGTACGTCGAGCTCCGCACCAACGAGAGCGTCTCCATCAGGATCAGGTCCGGCGGGTCCTCTTCGAACGCGCGTGCCAGCAGCCTGATCGTCTCGCGCCCGTCGGGAGTGTCGACGTCGCCGTTGATGCTGAACGCCACCGCGAGCTCGTCCGCCCGCCCGGCCTCGATCGCGGCCGCGCGCGCGAGACGCACCGCCCTCCGAGCCACGTCCATCCAATGCACGGGCTCGGAGGACTCCCACAATTTGGCGCCCCCGTCGCGCAGCGCCGTCGGCAGGCCCCAGGTGTTGGTGCAGATCACGTCGCACCCAACGTCGATGTAGCGACGGTGCACCGCCTGGACATCCCCGGGCGAATCGAGGATTGCGGTCAGGCCCCAGAGGTGCTCCTCGACCTCGGGTCGCTCACCCCCGACCTGGATCAGCTCCGTGCCGTTGGCTCCGTCGAGAATGACGCACCGATCCGTCGCCACCATGCGCATTACTCGCGCGTAGCGCTCCCCCGGTACCTGAGCCTCGACGGCCGTTGACGACGCTTCGGCGCTCATCTCACTGGGACGAGTATCCACCCTCCACCTCTCTGGTTGCGGAGCACCAGCCGGCTGCTCACGGCTGCAACGCCACGTTGAACACCGCGAAGCACGCACGCCACTCCCACATCGCCTGAATGACCTGGCCTTTGGAGTAGGGTCGCGGCACTCATAGCGCCGTCGACCGCGAGTGGGGCCGCGATGAATGCGGGGACCCTTCTCGGTCGGCCAGGGAATATTGGCATAAAGGGGAGGGTAGGCGGGGCCGTTCGGATGTACGGTGCCGGCATGTCGGTGTATGCCCCGTCGGAGGGAGCGTCATCGAGTCCGCTTGCCCCGGTGCTGAGGCAGGCGGGCGCGGTCTTCTCCGGCCGGAACGGCCGCTCGACCCCGCTCCACTATGGTTGCGCGGCCGGCGAGCTCGCCGTCTGCGTGACCGGGGTCGGGCTCCTCGATCGCTCCGATCTGACCAAGCTCACGATCGAGGCGCCGGCGGAGCAGCTGAGCCGGCTCATCGCCCGGCTGACCGGCGGCACCCTGGCGCCGGGCGGCACGTTGTTCGCGGGGCACCACTGGTGGTGCGGGGCGGAACCGGGCAGCGTGATCGTGCTCTGCGAGCGCGGCCTCGGTGCCGGGCTCCGCGCCCGCCTGCAAGCCGAGCGGCGGCACGTCGCCGGCCTCGTCGTCGAGGACCGATCTGACGGATGGGCGGCAATCGCGGTGATCGGGCGCAGGACGGGCGAGGTCCTGAGGTCTTTGGGCGTCTACGGCGAGTCCGGCGATCCGCGCGAGGTCCCGCCGTTCACCGCGCATACCGTCGGGGCGATCGAGACGTGGTGGCTGCTCGAAGCCGACCGCCGGGCGCTCGCGCTCGTGCCGCATGACGATGCGGGCCGGGTTTGGCGGGCGATCGAGCGCGCCGGTCGCTCGTCTGGCATCAGCTACGTCGGGCTCGAGGCGGCCAGGCGTTATTCGCTGCTGCAGCGCACCGCACGCCCGAGCTAACCCGCGTACCGCACCGGTCCTATCTACGGGCTCGTAGAAAAATCATCTTGGCACTGAATGCGGCCTGGATGACTTCGCGGATGCCTCGGGCTTGCGGCCCGCTCGGCATCCAGCCTCGCTTAATTGGGCCGCGCCCGAGTCGTCCTGCTGATCGGCCGGCTCGCGCAGCGCTGCTGCCTCGGGCTTGCGGCCCCTCGGCATCCGGCCTCGCTTAAACGGGGCCGCGCCCGAGTCATCCGGCTGCCGTCCACTCGCGCCCCTCCGCTCGTCCCCAGACCGCCTCAGCACCAATCTCATTTTCCTACGAACCGTATCCTTGGCCGGGCCGTGAGCAGCCGCGGATCGTCCGCTGAACCTTCCGGCGTCCGAGCGATCGAACGCACCCTCACCGAGTTGCTCGCGCTCGACCGAGAGATTGTGGAGCTGCAGTACGTGCGCCGCTCGGATGCTCTCGAACGCGCCCGCGAGGCGGTGGTCCGGCTCTCGGAGGTCGGCTCGCCGCAGGGGATCCTGGACCGAGCCGCCGAGGAGCTCGGCACGAGCTCCCAGTTCGACCGCGTCCTGATCAGCGAGGTCGTCGATCGCTCCCTGCGCCCCCGGGCGATCTGGGCCGGCGAGGAGCAGACGGAGGCCGACCTCGCGCTCGAGCAGCTCCGGCGCGCTTCGATCCCGCTCGACTACCCCCTGATCGAGGAGGAGGTCGCGTCGCGGCCCCGAGTGGAGCTCGCAAGCGTGCCGGCGCTTCGCTCGCGCGCGGCCGCTCCGCTCGCTCGGGTCCTCAAGTGGACCTCCTACGTCGTCGCCGCGCTGTCCGTTCAGGGCAACACGGTGGGGCTGCTCCACGCCGACGCCGAGGCGTCCGGCCGCCAGCTCGACGAGCTCGACGCCGAAGTCATGGGCCACTTTTCCGAGGGTCTTGCCGGCGTGTTCGAGCGCGCGGTCCTGCGCGAGACGCTGAAGCGGCACCGGGCCGAGCTCCAGTCCGCGGTCAAGTGGATGAGCGGCCGGCTCGACCAGCTCGCAGCCGAGGCGACCAACGGCGGTCTCTTACCCGGCGCGCCGGCGCAGGCCCATCGACCGTCGGATTCCACGCTGGTCGACGCGCTCACCCCCCGCGAGCTCGAGGTCCTGAGCCTCCTGGCCCGCGGCCAGACCAACCTGGCGATCGCGCGCACGCTCATGGTCCGCGAGGGCACGGTCAAGTACCACGTCAAGAACATCCTGCGCAAGCTCGGAGCCACTAGCCGCGCCGACGCGGTGTCTCGATACGTGCGCGCGACCGATGCGAGCGTCGCCCGATGACGCTCACGGCGCCCGTCCCACCCGCGCTCCCCGGGGCGCTCCGCGATGAGCTCGTCAGGCGGCTCGCGGACGTCACCGCGGAGGCGCGCCGGCTTCTCGGGGTGCCGGCCGGCGCCGGCGACCTCGCAGAGCTCAGGTCGCTGATCGCCGGTCTCGGCGAGCGACTGACGGCCGCCGGGTCTCGACACGCCGGGCCGCTTCGCGAGCAACACGAAGCCGCGCTCGACCGCCTGCGCGACCGTTTCGAGGGGCGCTTCGAGGCGCTCGATCGAGTCCAGGGCGCGATCGCCGAGCTCCGCGACATCACCGTCCCCAGCACGATGCTGGCGCGCGCGCCCGCCGCCCTGTGCAACGCCTCACGCTTCGAGCGAGCGATCGTGAGCCTGATCCGAGGAGGATCGATGGTCGCGGAGGCGGTGCACTTCACGAGCGAGGACGAAGACGCGCGGGAGATGCTCGAGCAGCTCCGGGCCAACCCGGTGGTGCTCGAGCATCCGCTCATCGAGACCGAGCTGATGCGCCGGCGCAGGGCGTCGATCGTGGTCGATGCCAACCTCCATGCCCGCGTCGACCGCCGTCTCACCGAGTTGATGGGCTGGAACTCGTACGCCGCCGCTCCGATCGTCGTCGGGTCACACGTGATCGGTGTGATCCACGCCGACCGCGGGCGCATCCACCCCCTCGACGTCCTCGACCGCGATGTCCTCTGGGAGTTCTCGAGCGCACTCGCCCACGCCTACGAGACCGCCTCGCTGCGGCGCGCGCTGCGGCGCGAGCGCGAGCAGATGCGCCAGTTCCTGGAATGGCTCAACGCGCGCTCGGGGGCGCTGACCGACGCCCCGATCACGCTGGCCGGGAACGAGCAACCGGCGCTCATCCCCCCAGAGCCACTCGACCAGCCGCTGCCACTGGCCGGCCGCGACGACCGGGTGGTGTTCGAGGGGCTGCTCACCCGGCGCGAGCTCGACGTGCTGCGGCTCCTGGCCGAGGGGCGCACAAACAAGGCGATCGCGGACGCGCTGGTCATCTCCTCGGGGACGGTCAAGTTCCACACCGGGAGCATCCTGCGCAAGCTGCACGCCGCCAATCGGGCCGAGGCGGTGTCGCGCTACCTGCGCTTGCTGGGCATGTCCACTCCCTGATAGCCTGTGCGCATAGTGTGCGAACGTACGCATAGCGCACAATAAATGGCGGACCTGGTCAGCCTCCGGGAGGGTGTTGCCGAGCTGGTCTCGGACGGAGACAGCGTCGCGCTCGAAGGGTTCACGCACCTGATCCCGTTCGCCGCCGGCCACGAGGTGCTTCGCCAGGGCCGGCGAGAGCTCGAGCTGATCCGCATGACTCCGGACGTCCTCTACGACCAGATGATCGGGATGGGTGCCGCGCGCAGGCTCGTATTCTCGTATGGCGGCAATCCCGGCGTGGGCTCGCTGCATCGCTTCCGAGATGCGATCGAGCACGGGTGGCCGCGGCCGCTGGAGCTCGAGGAGCACAGCCACGCGGGCATGGCCAACCGGTACGCGGCGGGCGCCGCCGACTTGCCTTTCGCGGTGATGCGCGGCTACCTCGGCACTGACCTCGTCGCGTACACGACGGTCGCACCGATCACCTGCCCGTTCACCGGTGAGCAGCTCGTGGCGGTACCGGCGCTGCGACCCGATGTCGCGATCGTCCACGCCCAGGAAGCCGACCGCCAGGGCAATGTGCAGCTGTGGGGCATTCCCGGCGTCCAGAAGGAAGCGGTCCTGGGCGCCCACCGCTCACTGATAACGGTCGAGCGAATCGTCGACGAGCTCGAGCCGCGGCCCGGCGGGATCGTGATCCCCGGCTGGGTGATCGACGCCGTGGCCGAGGCTCCGGGCGGCTCGCGTCCCTCCTACAGCCTCGGAATCACCGATCGGGACAACGACTTCTATCGAGAATGGGATCGGGTGAGCCGTGAGCGCGAGACATTCCTCGAGTGGATGAGCCGCCACGTTTTGTCGGAGGAGGTGGCGTGGCACTGAGGACTGCTGAGGTGACCTCCGGCGAGGTGCAGACGGTGGTCGCCGCCCGGCGCCTGCGCCACGCGCGGCGCGTGTTCATCGGGGTGGGGCGCCCGAGCACCGCGGCGATCCTCGCGCGCATGGTCCACAACCCCGAGCTGGTGCTCGTTTACGAGTCGGGGACGATCGGCGCCAAGCCGTTTCACATCCCGCTTTCGATCGGCGACGGCGAGCTCGCGGAGACCGCGGACGCGATCGTCTCGGTGCCCGAGATGTTCAACTACTGGATCGGCCCCGGCCGGATCGACGTCGCGTTCCTGGGCGCGGCGCAGATCGATCGCTACGCGAACCTCAACTCGACCGTCATCGGGGAGTACCCACATCCGAAGACGCGCCTTCCCGGGGCCGGCGGCGCGCCAGAGATCGCGTCGAGCTGCGGCGAGGTCGTGGTGATCGCGCCCCACTCCAAGCGGACGTTTGTCGAGAAGCTCGACTTCGTGAGCACGGTCGGGCACGGTCACGGCCCGGGGTGCCGCGAGCATCTGGGATTCCGCGGCGCCGGGCCGACGGCGGTGATCACGGACCTCGGCGTGCTCGAGCCTCACCCCGAGAGCAAGCAGCTCGTTCTGACCTGCGTGCACGAAGGGGTGGAGGTCGAAAAGGTGCGCGATGAGACCGGCTGGGAGCTCGAGGTCGTGTCCGATCTACAGGTCACCGAGCCGCCGACCGGGGAAGAGCTCGCGGCGCTGCGCGAGCTGGTCAGCCGGTGAGCGCGGCATACGTGCTCGACGCGGTACGGACGCCGTTCGGCCGCTACGGAGGCGGCCTCTCGCACATCCGCCCCGACGACCTGGGCGCGCACGTGGTGCGCGCGCTGCTCGACCGCTCACCCGCGCTTGATCCGGCGCGCGTCGACGACGTGCTGTTCGGCGACGCCAACCAGGCCGGCGAGGACAACCGCAACGTCGCCCGCATGTCGTGGCTCCTCAACGAGCTGCCCACCAGCGTCCCCGGGGCGACGATCAACCGCTTGTGTGCCTCGAGCCTCGACGCCGCCATGCAGGCGAGCCGGGCGATCGAGTGCGGCGACGCTTCGGTCGTGCTGGTCGGCGGGGTCGAGTCGATGAGCCGGGCACCGTGGATCCTGCTCAAGCCCGACCGCGCGTTTCCTCGCCGCAATGAGGGCCTTCACTCGAGCACGCTCGGCTGGCGGATGGTCAATCCGCGGATGCCCGGGCGGTGGACGATCTCGCTCGGGGAGAGCGCCGAGAAGCTCGCCGGCATGTACGGGGTGTCACGCGAGGCCCAGGACGAGTTCGCGCTTCGCAGCCATCGCCGCGCCGTGGCCGCGTGGGAGGACGGGTTCTACGGCGAGTGGGTGATCCCGGTTCCCGACACCGAGCTCGAGCGCGACGAGAACATGCGCCCGGACACCACGCTCGAGAAGCTCGCCAAGCTCAAGCCCGCGTTTGTCGCGGACGGCGGTACCGTTACCGCGGGCAACTCATCGCCGCTCAACGACGGCGCCGGCGCGGTGCTGCTGGCTGACGAGGCGGGGGCTGCCGCCGCCGGCCGCGAGCCGATCGCGCGGATCGCCTCGCGGGGCGCCGCGGCCGTCGATCCCGACGTGTTCGGGATCGCGCCCGTCGAGGCCGCCAACCGCGCACTGCGGCGCGCCGGCATCACCTGGGATGACGTCTCGGTCGTCGAGCTCAACGAGGCGTTCGCGTCGCAATGCCTGGCGGACATCGGCGAGTGGCACGGGCTCGACCCGGAGAAGGTCAATCCGCACGGCGGCGCGATCGCCCTGGGGCATCCGCTCGGTGCCTCGGGGGTCCGGATCCTGGGCACGCTCGCCCACGAGTTACGGCGTCGGGGCGGTGGCTTCGGCGTCGCGGCGATCTGCATCGGGGTCGGTCAAGGTATGGCGGTGGTGCTGGAGGGAGTGGAATGACGACGCGCGAAGAACGGGCGATCTACGACCCGGTGGGCGAGACGCCGACGAGCTACGTCCGCGAGCCGGTGGGCGCGCATCCGCCGCTCGACTACCAGCCGTACAAGTCGACCGCGCTCCGCCACCCCAAGCAGCCGCTCGTCTACCTGCCCCAGGCGATCACCGAGATCACCGGGCCCCAGCTCGGTGGTCTGGTCGGCGAAAACGACAACGATCTCCTTGCGCAGCACGACGGCGAGCCGATCGGCGAGCGGATCACGGTCTCCGGCCGGGTGTTCGATACCGAGGGCAAGCCCCTGCGCGACACGCTGGTCGAGATCTGGCAGGCGAACGCCGCCGGGCGCTATCGCCATACCTGGGATCGGTGGCCGGCCGAGCTCGACCCGAACTTCACCGGCGCTGGACGGTGCGTGACCGACGCCGTCGGTCGCTACCACTTCACGA
Organism: Solirubrobacterales bacterium; assembly: GCA_019244745.1. Taxonomy (GTDB): domain Bacteria; phylum Actinomycetota; class Thermoleophilia; order Solirubrobacterales; family Solirubrobacteraceae; genus Palsa-465. Next base: position 3,534 of record JAFASF010000122.1, on the reverse strand, counting down.
CGGTCAAGCCGGGACCGTATCCGTGGGGCAACCACTACAACGCCTGGCGCCCCGCCCACATCCACTTTTCGCTGCTGGGCCGGGCGTTTGCCCAGAGGTTGGTCACCCAGATGTACTTCCCGGGCGATCCGCTGTTCGAGTTCGATCCGATCTTCAACTCGGTGCGCGACCCGCGGGCGCGCGAGCGGATGATCTCGCGCTTCTCCATCCACGATTCGATCCCCAACTGGGCGCTGGCTTATGAGTTCGACATCTACCTGCGGGGGCCGGGGCAGACACCGTTCGAGGAGGCGAACTGATCTTCGAGACGACACCGTCCCAGACCGTGGGGCCGTTCTTCGCGATCGGGCTGCCCTGGGATCGTGGCCCGCTCGTGGTGCCCGAGGACACGCCTGGGGCCATCCGCATCACGGGTTCGGTGTACGACGGCGCCGGGGCGCCCGTCCCGGATTCGCTGATCGAGACCTGGCAGGCCGATCCGGCCGGCCGCTTCGCCGATCTGCACGGCTACGGAGAGTCCTCGGAGATCCCCGGCTTTCGCGGGTTCGCGCGGTTCGGCGCGGAGGACGGCGACGGGCGGTTTGAGATCGTGACGGTCAAGCCCGGGGCGGTGCCCGGTCTCGCCGGCACGATGCAGGCCCCGCACATCGACGTGTCGGTGTTCGCGCGCGGGATGCTCCACCGCTGTGTGACCCGGATCTACTTCGCCGACGAGCCGGAGGCGAACGGCCGGGATCCCGTGCTTGCGCGCGTACCCTCGGAGCGGCGGGCGACGTTGCTGGCCGAACCGGCGCCAGACGGCGGGTATATGTTCGACATCCACCTACAGGGGCCGGACGAGACTGTCTTCTTCGAGCTCTGACGGGACCGTCGGCGTCGGCGTCGGCATCGAGCGGGAGCGCCACTTCGTCCAGTCGCTCGAGCGCGGTCTGTCGGTGGTCAGGGCCCTGAGCTCGCCCGGCGCCGGCCTGACGCTGGCCGACGTGGCTCGCGAAACCGGGCTGACCCGTGCGGCGGCCCGCCGCTTTCTGCTGACCCTGGAGGACCTCGGGTACGTCCGCGCCGCCGATCGGCGGTTCTCGCTGACGCCGCGAGTGCTCGAGCTCGGGTATTCGTTCCTCTCGAGCCTCACCCTGCCCGAGCTCGCGCAGCCGCACCTTCGCGAGCTCGTCCAGCAGGTGCACGAGTCGTCCTCGGTCTGCGTGCTCGACGGAACCGAGATCGTGTACGTCGCCCGCGAGCCGACGCAGCGGATCATGACGGTGGCGATCGCGGTCGGGACCCGCTTCCCGGCCTACGCCACGTCGATGGGACGCGTGCTTCTGGCCGGCCTCGACGGCGAAGCGCTCGATTCATTCTTCGGCCGGGTCGAGTTGCGGCCGCTCACCGCGCAGACGGTGAGGAGCGAGGCCGAGCTGAGGAGCGCGCTCGCGCGTGTGCGCCGGCAGGGCTGGGCTCTGGTCGACCAGGAGCTCGAGGACGGACTGCGCTCGGTCGCCGCGCCGATCCGGGATCCGCGGGGCGAGGTGATGGCGGCGGTCAATCTTTCGACCCACGCCAGTCGCAGAACGCTCGAGTCGATCCGGCGCGAGCTCCTGCCCCCGCTGCGCGAGACCGCGGCCCGGATCGAGCGCGACCTCGCGCTGTGGCAGCGGTCATGAACGTCCGCGATGCCACTTTCGAGGTCATGCGCCGGCTTGGCGTGACGACGATCTTCGGCAACCCAGGCTCCACCGAGGTCCCGTTCCTCAAGGACCTGCCCGGAGATTTTCGGTTCGTGCTCGGACTGCACGAGGGCTCGGTGGTGGGGATCGCGACCGGCTACGCGACCGCGCGGGATGAGCCGTCGTTTGTGAACCTCCACACCGCCGCCGGGCTCGGCAACGCGATCAACGCGATCGCGAACGCCCGCGACTGCCGCGCTCCGCTGATCGTGGTCGTGGGGCAGCAGGACCGCCGTCAGCTCGGCTTCGAGCCGTTCCTCACAGGGCGCTCGCTCGAGCGGCTCGCCGGCGAGTATCCGGTGTGGAGCACGCTGCCCGCCCGCGCCCAGGACGTCCCGGGCGCGATCGCCCGCGCGTACCACGAGGCGCAGGCGGCGCACGGGCCGGCTCTGGTAGTGGTGCCGATGGGGGATTGGCTCGAGGAGGCCGACGAGCTCGCGGCCATGGCGCCGGCGAGGGTCTTGCGCCCGTGCGCTGTTGACGAACACGATGTCGCGCGGCTGGCGGAGCTCGTCGGCGACGCACGATCGCCGGCATTGGTGGTCGGCCGGGGGACCGACAGCGAGGAGGGCTGGGAAGCGGTGGGCGGCCTCGCGGAGAAGTTGCGCTGCCCGGTTTGGCAAGAGCCGTTCGTCCGCCGGGCTGGGTTCGCTCAGGACCACCCGCTGTTCGCCGGCCACCTGCCCTGGCGCCGGCGGCTCATGCACGACGCGCTGTCCGCGTACGACGTGGTGCTGGCGGTTGGCACGAGCGCCTTTCGGCTCTACCTGTTCGACGAACCGGTGGCGGTCATCCCACCCGGTACTCGGGTGGCGGTGATCACCGACGATCCTGCGGAGGCTCACCGTAGCCCGTGCGAGCTCGCGCTCGTGGCGGACGTGCCGTCGGCCTGCCGGGCACTCACAAGATCGGTCGCGGCACGCGATTCGGAGCGGCCTGAGCCGATGCGGCGTCCTGCGGCCCTGGCGCCGCCCGGTGAACGCGAGCCATTGCGCGCGGGTCACGTGTTGGACGCGCTCTCGGCACGGCTTCCGCGCGAGGCCGTATTGGTCGAGGAGACCCCCTCGAGCCAGCCCGAGCTCTACCGGCGGCTCGCGATCCGCGCACCGCTCGGCTTCGTGGGCACCGCCAACGGCGCCCTCGGAGCCGGCATCTCGGGCGCGATCGGGCTACGGATGGGGCTCCCGCGCCGGCCCGTGGTGGCAGTCCTCGGCGACGGCTCCTCGATGTACGCGATCCAGGCACTCTGGACCGCCGGCCACTACAGCATCGGCGTCCTGCTGATCGTGCTGGCCAACGGCGGCTACGCCATCATGGACACTCTGGCCCGGGATCACGGCGCAACGCCGGCTTGGCCGGCATTCAGCGCGATCGACATTGCCGGAATCGCGCGCTGTCTGGGCTGCCCCTCCAGACGCGTGCGGACCCACGGCGAGCTGATCACGACGCTCGAGGACGTGATGCCGGGGCTCACCGATCGAGCAGAACCACTGCTGGTGGAAGTCGTCGTGGCGCCCTGACCTCAGGCTGGGAGCTAACGATGCGTCCACGGCGAGGTCTCGCGCGTGGACGCATCAGCTAGCACGCCCCCGACTACTTCTATGCATTGCCCCCTGCTACTCCTATCGGCAGTCAGCTGGAAAGCTTGAGGCGAACCCTGCTCTGTTATAAGCCCAAGGCGATGGGTTGGACCACCGGCCGTTGTGTTCGATGACACGCCCAGAGACCTCGAAGGTGCTGAGCGCACAGTCGATCACAGTTTGGCCGTGGTCCTCGACGAACCCGACGTGGAAGTGAAGGCGGGTGACGT
>JAFASF010000067.1 GCA_019244745.1 Solirubrobacterales bacterium | reverse complement strand
CTCCACCGGTCACGGCGCCCGGGCGGCCGCTTTGCTCGGCGACAGGTAGCGCGGCTGTGCTCGAGGGCGGTGCGCAGCCCCGGCCATCGAGCATACTTCCGCATTGCGAGGATCCGATAGTTCAGGCTGGCGCCGTCCCTCGTCGTCCGATTCAGTAGTCGTCGCCTTGCCGCAGCGGACAGTCGAGTTCCCCGACGGATAGTGACGAGAGTGGTTGGTCAGGGCGATCGGAGCAGGGCACGCTCGGCGAGTTCGAAGAGAAGCGCGGCGATGTCGTCTGCGGCGAGTCCTTGCCCGGTGAGGAGTTGATCGAACGCTTCGAAGCTGCTCAGCAGCCACAGCGTGTGGATCGCTTTCTGGATCGAGCAGCCGGGTCGTAGGCGGCGCTGGGCGCCGAGCCTCTCGGCCAGTCGCGTGACCAGCGCGAGGCGATTCCGGTCGCGTTGCACGACGAGCTGGCGGATCTCTGGATCGGCTGCGGCGAGCCCCATGAGCTTGCGCACAAGGATGTGCTCTGCGGCCCAGAAGCGGCTTCCTTCCTCGAAGGCGCGGCGGGTGGCCTCGATGGCGTCAGCGAGCGCAACGGCGGCCAGCACGCGCTGCTGCCCGCCCCGACGCTCGATGTCGTCCAGGACCGCCTCGATGAGTCCCAGCCTCGACTCGAACTGGTAGTAGACCGTCGCGCGCGCAACGTCTGCTCGCCGGGCGACCGCCTCTACCGGCGCGAGGTGGAACCCGTCCTCGGCAAATACCGCCCGAGCAGCTTCGACGATGCGTGTCCTCGTTTCGGCCACACCGGCCGTCCGTTTCCCAAGCTGATACTCGCGCGGGCTCATGCTTGACTTCTCCGAGAAAATCATACAGACTGTCTGATGGATTATTCACTCGGGGAGAAGAAACTCGTGGCGCGAAAACCGAGTTCTGCGTGCACGCGGTGGAGGTCTCAGATGAGCGCCGCACGCTCGTCGCGCGGGCACCCGTTCCACTCAAGGTCGAGTACGACGTGCGTCCCGCCGATCCGCGGTAGCCGCATCGCTGCCTCCGTCTCCGTCCTTGGCCACGGCCTCGTTGGGCGGCTGCTCGCCAAGGGTGGGGTCCAAAGTTAGGTTAGGCGCTGAAAGGGAGGGTTAATGATGACTCGCTTTAGGACTGCTCTGGTTGCTCTCATGGCGTTGCTGTGCGCGCTGGGGCTGGTACCGGTGACCGCAGCCAGCGCGGATACGCCGGGCGGCCCAGCGACTTGGCATGTCCTGGTGGGGGGCCAGTCCCAAGACCAGGCGGTGCAGGGCGAAGGATATTACCCGCATGTGATCACCATCGACGCCGGGGACACGGTGGTCTGGACGCTGAATACAGTCGAGCTTCACGGCGTAGTGTTTGCGGGAACGTGTAACGATTTCTCGTGTGTCTCGCCGGACTGCCTAGTCGTCGTTAAGGATTTCAGCCCGTGCGGACCGTCCAGCTTTGACGGCGTCACTGCCTTGTCCCAATCGGGCAGGATGGTCTCGCCCGTATACAACAATTGGGATAACTTGGTTCCTCACGGGACCACGACGTATTCGCTGACCTTCACCCGGCCCGGCGTCAACGTGTATTGGGACCCGAGTGTGTCGGGGATGAGGGGGGTGGTGATCGTCCACCCGGCGGGAACGCCGTACCCGTTCACCCAGGCGCAGTATTCTCGGCAAGCCCGGCGGCAGCTGCGAGCTGACCTGGCGGCGGGGGCCCGCGCCCGCGGCGACGCCCAGCCGGTGATGGTCTCGGCTGGCCCCGGCGGTACTAGTACCTATCATGTCGGCCTAGGCGCGAGCCCGCCGGAAACGGCCCGTGTCGAGCTCGACCCAGCATCAGGCTCGGCCGCGGGCGGAAGCGCGTACCTGGAAGGCCAAGGGATCGGAACCTCGCCGACGCCCTCCATCGCTGTCACGGTCAAGCTATCCGGGCTGGCGCCCGGCAGCGTTCATGGCGCTCAGATCCTCCTCGGCGTCTGTGGGGCCCCAGCCCCCGTCACGGGCCTTTGGTTCAACATGACATTCCCTTACCCCACCTTCACGCTGAATGACATAACCGCCGGGCCCGACGGCACAGCTACCAGCACGACGGTCATCACCGAACCGCTGACTGTCTTCGGCGGCCCGGGGCAGCTGGCGATCCCCAGCTCCGGCTGGTTCCTCAACGTGGCCGCGGGCCCTACTCCGGACAACGGGCAGACCTCAGCTGCATGCGGCAACGTTGTCTTCTCCAGCGCGGCAGTCATGAGGTACATCCCGCAAACCGTCCACATCCACGTCGGCGACACCGTGGTATGGACGAACGACACCACCAATGAGCCCCACGCAGTGACGTTCCTCGCCGGACAGCCCCTTCCCCAGATTCCCGAATGGTTCCTCAGCAGCTCAACCGGGAATGGGATCAGCTACGACGGCTTTAGTTACTTCAACTCGGGCGAGCTCTATAGGGCGGACATCGGCCTGGCTCACAGCCTCACCTTGACATTCACCAGGCGAGGCGCGTTCCCCTACGTTGATGTGGGAGACTTCTTCATGGAAATGCAAGGCAGCGTCGTTGTGACACCGCCCTGACGCTCATCGCGGCTATAGACCCAACCCCGCCTCCTGCTATCCGCAGCGTCGCGGCCACCGGAGCAAGGGTTCTCTCCACTGGGCTACCTGATCGTCTCTTCCGCCCACAGCAGCCTGGTGCCCGTTCGTGATCAACGCACGGAGGAGTGACCGGCCTCGCTTCCCCTGAACGAAATCACACGAGGGTGCGGGCTCTGCCTGGGCGCGAGACGTGCTCATCCGCTGGAACAATCGCAGCGCTCCTCGCCTCCAACCTTACCTCTCCTTTGTCGCCAACCCGCAGCACGACCACTACTCCTCCGTTGGGCTACAGCATCGACGTCGACGCGAGCGTGACACCGCTGCATCCGCCGGAGAATTCAAAAGCCGACGCCACCGAGCAGCACGACCCGATGCGACCGACGTCCAGCCAGAGCGGCGCTCCGCTACTGCAAGCAGCAGTCGTCCTCGGAGCGGGCGCGTCCGCCAAGCGACAGTCAGCGCCCGCTGAGCCGCAGTGGTGCTCCCGCGTGAAGGCACGCAGGCCGACCGCCAAGACCCGTTGCTCCTCGCTGCGTAGAGCAATCGTCGTGGCCAGCTTCGCGGCCTCCCGGCTGACGACCCCTTCCGGGACACGATGGGTCACGTCGGGACGGACGCCGGACCAAGCCACCCCCTAGGACCGCTGCGCTTGCCATTGCGCGCTACTCATCAACGCCTGAAGGAGTCACGACGCCGTCGCGGCTTCTTCTCGATTGAAGCGGAAGGCTGCGGAGCGAACCGCACAGTGCCGAGTTGATCGATAGCCGAAGACGGTCGTTGACAGGGACGATCGCCGCATGCACGCGGGAGCGTTCTCCACTGCGCAGAGCGTCGCGATCGGGAACATTGGGGCCAGCACCGGACCGGATGGTGGGGCGATCCTATATGCTCTCGTGACCAGCGACTTTAGGGGGTGAAGCGGTGCCAGTCGTGTTAGTCCACGAGGGTATTACGCAGGAGCAGTACGACGAAGCGGTCCGCAGATTGAGTGGCAAGAATCGCGTGGAGTCTCCTTCCGATTGGCCAGTCGAGGGCCTTCTCGTCCATGCGGCAGGACAGGGACCACATGGGTTCCGCGTTGTCGATGTTTGGGAGTCAGAAGAGGCGTGCAACCGCTTCGGGGAGACCTTAGGCCCGATCCTGCAGGAAGTCGGCGTCCGAAATCAGCCTGAGATGTATCCGGCGCACGCCTTCGTTTCGGCTTGACGTCTGGCCTGACGGTCGTCGCCAGACACTCGCCTCGGCGGAGTCATTTCAGCGACGTCGCGGCTGTCAATGTTCGCGAACATGGACACTGTCGCGCTCCCCGCACCGTCGCGTCCCCGCACGTCGGCGCCCGGTTTGCGGGAAAGACGGAGCAGCCAGCGGCTCCTCGCCGCGGCCTGCTGGATCGGGCTAACGGCGTAGGGAGCCCGCGGCACGAATCCTGCTCCGAGACTGCTGCTCACGGACGCGGCCGGTCATGTCGGACCCGCCGGCGACGACGTCGACCGTCGGATCGACCGACCCGCCGTGCGAGCGCTACTCCTCGACGCCTGAACGAGCAGTGTGGGCGCGGTGTCTGCTTCGACGTCATGATCGGCCGCCTGGTGCTCGGCCACGAGACTGCTGCTCGCGCGCTTGCTGACTCCTCCCTGAGCGCTAACGCCTGAGGGTCGACGTCATGGCTGCAGACGCTCGGTTCGCCCTGGCGGTGCGGGAGCCTCGGCCGATGGGGCCGCCTGTTGGTCCTCGTCCATACCGCAAGCCAGGGACACGTGCGGGTCGACGCCTCGTTTCTCACAGGAGCGGAAGCGCACGCGTTTGCGGGTCGTCCCTCATCGAGCTAAACGACGGCGTCGCGGTGCGTAGGCAGATCGTCGAGGCCGCCGTCTCCGGCCCCGGTCACGGCGGCTGTCGCTTCCCGATCGGGGAGCAGCACAGCGGAGGCGGGCGCCTGGCAGACACGCGCTCATCGGGGCATGAAAATCGTGGCCTGAAGGCTCCGTCCGGCCCCGTGCGTACGGTCGGGTGATCCGGGACAGGGGTCTTCTTGGGAGAACGCAGACGGCAGGCCGTTTTGGACGATGGGCTGCGAGCCCGGGCTTTTCGGTGGCCGCCC
>JAFASF010000351.1 GCA_019244745.1 Solirubrobacterales bacterium | reverse complement strand
GCCCGCGGTCACCGTGGAATTTGTCACAACGAATCCCGCGGAAGGCCGTGATATACACAACAGTGTTGAGTGCGAGCAAGTTGACCACAGCGGAAACCGCCGCGGTCGACGGACTCGCCGTGGCCGCACAGGAAGTCACACGGCGCTACGGCGAGGGCCCGACCGCGGTCGAAGCGCTGCGCGGAGTGACCCTGGACGTGCGGCGGGGTCAGCTCGTGGCGGTGATGGGCCCCTCGGGCTCGGGCAAATCGACGCTGATGCACATCCTCGCCGGGCTCGACAAGCCGACCGGCGGAAGCGTCACGGTGGCCGGCGTCGAGATCACCACACTGGACGACGCTCACCTCACCCGACTGCGGCGCGACCACATCGGCTTCGTCTTTCAGTTCTTCAACCTGCTGCCGATGCTGACGGCCGAGGAGAACATGGTCCTGCCGCTGTCAATCGCCGGCGAGCGGCCCGACGAGCAGTGGCTCGAGGAGCTCCTATCCCGCACCGGGCTAGCCGACCGGCGCCAGCACCGGCCGTCGGAACTCTCGGGCGGTGAGCAGCAACGAGTGGCCATCGCTCGGGCGCTCGTGTCCCGCCCCACGATCCTGTACGCCGACGAGCCCACCGGCAACTTGGACTCGAAGACCAGCGGCGAGATCCTCGAGCTCATCAGAAGCTCCGCCGAGGCCTATCAGCAGACGATCGTCATGGTCACGCACGAAGCCCGGGCCGCGGCGATCGCCGATCGCATCCTGTTCCTCGCCGACGGGCGGATAGTCAAGGAGCTGACCGAGGCGAGCCAGTCGGACGTGCTCGAGGTGATGAGCACCCTCGGCTCGTGACCCGGGTCGCGCTGAAGGGCCTGCTCGGGCGCAAGATGCGCGCGATGCTGACCGCGATCGCGATTGTTCTCGGGGTCGCGATGATCAGCGGCACGTATGTCCTGACCGACACGATCAAGGCCGCGTTTTCGACCGTGTTCACCCAGGCGTACAAGAACGCAGACGCGGTGATCACCGGCAAGAGCGCGATTGGGAACGGCAACGGGAACGACCGCTCCGAGACCCCGTCGCTGCCGGCGTCGCTGCTCACCCAGGTGCAGTCGCTGCCCGGCGTCTCGCTGGCCTCGGGGGGCATCTCCGACCAGGCACAGCTCGTTGGCCACGACGGCAAGGCGATCTCGCGCGGCGGAGCGCCCGGGCTGGGGTTCAGCCACACGGCCGCCGGACAGCGCTTCAATCCGCTCTCGCTTGCCAGCGGGTCCTGGCCGAGCGCGCCCAACGAGGTCGCGATCGATGCGGCGACGGCGAGCAACCAGGGGCTCTCGGCGGGCCAGGAGATCGGAGTCATCGCCCGCGGGCCGGTGGAGCGCTTCCGGATCTCCGGGACGGTGAAGTTCGGCGGTGTCTCCTCGCTCGGGGGGGCCACGATCGCGGTCTTCACGCTTCCCACCGCCCAACGGATCTTCGACAAGGTCGGCCAATACGACCAGATCAACATCGCCGCCAAGCAGGGGGTCTCGCCCACCCAACTCGTGAGCGAGATCCGGCCCTTGCTGCCGCCGAGCGCTCAGGTGCGGACGGGCCAGCAGCAGGCCCAGCAGGCGACCAAGGACACCAGCGCGTTCCTCACCATCTTTCAGGATTTTCTGCTCGCGTTCGGCGGGATCGCGCTGTTCGTCGGCAGCTTCGTGATCGCCAACACGATGTCGATCACTGTCGCTCAACGCACCCGCGAGCTGGCCACGCTCCGGACGCTCGGCGCCACACGTCGCCAGGTGCGCAGATCGGTGTTGGTGGAGGCATTCGTGATCGGCGTTCTAGCGTCGGTCGCCGGCTTGTTCATCGGGCTCGCGCTCGCCAAAGGTCTGAACTCGCTGCTGGTCTCGTTCGGGATCGACCTGCCCCAGACCGGCACTGTGTTCAAGACCCGCACGATCATCATCTCGCTCGTGGTTGGCGTGCTGATCACCCTTCTGGCGGCGTTGCGGCCCGCGATCCGCTCGACAAGGGTGCCGCCGATCGCCGCCGCGCGCGAGGGGTCCGTGCTCCCTCCCTCGCGCTTCGCACGCTTCGGCACCCCCGTGGCGCTCCTCACGATCGCTGGAGCCGTGGCGCTGATGCTCGTCGGGCTGTTCGTCAGCGGGCTGTCCACGGTGCAACGTCTGCTGGCGGTGGGGATCGGTGCGGTGGCCCTGTTCCTCGGCGTGGCTATGCTCGCCCCCGTGCTGGTGCCGCCGCTGGCGCGGGTGTTGGGTTGGCCGGCGACGAAGATCGGGGGCGCCGCCGGGGCCCTAGCTCGCGGCAACTCCGCCCGCAACCCCGCGCGCACGGCCTCCACGGCGTCGGCCCTGATGATCGGCCTGGCGCTGGTGACGCTCGTGGGGGTGCTCGCCGCGGGACTCAAGACGAGGTTCCAGGATGGGGTCAACCAGGTGTTCGTCGCCAACTACGCGGTCACCGCGACGAACAACTTCACCCCGATCAGCCTGGCGTCGGAACACGCGCTACAGCACGTGCCGGGGGTGCTCGCGGTCTCGGGCGTGCGCGCAGGAAGCGGAAAAGCGTTCGGATCGCGGATCAACATCACCGGAGCGTCGCCCGGCGTCAACAGCGTGATCTCGGTCAAGTGGCACGCCGGATCTCCGCAGACCCCGGCCGAGCTCGGCAGCGACGGAGCGTTCGTGAGCAAGGACTACGCGAACGCTAAGCATCTCGGGGTCGGCTCCCCGATCGCGGTCGAGACCCCGACCGGCAAGACCCTTCATCTGACGCTACGCGGGATCACCGATCCGCCGAAAGGCGTCAACCCCTTCGGCGACGTGACCATCTCGACCGCTCTGTTCGACGCCAACTACCAAAACCCGCAGAACCTCTACACGTTCGTCAACGTGCAGGGCGGCGTCACCCCCGCCAACACGGCAAAGCTGAACATCGCCCTGAGCGGCTTTCCGGACGCCAAGCTCCAGACCAAATCGCAGTTCGAGCACAACCAGCTCTCAGGGCTGAACACGCTTCTGAACCTGCTCTACGTGCTGCTGTCGCTGTCGATCATCGTGAGCCTGTTCGGGATCGTCAACACGCTGGTGCTGACCGTGTTCGAGCGCACGCGCGAGCTCGGCATGCTGCGGGCGGTAGGCATGAGCCGGCGGCAGGTGCGGCGGATGATCCGACACGAGAGCATCATCACCGCACTGCTCGGCGCGGCCTTCGGCATCCCGCTGGGGATCGTGCTGGCGCTCATGGTGGGTGCCGCGATCAAATACTCCGCCTTCACCGTCCCGTGGGGGACTCTGGTGGTGTTCGTGATCGCGGCGATCATCGCCGGGATCATCGCCGCGATCTTCCCGGCCCGCCGAGCGGCGCGCCTCAACGTGCTGGCGGCGCTGCAGTACGAGTAGCGGCGGCGCCCGGGGCAGCGCGCTCGGCAAGCCAATTCCGGACCGCGGCTTTCACCGCCGCGAGGTCCGTCGACAGGCTGTGGTTGGCCGCGACCGTGACCACGCGACGGCTGCGGCCGGGAGGCGGGACGCCAAACGGGTCCCTGCCGCCCTGCACCACCAACACGGGAACCCGCACCGCGTCGAGCTCCGCCTGGCGGCTCTTCTCCGGCCGGCCTGGCGGATGGAGTGGGAACGCGAGACACAGGAGTGCGGAGGCGCCGGTCTCCGTCACCGTCCGGCACGCGACGCGGGCCCCCGCTGAGCGCCCACCGGCGATCAGCGGTTGCCCCACCAAGCCAACCCCCGCCAGGTGCTCGACGACCGCGACCCACGCCGCATCGAGCTGCCCCGCCGGCGCCGGGCTGCGGCGTCCGGCGACTCGGTAGGGCTGCTCGACGAGCGCGACCGTGAACCGCTCCGAGAGCGCCGCCTCCGTCGCCGCGACGAGGTCGCGCGCGGCGACTCCGCCACCCGCCCCGTGCCCCAGGATGAGCGAGCCCACCGCCTCGTCCGCGGGGCGCAGGTGCGCCCTGGCGGGACCGTATTGCGTGTCGATGTCGACGACCGTCACGCTCCGGATCCTAGTCGCGCCCCCGCGTGGACCGCGCGCCCAAGCGTGAACCACGCCCCCGCGCGGGGCCCGCGCGCCCCCGCGTGGACCGCGCGCCCCCGCGTGGACCGCACACCCCGCTAAGGCGCGCCGGCCCGCGTGAGCCACCGCGCCCCGCACGCCGCCCCGAAGGCGGCGGCTTCGTCGATCGATCGACCGGCGGCAAGCCCAAACGTGAATCCCGCCGCGAACGCATCGCCGCAGCCGTACGCGTCGCGTCGCTCACCGGGAAGCGGCGCCGCGCGCCACCGCCCCTCCCCCTTCCCCCACCACCGCCCTCCTCTCGCGCCGTCGGTCGCCACGTGGAGCCGGACGCGGTCGCCCACGCGGCGCGCCCACTCGCCCTCGCTCGCGTCGCGTGCGCTGAACACGAGCGCGTCGATGGCCGGGCTCCCGCCCTCGAGCGCGCCCCGAGCGCGGGGCGACGCCACCAGCAGCGGGGCGGCGCGAGCGCGCTGCACCGCCGCCCGGTCGCCGGCTGTGAAGTAGACGCCGTCCGCCTCCGCAATCCGCCCCCATTCCAACTCGTCAGCCCCCGAGGGGTCTAGCCGCTCACCGATCGTGATGATTGTCCGCTCGCCGGTGCGGTCGAGGAGGGTCACGGCTCGCCGAGTCGGCTGATCGCGCCAGGCCACGTGGGCGCGGACACCCCGCTCCTCGAACTGCTCGGCCGCCGCTCGCCCCGGCCCGTCGCGTCCGAGCGCACAGAAGAAGTCGACCGCCGCGCCAAGCTCGGCCAGGACCCCGGCCACCACCCCTCCCCCACCCGCTGCCCGAGCGAACGCGCCCACGGCGTGCCCGATCTCTCCGGCCTTCGGGAACCGACCGACCGGGAGGAAGTCCACCCATTCCACATGACCAACGACGGCTATTCGCATCACACGGCGACAGCTTCCCTGGCGGCCAACGCCGACGATGTGAGAGCGCCGCCCCATGTCCGCCGGAACAGCGCTAGTGGCGCTTGTTTGTGAGAGCGGTCCACGGGATATGACCATTCTTAAAGACGAACCACTACGAGGTGCGCGCATCGTGCCGCTGGACCTAGACCTAGCAACGGTTTCAGACCTAGCAACGGTTTCCCTCGAGGTCAATAGCGGGCCGGATGCGCCGATGCTGGTGCGCAGAGTGCTGAGCTCCGTCGGCGAACGGTTCTCGCTCGATCAGAACACACTCGATGACATCAAACTGGGGGTCAGCGCGGCATGCAACAACGTGGTCGTTCACGCCTACGGAGGCGATTCCGGACCGCTGGCCGTGAACGTCCGCGTCCGGGCCGAATCGACCGAGGTGACGGTCCGCGACCACGGCCTGGGTATCCGGCACGTCGCTCCGGCGATCGACCGGACGCGCTTCGGCCTGGCGGTCATCGGCGCCGTGAGCCAGCAAGCCGAGTTCCTCAGTCCTCGCGACGGAGGCACGCAAGTACGAATGCAGTTCAGCGCCGGACCGGGCCGGTCACCGCCGCTCCCGGCGCTCATGTCAGCCGACGAGAGCGATCGGGGCGCGCCCTCGCCGTTCGCGCTCTCCGGGGACGCCGTGGTGACGCTCGCGCCCGTGGCGCTGCTCGGTTCGCTCCTCGGCCGCCTCTCGACGACCCTCGCGAGCTTGAGGCAGTTCTCTCTCGATCGCGCCGGCGAGATCGAGCAAGTGATGGGCGCGCTCGCGCATCATGCGCTGAGGGCGGCAAGCGAAGGGCGGATCAGCTTCGCCTTGCTTGCGGACGACAGCCGGTTCGAGGTGAAGCTCGCGCCGCTGCGCACCGGCTCTAGCGGCGCGCTGCGGACCTCCTCCCGGCGCCGTCCGTCGGCACTTCGAACTTTCAGCGAGGAGATCGCGGTCGACGCGTCAAAAGACCACGAAAGCATCCACGTGGTGATGCTCCCGCGCGGTTAGTCGGAAGGCAGCTCCTCGGGAGAGTCCACGATCACGAGCTTTTCGTCGACTCCGGTCAGGCTGAGCAGCCGCTCGATCTGCTTGTTGCCCTTGACCAGGACAAACCGTCGTCCCAGCTCCTGCGCCCGCTTGTGGGCCTTCAGCAGCAGGTGCAGGCCGGTGGAATCCATGAAGTCGAGCTCCCTCAGGTCGACGAGCACCACATCCGCATCCACCTCATCGGCGCGCTGCAGTTGCTCCGCCAGCATCGGAGCGGATGCGAGGTCGAGCTCCCCGCTCACCGCCAGCAGAATCAGCCCGTCCTGGACCTGCACCTGAACGCGCAAGTTGTCCTGAACTGTAATGGCTGCCTCCTCTCGCATGGATCCGCCAATCCGAGCAACCTCGGGAGCCGAGCCGGACGACGAGCGACGAGCCTATCAGCCGTCACCACGGCTCAGCGGTTATCGCCGGGCTCGCGTCGCCCCGATAGCGCCCGACCACGCGGAGCCGGTGACCATCGAATATCCAGATCCAGTCGAACGTCGCGGTTCCCTGGTTTCCAGCCTGATTCTCGCTGACCAGCACTATGCCGCTTCGGGGGTCCGTCGCCACCGTGCCGATGTCCGACCCCCGCTTCAGCGCCAGCCGACGCACCACGCGGCCCCGCTCGTCCAGCTGCACCAGGTAGGCATCGCCCAGGTCGGTGTCGCCGGCGGACGGGCGCGGCGCGCCCCGCGAGCACCCCTCGATCGCCACGATGCCCTGGCTATCGAAGGCAGCCGACTGGAAGCTGCACCCGGTCGAGGGTGGGATCAGGGTCCACGCTGAGATCCGGGTCGGACGGCCGGCCGCCACCACCGCCAGATCGCTCTGGCGCGGCTCGGTGCAGATGGTGTCCGGCACGTACTTGCTGTGCGGAGGGAGCGTCGACGCGCCGTAGGCGAAGACCAGCTCCGAGCCATCCGGGCTCCACGCCGGCCGGGACAGCGCGTGACACGGCGCGGCGTCGGCCGCGATCGACCACCGGCGATGCGCGCGGAGGTCACGGATGACGATGTGCTGGTTGAAGAACGAGCTGGCACACCCGCCTTCGAGTGTCGCCAGCTGCCGTCCGTCGTCTCGCGGCACCGCGTCGGTAACCAGGTCGGAGCGGGGGATTCGGACGGCGGTCACGGTCGCGCGGCGCGCCGGATTGAACCGCACCACGGTGCCCGTGCAGCTGTCCGGTGCTGGATCACCGCCGGCCGCATTGCTGCGGTACCGCGGGCCGGTGCTCACCGCCATCCACAGCGACGCGTCACGGGAGACGCCGGGATCTGAGACGCTCACCGGCCAGTCCGGCAGTCGCTCGAGATCCGCCACCGGCTCGCCGGTGCGCAGCGAGAATTGCTCGAGCACGATCTGGTTCTCACCGGCGCGCGGCTGCCACCTCGAGACAAAAGCCCTTGCCGTCCGCGTGATCGTCGCCGATGTGCCGGTCCCCAGGCGAGATTGATGGGCTTGCACACCGTAGGTCCCGGCAAGCGCGCCCGCCACCACCGCCGCCAAGACGACCGCGAACCGGTAAGCGCTGCTCTCCATCAACTGTCCTGACTATAAGCTGCGCACGTGCGCGCGGTCGTGATCGAACGCAACGGCGGCCCCGAGGTGCTCGAGGTCAGGGATGTTCCCGACCCCACGCCCGCAGACGGCGAGGTGCTGGTCGACGTCGAGGCGATCGGGGTCAACTATCGCGACATCTATGAGCGGGACGGCACCTCCTACGCCACCGCCCTGCCAGCGGTCATCGGAGTCGAGGGCGCCGGCACGATCGCGGGCACGGGCGAGCGCGTGGCCTGGATCGGCGTGCAGGGCAGCTACGCGGAAAGGGTCGCGGCACCCCGCGATCGCCTCGTTCCGGTTCCCGACGGCGTCGGAACCGAGGTCGCGGCGGCCGCGCTCCTCCAGGGGATGACGGCCCAGTACCTGGCCTCCGACTCCTACCCGATCAGCGCCGGCGACTGGGTCCTCGTGCATGCCGCGGCGGGCGGAGTGGGGCTGCTCCTGACCCAGATCGCGAAGCTCCGCGGTGGCCGGGTGATCGCCACCACCTCCTCGCCCGAGAAGGCGGCTCTGGCGTGGGACGCCGGCGCCGACGAGGTGATCGGCTACGAGGGCTTCGCCGACCGCGTGCTGGAGATCACCGGCGGCGAGGGCACCGCGGCGGTCTACGACGGCATCGGCAAGACGACGTTCCTGGAAGGCCTGGAAGCGCTCCGCCCGACGGGGCGAATGATCCTGTATGGCGCGGCCAGCGGGCGCCCGGATCCGCTCGACATCGCGGCCGCGCTGACGCCAAGCTCGCTCTACGTCCAACGCCCCACGCTCATGACCTATACGCGCACCCCAGAATTACTCCAGGAGCGCGCCGCGCAGGTGTTCGAGCTGATCGGCAGCGGCAAGCTCGAGGTACGGATCGGCGGCCGATACCCCCTCGACCAGGCACGACAGGCGCAAGAGGACCTCGCGGCGCGCAAGACCACCGGAAAGCTGCTGCTGGTCGGGGGGTCGTAGGGGCTGAGGTGACCATCGTCTTGCCGCCAGGCCCGCGCGCCCCCGCCGCCTGGCAGACGATCGCCTGGATGGCGCGGCCCGCGGCGTTTCTGCGGCGGGTGCATGAAAGCTTCGGCGATCCGGCCACGATCCGGACGTACTGGACGGAGGAGCCTATGGTGCTCTTCTCGGCCCCGGACGCGGTGCGGGAGATCTTCCGCCTCGACCCGGCGATCGCCCCAGCGGGGCAGAGTTGGGAGTTCCTGCGTCAGTTCGCGGGGCCGTACTCGATCCTGTTGCTCGACGGCGAGCAGCATCTGGCCGAGCGCCGCTTGATGCAGATCCCGTTTCACGGCGAGAGGATGCGCGCGCTCGCGCCCATCGTCGCCGAGCTGGCCGAACGTGAGCTGAGCACGTGGAGCGGTCGCGTGGTCGCCCTCGAGCGGATGCGCCACCTGACCCTGGAGATCATTCTCCGGGTGGTGTTCGGGGCCAGCGGCGATCACGAGAGGGCGCAGCTGCGCGATGCGATCGAGGGCGCGCTGGCCACCGTTCGCTCGCTGCCTTGGGTGCTCGCGATGGCGCTCGTGCAGCGGGACCTCGGGCCGCGCAGCCCCTGGGGGCGCTTCCGGGTCGCGGTCGAGCACTTCGACGCGCTGCTCTTCGATCTGCTGGCGCGCCGGCGGGAGCACCCCGGCGACGATTCGGTGCTGGCGATGCTGCTCGAGCAGCGCGACGAGAGCGGCAACGGACCGACGGGCCGGCACGTACGCGACCAGCTGGTCGCGCTGCTGGTCGGGGGTCACGACAGCTCCGCGGCCTCGCTGGCGTGGGCGTTCGAGCGGCTGGCGCGCTCCCCGGAGGTCCAGGCCCGCCTGCGCGAGGGCGACCCCGCTTACCTCGACGCGGTCGTCAAGGAGGTTCTCCGCGCTCGGCCGGCGCTGTCGATCGCCCCGCGCCGGCTGCTCGAGCCGGTGCGGATCGCGGGCCGGAGCCTGCCCGCCGACGTCCAGGTCGCGGCGTGCATCTGGCTCGCGATGCGCCGCGAGGACCTGTGGTCAGACGCCGGCGCATTCTCTCCCCAGAGATGGCTAGAGGGCTCACAGCCAAACCCCATGTCGTGGATTCCGTTTGGTGGCGGGGTGCGCCGCTGCGCCGGAGCCCCCTTCGCGGAGATGGAGATGCGAGAGGTCCTGCGGGCGGCGGCAGACCTGACCCTCCGGCCAGTCCGTCGCGAGCCCGAGCGCACCAAGCGCAGCATGCTGGTCCTCACGCCTCACCGTGGCGCCGAGGTGCTCGTCGGATGACGAGGCCCGGAGCGCCGGCGCGCTCACACTGGGGGAGCGGCACCACAAGGCCGCTCCCCCAGCGCCGAACGATTGATGCGACAGTTCTCTGACCCCCACCTGGCGGCCCTGACCGTGCTGGTCGCGGCGGCAACCGTCTCGATCTGGGCGGCGCGGTGGCGCCCCGGCCGGTGGACGGTGATCTGGGCGAGGGCGCTGGCCCTCGTGATCCTCGCCGCGTGGATCGGCGAGTACGTCGCGGAAGCCGCACAGGGCACCTGGGCCGCTAAATACAACCTGCCCTTGCAGCTCACCGATGCCGTGTCGGCCGTGGCCGTGCTCGCGCTGTGGACCCGGCCCCAGCTACTCGTCGAGCTCACGTACTTCTGGGCGCTCACGGCGTCGCTTCAGGCGACGCTCACCCCGGACCTCGGCCAGAGCTTTCCGAGCATCTATTACTTCACGTACTTCGGCTACCACATCGGCGGGGTCGTCGCGGCGTGCTTTCTGGTCTTCGGGTGTCGGCGCTATCCCCGCCCCGGCGCGTTCCGGTGGGTGTTTGTCGCGACGCTGGCGTTCACCGCCTTGGTGGGAGCGGGCGATCTCATCACCGGCGGCAACTACATGTACCTCCGCACGAAGCCCGCCCACAACTCGCTGCTCAACGTGATGGGGCCTTGGCCGCTGTACATCTTCTCGACCGTGGTGCTCGCGCTGGCGATGCTGTTCGTCCTTCAACTGCTCGCCGACTGGCTGCGACGCCGCGACAGGGCGCCGGCGAACGGCGCGCGGCCGACGCCGCCGACGGTGGCGAGCGATTCAAAGCTGACCCATCGGGGGATTAGGATTGCGCGCCTCGCCACGAGACGATCGGCCGCCGACCAATGAGCACCCACGATCCCGACACGCTGCTCGCCGAGACTCGCGAGTTCAACGCCGAGCTCGAGCGCCAGCTGGCCACGATCCCGCCGGTCAATACCGTCCCCCCGGAGGAGAGTCGCCGCGCCCGCCGCGAGGGACGCGGCATCTTCCCGGCGCCGGTGTTCCTGCCCGAGGCTCGGACCGTGTGGATCGAGGGCCCCGGCGGCCCGGTGTCGCTCCGCGTGATCGAGCCCGAAGAGGAGCCGGCCGGAGTGTTCCTCCACATCCACGGCGGCGGATGGACGCTCGGCGAAAACGACATGCAGGATCTCCGGCTGAAGCGCCTGGCTCACGAGGCGGGGCTCACGGTCATGAGCGTCGGCTACCGCCTCGCCCCCGAGAACCCGTACCCCGCCGCTCCCGACGACTGCGAGACCGCCGCGTTGTGGCTGCTCGCGCGCAGGGACGAGCTCGCGCGCTCCGGACCCCTGGCGATCGGCGGGGATTCGGCCGGCGGGCACCTGACCGCCGTGACGCTGTTGCGCCTGCGCGACCGCCACGGGATCACGGGCGCGTTTGCCGCGGCCGTATTCCAGTACGGCTGCTTCGACCTCTCGATGACACCAAGCCAGCGCCACTGGGGCGAGCGCAACCTCGTGCTGTCAGAGTCGATCATGATCTGGTTTGCCGATCAGTTCCTCCCGGGGCGCGACCGCGAGCAGCGCCGGGACCCCGACATCTCGCCGCTGTTCGCCGACCTATCCGGGATGCCGCCGGCGGTCTTCACGGTGGGAACGCAGGATCCCCTGCTCGACGACACCCTGTTCATGGAAGCCCGTTGGCGTGCGGCCGGGCACCCTACCGAGCTGCACGTCTGGCCCGAGGCGCCGCACGGCTTCCTCTCGCTGCCGATGACCGTCGCCGATCCGGCGCTGAGCACCGAGCACGACTTCCTCCGCCGTACCCTGGGACTCGATCTGTCGACCCCAAGGCTCACTCACCCACAGGAGGTGCCAGGATGACCAGCAAGATTCCGATCCGCCGCCAGAAGGCCTCCGGCCCGCCAGTCACCGGCGCGACTGTCACGGGGGCGCACGTCACGGGCGCACACGCCGTCGGGAGCCGGCTGCTCGGCCCGACGGCCATGGGCCCGCTCGCGATCGCGGTGTCGGCCGTGGGCGCAATGGCGATCGGGCGGCTGGCGATCGCGAACGCCGTGATCCGCAGGCTGCGCGCCGAGGAGATCGAGATCGGGTCCCTGAAGGTCGGCGAGCTCGAGGTCGGTGGCCGGCGGTGGCCCGAGGCTTCCGCAGCCCCCGAGACCTCCGGGGCTCCCGAGCCCCCCGGGCCTCCGGTGCCGCCGGAACCCCCGCAGCCTGCCGCCGGCGAGCCGGCAGCGTAGCTAGAGCGCCAGACGAATCCGGGGCGTGTTCGAATGGACACGCCCCGTGCCGTGCGCGACACTGGTCGCGTGCTTGGACCGGGATCCTGGCGCACGGTCGTGCTCGTGTTGGGAGCGCTCCTCGCCGGTGCCTGTGGGTCTTCCGCTTCGACCCGGCGACCGCTGCCGTCCAGGGCGCCGGCGCGGGGGGCGTCGACAGCCGCGGACATGGCACCGCCGGTCGCGACCGTGACCGCCCGGCTCTTTCCGCCAGAAGCCTTCGAGACCCTACGTCCCGGCACGGTCGTGAGCTCCGCCGATCTCGGCCAGCAGGTGTTCGCCGATTCCAGGCATGGGTTCGCGCTCGCGAGCGTCTACTACGGGACCTACCCGGCCGTGACCGTAGACGGCGGAAGGACGTGGCAGATCGACGGGCCGTTCCTCCCGATCCCCGCCGCGGCGGCGCCGCCCGCCGTGCGCTACCCCGGCGTCGCCGGTCCGACGACGTACTTTGCCTCCGGAGGGCAGGACGGGATCACGGTGGTGGACGCCACCCCCGACGCGGGTCGGCACTGGTGGCAGGCCCTGCTGCCGGGCGGAGTGGTGTACGTGGGCGCGTTCGAGGGCGAGCTGACGGCGATCATCGCGAGCCCCACCGGGAATGCGCCGGGAGCCCGGGTCACGTTCTGGGCCTATCGGTCGCGGACGGGCCGGCGCTGGACGTACGCGTCCACCGTGAATTCTCCGCGCTGATCGCGCCCGCCCTGGCTGGCGGTGCCAGGGCGGGCGAACGGCCGGGGTCGGAGCGCGGTGGTGGCAAACGCGAGTATCGTGCGGCACATGGACGACGAATCGATCCTCAACCGCATCGAGTCGCTCGTCGAGGAGGAACACGCTCTGATGAGTCGCGAGCGCGCGGACGCGTCGCACACCGATGCCCTGGAAGGGGACCGAGAGCGCCTCGAGCGCGTCTCAGTGGAGCTCGACCGGTGCTGGGATCTCCTGCGCCAGCGACGTGCGCGCCGTGGCGCCGGACAGGATCCAGACGAGGCCGTGGTTCGGGACGCCGACACCGTCGAGCGCTACTGGCAATAGCGCGCTCAGCGTCTGCGGCGCGGGCCGTAGACCAGGCGTTGCGGCAGCGGCACGGGCGAGAGCCGCTCGAACGCGGTGCCGAAGAGCAGTCGTGGCTCCACCCTCGAGAGCAGGTCGGCGAGCTCCTCGCGCTCTTCCTCTGACAACTTGCGCCGGCGACCGCGGCTGATCCGAGCCAGCTCCACGAGGCGCCGGCGCTCCTGCCGGTTGAGCCGCATCATGTGGTCGCGGGCGAGCAACGCGAGCTCGGCGGCGACCAGGAGCTTGAGAACCGGCACTCGCTTGAGCCCGGGAACCCGCCTCACGGCGTAACCCAGCGGACCGGTGACCAATCCAGAGCGCATATCAACTGAGTGTAGGCGGGGATGTTCCTGCGACGCGGGCCGTCAGCGTGACCCTTGGGCCGCGAGGGCCCGGATCTCCGCTGGCTGGCGGCCGAGCCGCCGAGCGAGCGCCAGCTGGCGTCGGGGACCGCCGGCGCGGAGCTCGCGCTCCACCAACGCCAGCTCGCCCGGGGTAAGGCCGTTGTGGGCCGGAACATGATGGTGCGGGGAGCGCTCGCGGGCGTCGCGCAAGCCCAGCCGGCGTAGGCGCTGCGAGATAGCCTCCGGAGAGCGGTTGAGCAGCTCGGCGAGCAGCGCCGGGTTGAGCCCGGCGTGCAACACGAGCTGTTCGTCCTCGGCGGGACTCCAGCGCCGTGGGGCCTGGTGCGAGCGACGCGATCGGAGCGTCATGAGCCCGAGCTTCCGGGCGCGAGCCCGCAGAGCCTCGGGCGTGCGCGCGAGAAGCTGGGCGGCGCGCTCGAGCTCCAGGCCCTCGCGGACGAGCACCCGCAGCGTCCAATCGTCTCGTGCCGTCCAGACGCGGCCATGGCTGGCGAGACCGAGCTTAGCGGCGCGAGCCGCGACCGCGGACGGCGAGCGCTCACTGAGCTCGGTCGCGATCTGGGCGCACGTCAGGCCCAGCTCATACCCGTCGCGGACCGCCGCGTCCTCGTATGCCCGCCACCGCCGGCGGCGCACCGGCTCGTAACACCCCAGCTTCTGGGCGCGCAGCCGTATCGATCCCGGAGAGCGCCCGAGCGTCCGCGCGATCTGTTCCACGTCGAGATCTCGTTCCCAGGAGCTGCGGATCACCTGGTCGTCCGCGTGGGTATACGGGCGGGGGCTGACGCGAGGGCCGAGCAGCGCCCGCCGGCGCCGCCGGATCTGCTCCGCCGAGCGGCCCAAACGGCTCGACAGCTCGCCGGCGGGTAACCGAGCCGCCGCGGCCGCCCGGATCAGGTCGTCCTCCGCCCGCGACCACGGTCGCTGCCGCGGGCGGGGCGCCAGCCGCAGCGTCCGTCGTCGCTCGGACACCGCGTCCTCGCTCCGGCCCAGGCTGCGGGCGATCTTCCGGATCGGCACGCCCCCCGGGTAGAAGGCGCGCAGCTCACGGTCCTCGTTCGGCGTCCAGCGTTTTGCCATCTCGGTCCTCGCTCTGGGAGCTCCTGGGCAGGGCAGCAACTCGTGAGGCGAGCGAGACCTCGTTGGCGTCGGCCGTGAACGCCGTCCTTCAAGGTATCACCAGCGTACGCTTGTGGCATGCAGGCTGAAGGCGGTGCTGAGCTGGGGAATCGGCTGGGCGCGGTCCGGGCGGGCTTCTGGCTCGGGTGGCTGTCGATTGCCGCGGTGATCGCCGCGCTGGCCCTCGGATTGCAGACGCGCCACCCGGCGGCGCTCGTGGCCCTGACGGCGGCCGCCGCCGCGGCCAACGCCGGTGTCACCCTGGTGCCGTGGCGGCGGTGGCTGGAGGGGGCTCGGGGCCGTCTGCTGTTGGACCTGTGGTCGGCTGGGCTGATCGGTTTCACGGCCCTCCTGGTGGTGACCGCGGGCGCTCGGGCCGACTTTGACCTGTTGCTGTTCCTGATCGCGCCGTTTCTCGCCACCGCGCACCGCTCGCTACGGCGGCAGATTTGGCTGACCGCGACGGGCGTGGCGTACCTGGCGATGATGGCGGTCGCGCCCGATCCGCTGCCGACCGGCGAGATCGCGATGCGCCTCGCCTTGCTGGCGGCGGCCACCACGCTGGCGCTCGTCTTCGCGCGCATGGTGGGGCGCGAGGCCACTGCCCGCGCGCGGGCCAGCGAACGGGCGGAGCTGGAGCACGCTCTGCTCGCGGAGTCCCACCACCGGGTCAAGAACAGCCTGCAGACCGTGGCCGACATCCTGATGCTTGGCCGCCCCGTGGGTCCCGGCGCCGAGAAGTTCGATGAGACCGCCGCTCGAATCAGGTCAATCGCGGCGGTCCACAGGCTGCTGGCCGAGCGCCGCGGCGAGGCGGTGAGCGCGCCGGCGCTGCTCGCGGCCGTGGCCGCCGCCGCCGCCGTCGACGCCCAACTCGACGCCGAGCCCCGCGAGCTCGATCCCACCGCCGCCCAGCAGCTCGGGATCGTGGCCAACGAACTGATCGCGAACGCCGCACGCCACGGCCGGCCGCCGATCCAGGTGCTATTGCACGGCGAGCATCCGATCGTGCTCGAGGTGCGGGACGCCGGGGACGGGCCCCGTGACGGCCCGGAGCGGCTCGGGCTTCAGCTCGTCCATCAGATCGTCGAGCGGGGGTTGGCGGGAAGCTTCACGTTGTCGGCCGGGACCCCGGCAGGCACCTGCGCCCAGGTCCGCTTCGACGCCGACCGATGCGCATCCTGATCGCCGAAGACGAGCCGATCATCGCGCTCGCCCTCGCCGAGCGTCTGCGGGCCCTCGGACACGAGCCGCTCGGGCCGGTGCACGACGGCGTCGAGGCGATCGACGCCGCCCGCGCGCAGTGCCCTGACCTCTACCTGTTCGACATCGACATGCCGCGCGTGGACGGCCTCCGCGCGGCGCAGACCCTGGCCGATGAGGGGCTCCGTCGGCCGGTGGTGGTAGTCACCGGGGTCGAGGATCCCGGGCTCGTCGAGCGCTCGGTCACGAGCGGAGTCTCGGCCTACCTGACAAAACCGATCGACGACCGTCAGCTGGATGCCGCCATTCGGCTGGCCGCGGCCCGCCACAGCGAGCTGCTCAAGCTGGAGGAAGAAGTGGAGCGGGCGCACCGGTCGCTGACCGAGCGCAAGGTCATCGAACGCGCCAAGGGACTCCTGATGGACACGCTCGGGCTCTCCGAGGCGGAGGCCTTCTCCCGGTTGCAGCACGCCGCCCGCAACCGGAACGCCCGCCTGGCCGAAGTGGCTTCAGAGGTGATCGAGCAGCGCGATCTCCTGCTGAGAACGCAGAGCCCTGGGTCAGGAAAACCGTAGGCTGCTCGGCTTCGGCTCACCCGCTTTTCCGGGGTCGCAGGGACTCCACGAGCGCACGCACCTCATCGCCGGGGAGGGCGCCGCTGCGATCGACGCCGCCTGAGTCGCCCCTCGCCTCGGCAAACCGCCGCCCCTGGGCCGGAAGCGGGGGTCAGGGCGCCGGCAGGCCCACGCCGTGACCGATGATGCCTCCCGACGGGAGCTCGACGTAAGTCATCGACGCATTGTTGTCCTTGTTCGACTCCTGCAGCGCGTCCCGCGGGTCGGCGATCATCACGAACGCGAAGCGTCCCCGCAGGCCGGTCACGTCGATCCACTGCTGCGGGTACTCGTCGGGGTAAACGTCCGACCAGCGGACAGAGGTGCCGAGGACGTCGCGGTGCAGCCTCGGGTTCTGGCTGCAGGCCGGGTAGACCGGGTCGACCGGCGAGCGGGCCGTGGGGTGCGTACGGATGAGGTCCCGCAGGCAGTAGTCGACCTTCGGTCCGACGCGGGCGAGGTGCACGGTTCGGAACCGGGCGTCGATCGTCCAAAGCTGAAATGCGGCGACCTGCCGGAACTTCCAGTAGCTGTAGCCGCCGATCGTCGGGTGGCCATAGCGGTAACCCGGCACGAACTTGAATACGAGCTGACCGTCACTCTCGAACAGATGCCGCCTGCCGCCTCGGCCGTAGATCGCCTGCTCGACGATCCAGCCGCCGGTTCCACGCCGGTGGGCGCGTAGCTCGAGCGGGCCGGCTCCGAGGTTGTTGACCGAGCTTGCCGCACGCAGCAGGACGTGTCCCGCGAGCGACGTGCGGTCGACGTGCACATCGAAGGGCGCCGACATGACCAGATCGGGACAGCGCAGGTGCAGTTGCGGATCCGCGCACGGCCCGAGGACCGCCGGCCCGGTCGCCGGCACGCCCGTCTGCGACCCCGCAGCCCCGCTCGCGCCGCGGGCCAGTAGCGCGCCCGGCCCCGA
>JAFASF010000280.1 GCA_019244745.1 Solirubrobacterales bacterium | reverse complement strand
GTCGCCCACCCGCAACGCTCGCAGGAGTAGAGCGGCACGCTCCCCGGATTCCCACGAGCGTCGCTCTCCAACCGCGAAAGTTCGGCCGAGCGTGGATGTCGCCGGCGCCGGCCTGTGTGCCGGCGCCGGCGGCCGGCGCGGCCTGGGCGCGGCCCACACTGGCCTGGTGGCGGGCACGAGTGCCACGCCGTATCTTCCGCGGTGTGAGCAGCGGAATCGGACCGTCGCGGGGCGCGGCCAACAAGGAGCTGGTGCTGGCCGCGATGGTGTTCGCGGTCGCGATGACGTTCATCGATCAGACGATCGTGGCGATCGCGATCCCAAACATCCAGAAAGTGCTCTCGCTGTCGGCGACGGGCTCCCAGTGGGTGATCAACGGCTATCTGCTGGCCCTGTCGGCGTTGTTCGCGTTCGGCGGGAGGCTCGCGGATGTGAGGGGACGCCGGCAGATGGTCACAGTGGGCGTGGTCGGGTTCGCGGTGGCGTCCGCGTGCTGCGGGCTCACCCCCAAGGGCAGCATCGCCGAGGCGTGGATCATCGCCTTCCGCGTGCTTCAGGGCGCGACGGCGGCGCTCATGTTCCCCGCGGCGGTTGGCATCGTCGTGGCCTCGTTTCCGCTGCGCGAACGGGGGCGGGCGATGGCGATCTTCTTCGGCATCTCGGGCGGTCTGACCGCGATCGGCCCGATCGCCGGAGGCTTTCTCACGCAGTGGACGTGGCGGGCGATCTTCTGGATCAACATCCCGGTGGCGATCATCGCGCTCGTCCTGATCTGGAAGTCGCGACCAGATGACGAGCGGCGGCCGGCGAGCCTCGACTACCGCGGCACGATCCTGATCACGGGAGCGATGGGGCTGATCGTGCTCGGCCTCGAGCAATCGAGCGTGTGGGGCTGGGGCAGCGCCGCGACCTGGATTTCCATCGTCGCCGGCGTGGCCTTGGTGGCCGCGTTCGTCGCCTGGGAGCTGCGAACACCGGAGCCGCTGTTGCGCTTGGCGATCTTCCGCGACCGGGGGTTTGCGGTCGAGACCGGAGTGTTGGGATTGATGTCGGTCGTGTTCGTGCCGTTCTTCTTCTTCGCCAGTGTCTACGCGCAGGTGTCGTTGGGGAAGAACTCCTCGCAGGCCGGCGAGTACCTCCTGTGGTTTTTCGTGGGGTTCGTGATCGCCGCCCAGATCGGGGGGCGGATCCTGGATCGGCGCGGCGCGAAGCCGGCGGTGGTGATGGGCGGCGCACTCGGCGCGGTGGGGTTCTATCTGTTGGCGGGCAAGCTGACCAATCTGTCGTCGGGGGCGCAGTCGTTTTATGTCGCGCTCTCCGGCGGCGGGCTCGGGTTGATGCTGGGGACCGCGAGCACGGATGCCGTCAACCGCGCACCCAGCACCAGCTATAGCGAGGTCACCGGGATCACCCAGACCGCGCGGAACTTCGGCGCCAGCCTGGGCCTCGCGGTGCTGGGAGCGATCCTGGTCAGCCAAAACAAGACCAACGTCACGAACGCGCTGACGAACCACGGCGTTCCCCATGGCGTCGCCAACAGGATCGGGAACTCATTCGCGACCAACGTCGGGGGCGCCCGGTCGAGCTCGGGTCAACCTCACGCTCTCGTGCACGACGTCCAGCTCGCGTTCGCCCACTCGACCCAAACCGTCTTCTACATCATGGCCGGAGTGATGGCCGCGACGTTCATCGTGGCGATCCGCGGGCTTCCGGGCGGGCGCGTCGAGCCGCAGGAGGCGCAGGCCGTGGCGGCTGCCGAAACGCATTCGTGACCCGCGGGGCCCAGGGGCTCCTGACCACGAGCGGTATCGGATCGGGCACGTGCTTGACCTGATGCGCCTATATGGATCACAAAGTCACGCACATCCTTGGGGCGGGGGGTCCTGGCTCTGTCGTCACGTGCGTCGAACGGTCACGCCGGGGCCCCAGTTGCCGCGGGCGCGTACTCGTAGAAGCCGCGGCCGCTCTTGCGGCCGTGGTGACCGGAGACCACCATCCGCTTGAGCAGCGGCGGAGGCGCGTACTCGGGTCGCTTGAACTCCTCGTACAGCGAGTCGCAAACCGCGTACAGGACGTCGAGCCCGATGAAGTCACACAGCGTCAGCGGCCCCATCGGGTGCCCGCAGCCGAGGCGCATCCCCTCGTCGATGTCCTCGCGGGTGGCGAATCCCTCCTCGTACATCCGCACTGCGGCCATCAGGTACGGAACGAGCAGCATGTTGACGATGAACCCCGAGCGATCCCTGGTGAGGATCGGATGCTTGCCGAGGTCGCGCGCGAATGCCTCCGCGGTGGACACCGTGGCCTCCGAGGTATCGATCGCGGTCACGACCTCGACCAGCTTCATGACCGGCACGGGCGAGAAGAAGTGCAAACCGAGCACCCGATCCCGGCGCGACGTCCTGGCCGCGAGCTCCGCGATGGGGATCGAGGACGTGTTCGAGGCCAGGAACTGCGCATCCGGGAGTTCCTCGTCGAGCCGTGCGAACAGCTCGCGCTTGACCCTCGCGTCCTCGGTGACCGCCTCGATCACGGCGTCGGCACCCCCGAGGTCCCCCAACCGCGTCGTGTACAGCACGCGGTCAGCGACCTGCTCGGCGTCCGCGCTCGCGAGCTTGCCGCGCGAGACCGCCTTGGCGACAGAGGCCTCCAGGCTTTCCCTCGAGCGCTGAAGTGGTCGTTCGTCGGGCTCGTAGACGACGACGTGCTTGCCGACCACCGCGGCACACTCGGCGATCCCCGAGCCCATGAAGCCGGCGCCGACGACGCCCACCACCGAGATGCTCATCAACCTGCTCCCTTCGCTTGGTCTAGTGGGTTCATCGTAAAGGCGCGCGTCGCCCGGAAACGGGGAGGCGCGCGGCGCCCGGGTCCCGGGAACCCGCGAGTCATCCGGTCCGTGTGCGAACATACGTTCGCACATGACGAGCGACGGCAGCCCGTACACCCGGTTTCGCAGAGCGCTCGAGACGGGGAACGAGACACTGGTCTTCGCCGCCGCCCGCGAGCTCCCGCACGTCGGTCTCGATGACGCGCTGCGCATCTGCCTGCTGCTCCGCGACGGAGATCGCGAGCGCTACGAGCGAGCCGCGGTGCGCTGGCTCGGGCGCTTCGCCCTCGAGGCGCGCGGCGTCAGGATCGAGGCGCTCCGGCAAGCCGCCGAGGCGCTCGACGCACTACCGGACCGCGCCGCCGAGGCGATGGAACGGCTACAGGGGCTCTGTGTGGAGCATGGCTTGAGATAGGCCCAACCCCGGGGCGTCAGGACGCTGCCACGGCGGCGCCGGCCGGGGCAGCCTCGCCCGCGGGCGAGGCGGCGCGCCTCTCACTCCACAGGGAGGAGAGCACTAGCGTCGCGACGTAACAGACGACGACACCCACGATGATCAGCGGCTCGGCCCCGACGCCCGAGTTCTTCGTCAACAGGGTGGCGATCACCACCGCGGACAGCGGCAACCTGAGGATCGCGACCGTCCCGGCGGCCATCCCGACCGCGACCGCCGGTGTGATGGGGAAGCCGGGGAGGTGCGAGCACATGATGCCCCCAGCGGCTCCGAGGAACAGGGCCGGGAACGTGGGACCGCCGCGGAAGCTGCCCAGGCACAGGGCGTACGCGACGCCCTTGAAGGCGATCAGGAGGGCGAGCGCCGATAGCGACCACGTGCCGGCCTGGGCGACGAGCCCCGGAAGCTGATCCTGGCCGGAGAACAGCAGCTCGTTGACGCTCTTGCCGGTCGACTGCGTGAACGCGATCGCCAGGCCGGCGACGATGAGTCCGACCAGCGGCAACAGCAGAAGCAGCCGGCGGGTCACAACCTGCAGGGTGCCAAGGCCGCCCCGGACGACGATCTGGGCCACCACCGCAATCGCCAGCGCCAGCGCGATCGTCCACCCGAACTCGGCGATGTCCGGGCGGGCAAACTTGGGCAGCTGCAGGACGCCGAGCGAGAACGCGCTGGTGCTTAGCCCCGTCCACGACCCCATACCGAGTGAGATCAGCGATCCGATCCCGGCTGCGAGCAGTCCGGGAACCACCACGAGGGGGAGCCTGGCCCCACCGATCCCCGTGGCTTCGATCAGAATCACAGCCGCGATCAGCGGTGAGTCGAAGATCAGCGACACCGCTGCAAAGGCGCCGGCCGCCCCGATGACCATCGTCAGCTGCGACGGCGCATCCTTGCGCGCCGTCCGAATCAACAGGATTCCCAAGCCCGAGCCGAGCGCGATGAGAGGCGCCTCGGGCCCGAGGACCAGCCCCGAACCCAGCGTGGCAATTGCCGCGAGCATGATCCCCGGGAGCTCGACTCCCTGAATCGGCGGCCCGCCCGTCGCGAGGCCGTGCGCGGGTATGTGCCCCCCGCGCCCGGGGAGCTTTGCGATCGCGAAGGCCGTGATGAGCGCTCCGATCCCCAACACCGGGAAGTACCACCACTTCGGGGGACCATGCGCGTAGCCGACCGCGTGCGGAAGGTGGGTGAACAGCTCCTGCTGGATCTGGTAGACGAGCTCGAGGAACCCCCACGCCGCGAACGACACGATCACCCCCACCACGGCCGCAATGACCAGCAGCACGACATAGCCTCTGCTGCGCATCGTGGCCTGCGCCTGCTCGGCCGTCGGCTCCGGAGGGGCGGCAGCCGCCTCAGCCATCTCGCAATCCCCCGCTCACTCGTCGCCCGCCAGGTCGTAACCGATCGCCGTCGCGAGCTTCGGAGCAATCGCTACGACTCGTGCGAGACCCACGGTCGGCGCGACCGCCACCAGCACGCCGACGATCTCGGCCTCGGTCGCTCCCGCCTCCAGCGCGAGCTCGACCGTCCGCCGAAGAGACGCGGTG
Source organism: Solirubrobacterales bacterium (assembly GCA_019244745.1). Lineage (GTDB taxonomy): Bacteria > Actinomycetota > Thermoleophilia > Solirubrobacterales > Solirubrobacteraceae > Palsa-465. The sequence goes on along the minus strand of JAFASF010000280.1, from coordinate 5,216 downwards.
GCGGCGCCGACCGCCACTAGCGCTCCCAGCCGAACGAGCAGGTCGACCTTCGGGATCAAGCACGGATCCCCGCCGGGTCCCGACCCGCTCGCGAGCACCATCCCGACCGACCTTTCGTCGTTAAGGGCCAGGCGACGGAGAAGCTCTTCTGCCGGATCCACTCACGGCGAACCTAGGCGTGAGCCAGGCCCTTCACATCCCCCAAAGGGGGTGATGTGAACGCGCCGCTATGCCACGGGCTCGGCGACTCGCGCCGGAGGCTCGGCCGCGCCGGCCGCCCGGGCCGGCGCGGCGGCCGGCATGCCGCCGCCCATTGCCAGCAGCTCATCGACGAGCGCCAGCACGGCTGCGTGGGTCTCGTCGGTGTGCCTGGAGATGGAGTGGATGGCGTGCGTTCCGACCGAGTTGAGCTCGGGCCGGCGGAGATGGCAGATCGCCCGCACGGCCGGACCGGGTAGGAACCGTCCCAGCCGGCGCGCGAGCATCTCGGAGCTCCACTCGCCCACGCGCTCGGCACGCGCACGCTGAAGCTCGCGGCCGCCGCGGCTCCCCACGACCCTCGCGGCGTACACGTACAGATCCTGCCGGCGCTCGTCGCCGGCGTAATCGTTGTAGGCCCGAAGGAGCGAGCCGATCACGGGGCAGGCCGACGTGGGATGGTCGGTGAACGATTCGCCCGCGAGCATCGACGCGAGCTCCATTACGCAGGCGCCTTCCGCGGGGGAGGAGTGCTTGCCCTTGCTCAGCTTGATGGTCTGATGGCTAACGAGGGTCATGTTGCCTTCCTGTCGTAAGGGCGTTACGAGAGCCGAATCAAAGCGCGCGGGCTCTTGACCGCATCACCTGATTGAGACGACGGAGGAGATTATGGCCCCAACCGTCATCCGTTTGGGATGAAGACCTCGCCGGCGACTCGGGCGAGACTCCGTCGCGACGATCAGCCGCTGACAGACGGAGCCGCCCCTCGATGGTCAACGACCTAGCCCGCTGGCAGTTCGCGACGACGATCATTTACCACTTCTTCTTCGTCCCGGTGACGATCGGTCTGGCCTTCCTGGTCGCGGTGCTGCAGACGGCCTGGTACCGCACCGACAACCCCGACTACAAGCGGATGACTCGCTTCTTCGGGACGCTGCTGCTGATCAACGTCGCGATCGGCGTGGTCACCGGGCTGGTGCAGGAGTTCCAGTTCGGGATGAACTGGGCCACCTACTCGCGCTTCGTGGGCGGGGTGTTCGGCGCGCCGCTGGCCATGGAGGGGATATTGGCGTTCTTCCTCGAGTCGACGTTCATCGGGCTGTGGCTGTTCGGCTGGAACCACCTTCCCAAGCGAGTGCACCTGGCGACGATCTGGGCGGTCTCAATCGGATCGCTGCTCTCGGCGTTGTTCATCCTGGTGGCCAACTCGTGGATGCAGCACCCGGTCGGCTACAGGCTCAACAAGTCCGGCAACGCGGTGCTGACCAACGTTTGGGCGCTGTTCGTCAATCCCACGTTCGTCTGGGGATACGCGCACGTGATCCTCGCCTCCCTCATCACCGGGTCTTTGGTGATGCTGGCGGTGTCCGCGTGGTATCTGCGCAAGCAGCGCCACATCGAGTCCTTCCACCGCACCGCGAAGGTGGCGCTGATCGTGTTGATCCCCGCGATCGTAATCCAGCTGACGGTGGGCAACCAGCTGGGGGAGATCGAGGGCCATTACCAGCCGATGAAGATTGCCGCGGCCGAGGCGCAGTGGACGAATTGCAGGCCGTGCTCGTTCTCGGTCTTCCAGATCGGGGGTGGGGCGAACGACAAAACGCCGTCGCAGATCATCTTGGTCCCGCACCTCCTTTCGGTCCTGGCGACCGGGACGTGGAGCGGCCCCGTCACAGGGCTCAACCAGCTCCAGGCCCAGTATCAGGCCAGGTTCGGGCCGGGCAACTACGTGCCCGACGTGTTCATCCAGTACTGGTCGATGCGGGTCATGGCCTACCTCGGGTCGCTGGTCCTCCTGCTGGCGCTGTGGGGCGGCTGGTTGCTCTACCGCGGCAAGCTTCGCAGCGCCCGGCTGTTCCTGCTGCTGTCCGTGTGGGCGGTGGTCACGCCGTTTCTGATGAACACGGCCGGCTGGCTTCTGACCGAGAGCGGACGCCAGCCCTGGATCGTGCAGGGGCTCCAGAAAACCGTCAACGCCAACTCCCCCTCGGTGAGCGCCACCGAGATCTGGATCAGCCTGAGCGCGTTCGTCGTGTCTTACATCGTGCTCGGCGCGGCCGACCTGTACCTGATGTTGCGCTACTCCCGACACGGCCTGGCTCAGGCCGACGCCGAGGCCGCGGAGCCGAGCGAAGCGCCCGGCGCCGCTGTTCCCGCTCTGACCTACTGATTCCATGCAGCTTCACACCATCTGGTTCATCCTCATCGTCATTCTCTGGCTCGGCTTCTTCGTGCTCGACGGGTTCGACTTCGGGGTGGGCGCCCTCCACATGCTGATCGGCCGGACGGATACCGAGCGGCGCGTCGTAATCAACACGATCGGCCCCTGGTGGGACGGGAACGAGGTGTGGCTGATCGTGGCCGGTGGCGCGATGTTCGCGGCCTTTCCCGGCTGGTACGCGACCCTGTTCTCCGCCGGCTACCTGGCGCTGGTGCTCGTGCTCGTGGCGCTGTTCGCTCGCGGCGTCTCGTTCGAGTACCGGGGCAAGCGCGACGACCCTCGCTGGCGCGCCGGATGGTCGTGGGCCCAGACCATCGGCAGCATTCTCGTCCCGCTCCTGCTCGGGGTCGCCCTGGGCGATCTCCTCAACGGGCTCCCGATCAACCAAAACCACGACTTCACCGGGGACTTCTTCGACCTGCTGACCGGCTACGGGCTGATGACAGGCGTCACGCTGCTCACGCTGTGCCTGCTGCACGGGGCGACGTTCCTCACGCTGCGGACGACGGGCGAGATCCGCGATCGCGCCCGCGCCGCGGGGCGCGTCATCGGGCTGGTCGCGATCGTCATCAACGTCGCCTGGGTGATCTGGACGCTGGTCGTGATGGGCGGCGGCACCGTGCCCCAGCCCACCCAGATCTTCGGCGTGATCGCGGTCATCTTCGCCGCGTTGCTCGTGAACACCAACTACAACGGGTGGGCGTTCGCGTCCTCGGCGTTCGCGATCGCGGCGGCCATAGGCCAGATCTTCATCGCCCTGTATCCGAACGTCATGGTCTCGAGCACGAACACGGCCTACAACCTGACGGTCAACAACGTTGTCTCCGGGCACTACGCGCTCGTCGTGATGACGATCGTCGCGGTCCTCTTCTTGCCGATCGTGCTGCTCTACCAGGGCTGGTCGTTCCACGTCTTTCGCCAGCGCCTCAGCGCACCGCCCGCCTCGGCCGAGGCGCCCGGCGGGGGCGAGCAGCTGGCGACACAGCCCTAGCCTGGCTCATGCGAGCCCTCGACCCGCGCCTGCTCCGCCGCACCTCCTCGGCGCGACCGCTGCTGGCGGTCGACACGGCGCTGGGGATCGGTACCGCCCTGGCCGTGCTCGTGCAGGCCAGCCTGCTCGCGCGGATCGTCGCGCGCGCGTTCGACGGCGTGCCGCTCGACGCCCTCGGCCTCGATTTCGCGCTGCTCGTGCTCGCGTTCGCGGCCCGAGGGGCGTTTGCCTGGGGAATGGAGATCGCGGGACGCCGCGCCGCATGGAGCGTCCTCTCCGAGCTGCGGTTGGCCCTCATCGAGAAGCGTCTGCTCACGCGGGCGGTCGCGACCGACGACGCTGGCGGCGCCGAGATCGCCACGGCCGCCGTGCAGGGAATCGAGGGGTTGGAGGGCTACTTCGCGCGCTACCTGCCTCAGGTTGTGCTGGCCTCCGTGGTGCCCTTTCTGGTGATCGCCTGGGTCGCGTTCGTGGACCTCGAGGCCGCGGTGATCATGCTGCTCACGCTCCCGCTCGTGCCGGTATTCATGTGGCTGATCGGTCTCTACACCAAGGAGCGAACGGACGAGCGGTGGCAGGCGCTCCGGCAGCTCTCGACCCACTTCCTCGACGTCGTTCGAGGCCTTCCCACGCTTCGCGCATTCGGTCGAGCGCACGACCAGGGCGCCGTCATCGGAGCCGTCAGCGACCGCTACCGCAAGGCGACGATGGAAACTCTGCGGGTCAGCTTCCTATCCGGGTCGGTCCTGGAGCTCGCGGCCACGTTGGGGGTGGGGCTCGTTGCCGTGACGGCCGGCGTTCGGCTCGTGGAGGGTGGACTCGGACTCCAGGCCGGGCTGACCGTGATCGTGCTCGCCCCGGAGCTGTACCTGCCGTTCCGCCGGCTCGGGGCTGAGTACCACGCGAGCGCCGACGGGCTGGCCGTCGCGGAGCGCATGTTCGCGCTGCTCGACGCCGAGGGCGCCGCCGCGCCCGGCGGACCGCGACTGGCGCCGAGCCCGGCGCACGCAACCGTCCGCTTCGAGCAGGTGTCGTTCTCGTACCCGGCTCGGTCGGGGCGGGTGCTGGACGGACTGGACCTCGAGCTGTTGCCCGGGGAAACGGTGGCTCTGGTCGGAGAAAGCGGCGCTGGCAAGAGCACTGTCGCCGCGCTCTTGCTCGGGCTGCTCGAGCCCACCGCAGGCCGGATCTCCGTAGGCGGCATCCCCCTTTCGAACTGCCAGATGGACGCCTGGCGCCGAGAAATCGCGTGGGTGCCCCAGCACCCGACGCTGTTCCGGGCCACGGTCGCGGACAACATCCGGCTCGGCGACCCGAGCGCTTCCAAGCAGATGGTGAGCGAGGCGGCAGCTCGGGCCGGCGCGGACGACTTCATCAGCGCGCTGCCGGACGGGTACGCGACGATCGTCGGCGATGGTGGCCGTGGGCTCTCGCCCGGTGAGCGGCGGCGGATCGGGCTCGCCCGGGCGTTCTTGAGGGATGCCGCGCTGGTCATCCTCGACGAGCCGACCGCCGATCTCGACCGGCAGAGCGTGGCGCTCGTCGCCGGCGCGGTGCGGCGGTTGCAGGCCGGCCGAACGATGCTCGTCATCGCGCACCGTCCCGAGCTGGTCCAGAGCGCCGATCGCGTGGTCCGGCTCATCGACGGGGTTGCCATCACCGAGGACGCAAGGAGGGCGGCGTGAACGCGACGCTCCGTCCGCTGCTGGGGCTCGTCAAGGTGCCGCGATGGCGGCTGGCGGGGGCGGTGACGCTGGGCGCGCTGACCGTCGTGTTCGGGGTCGGATTGATGGCCTCAGCCGGCTA
>JAFASF010000219.1 GCA_019244745.1 Solirubrobacterales bacterium | reverse complement strand
GGGCATCGCGGGGTGCGTCGGCGGTCATGCCGCGTGCGCCTCGTCGGCGGTCATGCCGCGTGCACCTCGTCGGCGGTCATGCCGCGAGCGCCTCGTCGGGGAAGCCGCGCTGGCGCAGGCTGAACGCCGTCAGAACGTCGGCATGCCCAACGCTGTCTCGAGCCTCGAGGTCGGCGATCGTCCGCGCCACCCGGAGCACGCGGTGCCGCCCTCGAGCGCTGATGGCACCGGCGGAGTACGCGCGGGCCAGCGCGAGCTCGGCCGATTCTTCGAGCCGAACGTGGCTGGCGATGAGACGCGAGTCCATTTCCGCGTTGCAGGAGGCGGTGGAGCGCTTCAGCCGCGCTGTCTGGCGTTCCCGAGCAGCCCCGACCCGGTCTCGAGCGCGCGCCGAGGACGTGACCGGCGGTGCTCGCAGTTCCGACTCGGTCGGCCGCTCGATGTTCACGAGGAGATCCATGCGGTCGAGCAGCGGGCCGCTCAGCCGCCGGCGGTGGCGGCGCAGATCCGCCTCCCCGCATTGGCAGCGATCTCCCGTGCCGGCGAACCCGCATGGACAGGGGTTGGTCGCGGCTACGAGCATGAACCGGGTCGGAAAGACCAGCGCGCGTTGGCCGCGGACGATCGTCACGTGCCCGTCCTCGAGCGGCTGACGCAGCGCGTCGAGGGTCGGACGCTGGAACTCAGACAGCTCGTCCAGGAACAGCACGCCCTGGTTTGCCAGCGTCGCCTCGCCCGCCCTCGGGACCGCTCCGCCCCCCACGAGGCCCGACGGTGAAATCGTATGGTGCGGGGCGCGGAACGGGCGCTGCGTGATCAACCCGTCGGTGTGAAGGCCGGCGACGCTGTGGATCCGGGTCACCGCGATCGCCTCGGCATGGGTCATCGGCGGCAGGATCGACGGAATGCGCCGCGCGAGCATCGTCTTGCCCGTCCCTGGCGCGCCCTCCAGGAGCAGGTTGTGACCTCCCGCCGCCGCGATCTGCACCGCCAGCACCGGGGCGGCGTGACCACGAACATCGGCTAGGTCGGGCCCGTCCGCGTCGTGGCGATCGACTCGAGGCTCCTCCGCGGGCGGGGGCGGCGGGACGGCGCCCCGCACGACATCCGCCGCCTCGCGCAACGTGCCGACCCCGGCGATCCGGAGCTCGCGGACGAGGGCGGCCTCCCGCGCCCGCTCCGCCGGCACGATCAACAGTCGCAGGCCGGCGCTGCGGGCGCCCTCCGCCACCGCCAGCGCCCCGGGAGAGTCGCGCAGTTCGCCGCCGAGCGCCAGCTCACCGAAGACCGCCACGGAGCGGAGGGCCTGCACGGGGATCTGACCGCTGGCGGCGAGCACGCCGAGCGCGAGCGCGAGGTCGAATCCCGGTCCGGCCTTGCGAAGGAACGCCGGCGCCAGGTTGGCCGTGATGTGCTTGGTCGGGAACTCGAATTCCGAGTTCAGCACCGCCGAGCGGATCCGGTCGCGGGATTCACGGACCGCGGTGTCTCCGAGACCGACGATCGTGAACGTCGGAAGGCCTTGGCGAATGTCGACCTCGACCCACACCTGGCGGGGGTCGACGCCGTCGATCGCGAACGTGCTCACTCGAGCGAGCATGGCGTTTGACGCTAGGCGGCTTCGCGTGACGTGTGGGGCACGGCTTGTGCCAACTCTTCGCAAGCCTCCGCGCCGCGCTTGCTACGAATTGACGCTCGGCGTGTCCCACCTGTCACGCGCTCGTGCGTAGCGTCCGGCGGGTGAGCAGCGACGTGCGACACCGCCTCGGCCGACTCGGGGAACGTCTGGCCGCCGAGCACCTCGCGCGCCGCGGCTTCCGGGTCGTCGAGCGCAACTACCGGACCCGGTGGGGCGAGCTCGACATCGTCGCGTTCGACGGGCAGACGCTCGCGTTCTGCGAGGTCAAGTCGCGACGTCTGGCCGCCGGCGGGGGCGATCCGTTCGAAGCCCTGCGAGTGCGGAAGCAGAGCCAGGTGCGCAAGATGGCCGGCCAGTGGCTGATCGAGCGAAAGGAGCGTCCTTACGCCGACGTGATCCGGTTCGACGCGATCGGGGTGACGTTCAACTTCGCGGGCGAGCTGGTCCGCATCGACCACCTCGAGGGCGCGTTCTAGCCGACGGGAGCCGGGTGCAAACCCCCGCCCCCCGGCGCCGCGCCCCGGCGCCGGCGCCGTGCGGGTCGGTACGGGCACTAGCCCGCGAGCGGCGGCGGTCGCGCCTCGTCAGGCGGTGTCGGCTCCGGCGCACAGGGACGTGGTCGCTCGAATGGGGCATATACGCCACATTGGAGCGACCAGGTCCCTTCGGCGCCGCCCGCGGGCTAGCGCCTGCAACGACCCGCGCCGCGCAGACCCTAGTAGCCCGCGGCGCCGGGCGGGACCGCGCCCGCCATCGAGAGCTGCTGATACGCCGCCGACTGGAACGAGAGCCGGTGCAACGGAGAGACGCCGAGGCGCTCGATCGCGTCGCGGTGCTCGGGGGTGGCGTAGCCGACGTGCTGGGCGAACTCCCAACCGGGATGGACCGCGTCGGCTCGGCGCATGTACCGGTCGCGAGTCTCCTTGGCGATCACCGATGCGGCGGCGATCGCAGCGCTCTTGGCGTCGCCTCCGATCACCGCCTGCTGGCGGTGGCCCAGCCCCGCGAGGGGAAAGCCATCGCTGAGGCAGATGCAGCCCTCGCACGCGACTCTCGCCAGCGCGTCGCGGAGCGCCGCGAGATTGGTGACGTGAAGGCCTCGGGCGTCTATGCCCGGCGCACATCTGGAGATGATCGCGACCTTGGCTGCGATGCGGAGGATCACCGGAAAGAGCTCGGCTCTCCCCTCCGGCGTCTGCTGCTTGGAGTCGTTCAGGGACCGCAGCGCTCGGACCTCGGCGGTTCCGATCCGCTCGAGATCGAACAGAACGGCGGCCACCACGAGCGGCCCCGCGAGACACCCCCTGCCCGCTTCATCGGCGCCGGCAACGTAGCGAAGGCCGAGGGCGCGGTCGAAGGCGAACAGCCGGCGGGTCACGGTCGTCGCGCGCTTCGGCCGCTTGCCCGGTTCTGGCCGATTAGAGGAAGCCGATCCGGTCCGGTGGCCAGTACGTGAAGAACGCGACGCCGATGACCCATTTGTCCGGGACGGGACCCCAGAAACGACTGTCGTCGGATGCTCCACGGTTGTCGCCCATCATGAAGTAATCGCCGGGCGGAATCTTGATCGCTTCGCGGAAATTGCACGAGCTGTCGGTGCCACACTGCTCGATGTAGGGGTCATGCTCGGGCACGCCGTTGCGAATCACGTGCCCGTTGACGATCTGGATCGTGTCACCCGGTCCCGCCACCACGCGCTTGATGAACGTCTGGCTCGACACCTGGGGGGTCGGCGCGTCGCAGGCCTGGGCGTGGCCGGCGCCCTGGTTCGGGTTCGCGCAGTCAGGGGTCGCGGGATCGGCGCCGTGCGGCGGATGGAACACGACGACGTCGCCCACGCTCGGATGGTTGATCAGGCGGTTGGCCAGGATGCGCTGCCCAACGTTGAGCGTGGGAACCATTGACGGACTGGGAATCCGGTACGGCTTGACGATGAAGGCCTGGATCAGCAGCGCCAGCCCAACCGCGATCGCCACCGTGATGACGAGCTCGATCAGGGATTTCATCGGGGACTTTCGAGTGCTCCTGCTGGACTGCGGCATAGGCTCAGGGCGCCTTGATCACAGAAATCCAATGCGTGTGGGGGGCCAATAGGTGAAGAACGCCTTGCCAATGATCCAGGCCCTCGGCACCGGTCCCCAAAAACGGCTGTCCTCGGAATCGGGACGATTGTCGCCCATCATGTAATAGTCGCCCGTCGGCACGGTGATCGACCCGGAGAAGCTGCACGATCCACCGCCACCACAAGGCACGATATAGGGATCGCTCTCGCGCACGCCGTCGCGATACACGTGACCGTCGGTGATCCTGATGCGGTCCCCGGGGAGTCCCACTACGCGCTTGATGAACGTCTCCGCGGAGCGGTCCGTTTGAGCCACCCCACACGGCTTCGTGTCCGCGGCGCCGTCCGAGTCGACACCCTCGTTCTGATCAGCGCAGCCACCGTCGAAGTTCCTGGGAGGATGGAAGACGACGATTTCGCCAAGATGGGGGGAGGAAAAGTCGTTCCCCAGGCGGTTCACGAGCACCCGCTGGTTTATGCGCAACGTCGGCAGCATCGAGCCGCTGGGAATCCGATACGGCTTGACGACGAAAGCCTGAATCGCGAGCGCAAGGCCGAGTGCGGCGGCCACGATCACCACGAGCTCGACCACGGAGCCCGCGATGGACTTCTTGGTCTTTGTCACACCTGCTCTTCGCCGGCGGGGCCGTCCGCGGCCGCCGGGCCGGCGTCCTCAGCCGCCGCCTGGGATGCCGGCTCAGCCGACTGCTCGGCGCCCGGCTCCTCAGCGCCCTCAGCGCCCGAGTCCTCCAGGCTCGACTCCTCGCCGCGCGAGTCTTCGGCGGCCAACGCCTCGGCGGCCAACTCCTCGGCACCCGACTCCCCGGCGGCCGATTCCTCGACGCCCGCGTCGTCGGCGTCCGCCTCCGACTCGCTCGGCTCGGGCTCGGGCTCGGCGCCGTAGAGCAGCTCGCGCTCGATCACCTGCTCGGGTCCGGTGGAGCGCCGCTCCCGGACTCGGGCACGCTTGCCGACCCGGCCGCGCAGGTAGTAGAGCTTGGCTCGGCGCACGTCGCCGCGAGCCGCCACCTCGATGCGCTCGATCTTCGGAGAGTGCAGAGGGAACGTGCGCTCCACGCCGACCCCGAAGGACTGCTTGCGGACCGTGAACGTCTCCCGAGCGCCGTGGCCCTGACGCTTGATCACCACCCCTTCGAATACCTGGGTCCGGCGCCGCGTCCCCTCGATCACCTGAAAGTGGACACGCAATCGATCGCCGGCGTCGAATGCCGGCACGCGGCGCAGCTGGGAGCGCTCCAGGCTGTCGATCAAGGTGCTCATGAGAAGTGCAACCGCCGGCACCGGCGGGTATGGCCGGTGGTAGGGGGCCGCGCACTTCTCTGCGCTGCCCCGCCGCGCGGGCGGCCTATGGTAGCGGACCGCCTGCGGAGCTTGTGGGCGCGACCTCTGGATCCGGCTCCGCGGCATTGCCGGCGCCCGTCGCCCTGGCTCGGCTCTGCTCCAGGCGCCACTCACGAATCTTGGTGTGGTGGCCCGAGAGCAGGACCTCCGGTACCCGCCAGCCACGATACTCCGCGGGCCTGGTGTAGTGCGGATACTCGGGTGCGCCCGCGAGTGCCGTGCTGAAGGATTCCTCAAGTGCAGATTCCTCGTGGCCCAGAGCACCCGGCAGCTTGCGCAGCACCGCGTCGCATACGACCATAGCCGCGAGTTCGCCGCCGGCGAGGACGTACCGGCCGATCGACAGCTCATCGCTGGCAAAGTGCTCGAGCACGCGCTGGTCGAAGCCCTCGTACCGCCCGGACAGCAGCGTTAAGGCCGGCTCACGTGTGAGCTCGTCGACGAGAGCGTTGTCGAGCACCCGTCCCCCTGGGGTCAGGGCGATCACCCGACGCTCGCGGCGCAGCTGCAATGGATCCCGGCCGTAGCGCGCGCGCAGCGCCGCCTCGACGACGTCGACCCGCACGACCATGCCCGCGCCGCCTCCGAACGGCGTGTCATCGACCTGTCCGGCGTTCAGCGGGGTGTGGTCTCGGTAGTTGACGTAGTCGAGCCGGTGGCCGCCGGCCAGCGCGTTGGAGACGTGTCGCTGGCGCTCGAACCAGGCAAACGCGTCGGGGAACAGCGTGAACACGTCGATTTGCATCAGGCCGCCCCGAGGAACCTCAAGTCGATTTCGATCTCCCCGCGCTCGACATCGATGCTGCGCACGGCGTCGCTGACAAGGGGGACGAGCAGCTCTCCGGCTCCATCTTCACGCGCGACCTCGAGGACCTCGCACGAAGGCAGCTGGAGGAGTCGCCGGACGACGCCGACGGTTTGGCCCTGATCGTGGACGGTGCATCCTTCGAGATCGTCGGCCCACCATTCGTCTGGACCCAGCTCCGGCGCTTCGTGCCGCGCCACGAGTATCTCGACGCCGGTCATGGCCTCGGCGCAGGAGCGCTCCTCACAGCCCTCCAGTCGCAGGATCGGTCGGGCGTCCGTCCCGGCGCGACGGGTGATCCGTAGCTCGCGATCTCCGACCGTGACGTGCGCGCCGAGCGTCAGCAGTCCGGGGTTGGGCTGCGAGACGTGAAAGCTGCCATCGAGCCCGTGCGGGCGCCCCACCCGGCCGGCCCGCAGCCAGGTCGCCATTAGGAGTCGACGATGTCCACGAACACGCGGCGCTGGCGCTTCACCGCGGCCGTCTTGACGACCGTGCGCAGCGCCGCCGCCGTACGACCGCCTCGGCCGATCACGTTGCCGTAGTCGTCTTCGGCGACCGCGAGCTCCAGCACCGTGGCTCCCTCCTCGTCCCGTACCTCGTTGACGCGAACCGCATCGGGATGTTCGACGAGCCCGCGCGCCAGGTACTCGAGCAGCTCCTTCATCGTTCAGTGTGGCTACTGGATGCCCTGAGTGCGCAACAGCTTGCGGACCGTGCCGGTCGGCTGGGCGCCGCGGGCGAGCCAGTCCCGGATGCGATCCTCGTCGAGCACGATCGTCGACGGGTTCGTCTGGGCGTTGTAATGACCGACGGTCTCGATCACGCGCCCGTCGCGCTTGGCGCGCTGGTCGGCGACCACCACCCGCCAGATGGGGTTCTTGCGGCTGCCGATCCGGGTCAGTCTGAGTCTCACTGCCATGGGCGTGGACGAGGTTAGCGTGCCTGGCGCATCAGCGCGCCCAAATCGGGCATCCGCCCTTGGGAGACCTGGCGCATGACCTTGCGCATCTGCTCGAACTGCTTGATGAGCTGCTTGACCGCCTGCACGTTGGTTCCCGATCCACGTGCGATCCGCAGGCGCCGGGAGCCCTTGATCAGCTCGGGATGACGCCTCTCCTCAGGCGTCATCGAGAGGATGATGGCCTGGATCCGGTCGAACTCGCGCTCGTCCACCTTGACATCGCGCAGCTCCTTGCCGAGGCCGGGGATCATCCCCAGTAGCGACTGCAGCGGCCCCAGGCGCCGGACTTGCCGCAGCTGGTCGAGGAAGTCGTCGAGTCCGAACTCCTGCTTGCGAAGCTTGCGCTCGAGCTCTGCGGTCTGCTGCTCGTCGTAGGCACCCTGCGCCTTCTCGATCAGCGTCATCACGTCGCCCATGCCGAGGATCCGCTGGGCCATGCGATCGGGATGGAAGCGCTCGAACTGGTCGAGCTTCTCCCCGGTCGACGCGAACAGGATCGGGACGCCGGTGACCGCCTTGACCGACAGTGCAGCGCCGCCGCGGGCGTCGCCGTCGAGCTTGGTCATCACCACACCGTCGAACTGGACGACCTCGGAGAACTGCTCGGCTACGTTGACCGCGTCCTGGCCGGTCATCGCGTCGACCACGAGCAACACGTCGTGCGGTCTGACGGCCTTCTTGATGTTGGCGAGCTCGGCCATCAGCTCCTGGTCGATGTGCAGGCGGCCGCTGGTGTCGATGATCAGCACGTCCTTGCCTTCGGATTGCGCGCGGTCGCGTGCCCAGGCGGCGATCCTCACCGGGTCCTTGTCCGTCCCCTGCTCGTAGACGGCCGCGCCGACCTGGGTTCCGACCTTGATCAGCTGATCGACCGCCGCCGGGCGGTAGACGTCGCACGCCGCCACGGCCACCGAAGATCCGTGCTCCTCGTGGAGGTAGCGCGCGAGCTTGGCGGTCGCCGTTGTCTTCCCGGAGCCTTGAAGTCCAGCCATCAGCACGATGGTTGGTGGACGCGGCGAGAACGACAGGTCACGCGCCGCCCCGCCCATCAGCTCGGTCAGCTCGTCGGAGACGATCTTGACCACCTGCTGTCCGGGATTCAGCTGGCCGACGACATCGGCGCCGAGCGCCCGCTCCTTGACCGCATTCGTGAAGCTCTTGACGACCTTGAAGTTGACATCGGCCTCGAGCAGGGCGAGCCGGATCTCGCGCATGGCGGCCGAGACGTCGTCCTCGGTCAGGGTGCCGCGACCGCGGACCTCGGCGAGCGTCGTCTGGAGCTTTTCCGCGAGCGAATCGAACATGCGTGTACCTACCTCCAGGCTACTGCGGCCGAGCACCGTGGGTGGTCGTGACGAGGGCGGTGGCGCCCTTTATCTCAACCACCTCCACTCGAGTCCCGCGCTCGATCACCCCGTCCTCGTCCAACGCCCGGGCGGTCCACACCTCGCCGCCGATCTTGACGCACCCCATGCCCTCGCGGTTGGCGATGTCTTCGAGCACGATCGCGCGGGAGCCGATCAGCGCGGCCTTGCTGCGCCTCATCGCAGCCCTGGTCTGCCTGCGCGAGCGCGCAATCGGACGCACGGCGAGTAGAACCAGCAGCGAGATGACGATGAACGCGAGCCATGCCGCGAGGTTCCCTGCGCCGGACGCATCGACGATCGCGGCCAGCGCCGCTCCGAGCGCGAACGGGCCGATCAGGAACCGGCGGGTGAGCGCCTCGCCGACGCCGAACACGCAGGCGACGATGACCCACACGATCCAACCCGACATCCCGCTCGCGAGGTTAGCGCCGGGCTAGCGGCCGGAGGTGACTGCGCGCGGGGCGGCTTGTGGCACGCCCCGCGCGCGTGAGCGCTTCGATGAAGCACGCGCGGCCTCGGCGGGAGCGAACAAGCGGGCGGCCTCAGGTGACCAGCGCCCGGGCGAACTCGCTCGGGTCGAAGGGCCGGAGGTCCTCGAGCCGCTCCCCGATCCCGATCAGCTTTACCGGGATCCCGAGCTCGCCCGTGATCGCCAGCGCTATCCCGCCCTTGGCCGTGCCGTCGAGCTTGGTCAGCACCAGCCCGGTCACGGATACCGCCTCGGAGAAGAGTCTCGCCTGCCGCAGGCCGTTCTGGCCGGTGGTCGCATCTACGGTCAGCAGCGTCTCGTGCGGCGCCTCCGGGATCTGGTTGGCGATGACCCGGCGGACCTTGGCGAGTTCGGCCATCAGATCGTCCTGGGTGTGGAGGCGCCCCGCGGTATCGATGATCACCACGTCGGCGGCGTCGCGCCGGGCGGCCGCGATCGTGTCGTAGGCGACGGCGCCGGGGTCGGCCCCCGGGGGCCCCTTGACGAACTCGGCGCCGGCGCGCTGCGCCCACAGCTCTAGCTGCTCGACACCCGCGGCTCGGTAGGTGTCGGCCGCGCCGATCACGACGTTGCGGCCAAGCTCGTTGCCGAGGTGCCAGGCGAGCTTTCCGACCGTCGTGGTCTTGCCGGTCCCGTTCACGCCGGCGACGAGGATCACCGTCGGCTTCGCCCGCAGGTCGATGCGGTCGGTGTCGATCCGGGCCATCTCCGCGAGCAGTTCGGTGAGACGCCCGGTGAGCGCCTCACCGCCGGAGACCTCGCCCGCGGTGGCCTCGCGTTCGAGTTGCTCGACTACCTTGGCGGTCGTACGCGCGCCCACGTCGGCATAGATCAGCGCCTCTTCCAGGCGCTCCCACGTCTCATCGCTCAGGTCCCCTTCGAACAGGGTCGCCTGGATCTCGCTGGTCAGCGCCTGCCGGGTCTTGCGCAGGTTCTCCCGTAGCCGGCGGAACATGCCACCTCGTCGCGGGTCGCGAGCCGAGGACGCGTCGTCGACCCCGCCATCTCCGTTGGTCGCGGGCCCGCCATCGACGATGAACAACTCCCGCCAGTCTCGAGCCATCGGGCCGGCGACGTTAGCAGCGTCAGGCGGCTGCCTCGGCCGGCGGAAGCCGCCGCGAGATCACCTTCGAGATCCCGTCTCCCCCCATGGAGACGCCGTACAGGCAATCAGCGGCCTCCATGGTGCGCTTTTGATGCGTGACCACGATGAACTGGGCCTGCTTGGAGTACACCCGCAGCAGCTCCAGGAAGCGGTCGATGTTGAGATCGTCCAGCGCGGCCTCTACCTCGTCGAGGATGTAGAACGGGCAAGGACGAGCCAGGAACACTGCGAACAGGAAGGCCAGCGCGGTCATCGACTTCTCTCCACCGGACAGGAGCGAGAGGCGCTTCATCTCCTTGCCGGCGGGCGTGATCTCGATCTCGACCCCGAGCAGATCCTCCTCGGTGGGCGCCTCCCCGCCCTCTTGCGCGTCCGGTTCATCGGGATCGTCGCTCTCGGGCTGGGGCTGGCCGCCGAGGACCCGCGCCGGCCCGTCTCGCTCGGCCACCAGCCGCAGCCGGCCGCGGCCGCCCGGGAAAAGCCGCGCGACAACCTGCTCGAAGTTGCGCGCGGCGGCCTCGAACATCTGCTCGAACGTCTCGCGGATCTGCCGGTCGGTGTTGGCGATCAGCTTCTCCAGCTCTCGCAGCGCGGTCTCGAGATCGGCGCGCTGGCGCTCGAGCTCTTCCACGTGCTCAACCGCTTCGGCGTACTCCTGCTGGGCGAGCGGGTTGACCGGTCCGAGCTGCTCCCGGCGGCGGGCGATGCGCTCGATCCGGGTGGTGAGCGCCTCGCGTTCCTCGGCCGGGAGGGGCTCCGCGGCGGGCTCTGCGTCGAGCCGCAAGCGCTCGGCGAGCTGCCGGAGCTCTCGCTCCACGTCCTCGGCGGTGTCGCGTACCCGTTGCAGGCGCACCTCGGTTTCGGTCAGGGCCTCGTTCTCCCGGTGGAGCTGGGCGTGGAGCGCCGCCTCCTGTTGGGCGCATGCCTTGAGCTCCGCGGCGACGTGCTCGCCCTCCTCCCGGTCGGCCGCGAGCGCGGCTTTGAACTCGGCATACCGTCCGGATATGGCGTTGGCGGTCGCCTCGAGCGCCTCGACCACACCCGCGACCGCCGGTTGCAGCGCTTCGCCGCTCACGATCGCGGCGCGAACGCGGTGGATCCGCGCCGCTCGCTCGGCGCGTTCGCGTTGGACGCGTTGCATCGCGGTTCGCTCGGCCGAGAGCTCCGCGGCCGCCTGCGCGCGGCCTCCCGCGTCCGGACCGTCATCGGGAGCAGCGCGACGGCGCTCGATTTGCGCCGCGATCCGTCGCTGCTGCTCCGCACCCTCGTCGCGCTCTCGTATCGCCGCTCGATGGGCCGCGACGGCCCGCTCGCAGGCTGCATCCGCCTCGTTATGCGCCTCGCCGGCTCGCCGGAGGTCGGCAGCGGCGGCGAGTTCCGCTTGCGCGGCGGCCTCGCTGGCGCGGACGAGCTCCGCCCGTCGGGTGCGCTCGGCCAGGACACGCTCCTCGCCCACCGCCGGCGGTTGGCGGACCTCGCGCGCCCGGGCCGACCAAACCCGACCCGCGCGTGTGACCGCGACGCCGTCGAACGTTTCCGGGACGTGCTCGAGCGAGTCGACGAGCCAGGTGTCATGCAAGAGGACTCGGGCGAGCGCGACCGCTTCCCCGGATCCCTGCACGTGGTCCGCCAGACGCTCCGCTCCAGGCGCGGGTGGCCCCGCGCCCGCGCCGACCCAGTCTGGTGAGCGCTGCGAGCCGGACACGAGTGCGCGGCCACCGTCCGCGTCCGCGCTGTCGAGCAGCGCGCCCGCGGCCGCGCGGTCCGCGACGATTGCCGCCCGCAGGCGGCCGTCGAGCGCAGCCGCAATCGCGAGCTCATAGCCCGATTCGACGTCGAGCTCATCGCCGAGCACCCGCGCCCCGCCGGGACGAGCCGCCTGGCCCCGTAGGAACTGGTTGACCGCCGCCAGCTCGCCTCCGACCCGCGCGGCCTCGCGGCGGGCCGCCTCGACCGCCCGCTCCGTCTCGCGCAAGACGGCCCGCGCCCGGTCGGATGAAGCCTCGGCCTCCTTACGCGCGGACGCGGCCTGCTCCGCGGCCGCCGAGCGCTCCGCGACCAGCCGGTCCGCGCTCCGTAGCTGCTCTTCGAGGCCCGCGAGCTGCCGCGCCAGCTCGGCCTCTCGGTCTCGATCGAGCGCCGCGAGCGTTGCCTCCAGCTTCGCGATCCGCTCCGGTGCGGCGGGGTCGGGTTGTTCGTCGGCGACCTCGCGCTCGAGCGCGGCGAGGAGCTCGCGGTCATGGTGCAGCCGGCCGTCGAGCCTTGCCGCCATAGACCGCACCGCATCCGCGCGGTAGGAGACGCGATCGCCGGCGGATTGGGCCACGAAGCAGCGACGAGACAGCTCCTCCCGATGCGCGCTTCGGCCCGCAAGCGCCTCCTCGGCCGCCTGCCGGCGCTCGCCCACGGCGTGCAGCTCGGTCTCGACCCGTTCGCGCCGGGCCCTCGCCAGGGCGGCGTCGTCCTGCGCCCCGGTGAGCTCGAGAAGTTGCACCCGCAGATCTTCCCGGGCGAGCTCCCGGCGTGCCTCCAGCGCCTGGCGCTCCAGGCGGGCGTGGAGCTCGGCCGCCTCGGCCTGCCGTTTCAACGGCCGCAGCCGGGAACGCGCCTCCCGCTCCACATCCAGCGCACGATCGAGGTTGTCCTGGGTCCGTTCGAGCTTGAGCTGCGCCCGGCGGCGGCGCTTGCGGTGCTTACCCAGGCCTGCCGCCTCCTCGATCAGCAGCCGGCGGTCGCGGGGCTTTGAGGTCACCAGGGACTCGACTCTGCCCTGCGAGATCACGGAGTGCATCTCCTTGCCCAGCCCGGTGTCGGAGAGCAGCTCGATCACATCCACGAGCCTGCAGCGGGCGCCGGCCAGCCGGTACTCGCCCTCCCCGGTCCGGTCCAGGCGGCGAACGATCGAGATCTCGGGAGCGCCCAGGCCGAGCACTCCGTCGCTATCGTCGAGCACGAGCTCCACCTCGGCGGTCTTGCCGGCCTGACGCCCCGGGGCGCCGCCGAAGATGACGTCCTGCATCGACTGGCCGCGGACGGCCACCGGGGACTGCTCACCGAGCGCCCACAGGACGGCGTCGGTTATGTTCGACTTGCCCGAGCCGTTTGGCCCGACCACGACGCTGACGCCGGATCCGAACTCGAGCCGGGTGCGGTCCGGGAAGGACTTGAAGCCCCGTAGCGTGATCGACTTCAGATACACGTGGTCGTACCCCTCACTCGAGCGACTCCAGGGCCGCTTGTGCGGCCTCCTGCTCGGCGTCCTTCTTGCTGCGGCCGCTGCCACGGCCGACCTCGACGCCTTCGATCATGGCGGCGATCGAGAACGTGCGATCGTGCGGTGGTCCCTGCTCCTCCACGACGTCGTAGCTGACCAGCTCGCCGCGACGCGCGAGCAGCTCCTGGAGCGCCGACTTGTAGTCAACCTGGTGCTCCAGCGCGTAATCGATCTCTGGGGAGAACGCGTCGACGACCGCCGCCGCCGTGGCGTCGTACCCGGACGCGAGGTAGCACGCTCCGATCACGGCCTCGATCACCGATGCCAGGACCCGTTCGGTCCCTATCAGAGCGCGGACGCTCGCGGCCGATTCGGGAGGGGCCGCGGCCGCGAGGCGCTCCGGTACGTCAAGCCGCTCCGCCACCGCCTTGCACGAACGCCCTGACACGACTTGGGCACGGATCTTGGTCAGCCTGCCCGGGCCGAACCGCTCCGCCTCCAGGCGGGGGTACAGATGCGTGGTGACCGCGAGCCCTAGCACGCTGTCGCCGAGGAATGCCAGGCGCTCGTAGGAGTCCGCCCGGCGGGCGGTCCACGAAGAGTGGGTGAACACCGGGGCCGCGAGCTGTTCCGGAAGCTCGTCGAGAAGCGCCCGCAGCGCTGCGCCAGGCCGGTCCGCCGTGGCCTGGTCGGCCTCGCGCGGGCCCGCGGTCGGGGCTGTCCGGCGTTCGCCCTCCGGGCTCACTCAGGGTCTGAACCTCGGCTCGCGGTCGCCGATGGGTGTGTGGTCACGCCACTCGCGAGCACGAACTCAACCGCTTGGCCGACGGTCATGATCTTCGCGGCCTCCTCGTCGCGGACCTTGATGCCGTAGGAGTCCTCCAGTTCCTGTACGAGCGTGTAGAGATCCAGCGAATCCGCCTCCAGGTCCTCCTTGAAGCGAGTCGACTCGGTGATCACGGAAGGATCGACCTCGAGCTCGTCGGCGAGGTGCGCCCGGATGAGCGAGAAGATCTGCTCGCGATTCATCGATTCGACACCGTAGCTGGAGGCTCGGACGGGGCATCCGGCAAGTCCTCGTCATCGATCGCCAGGTCGCGAGGAGGCCTGAGTGCACCGGCCTCCTCGAGCGCCGCCCTGGTGCGCTCGATCACGTCGTTCTGCGCCCCGCGAGCGGCTACCTCGATCGCTCGGGCGAAGCCGCGGCGGGTGAAGCGCCCGTGCGCGACGACCCCGACCCGCCGCAAGCCGAGCATGTACGCGCCGCCGGGTCCTTCCGGATCGATCTCGTCCTGCAGGCGCTGAACGGCCGGCCGCAGCAGGAAGCCGCCGAGCCTCGACCGCCACGAGCTCATCGAGGCATCGTTGATGAGACGCATCGTCCGGCTCGAGACCCCCTCGATCAGCTTGAGCGCCACATTCCCCGTGAAACCGTCCATAACGACCACATCGGCGATCCGTTCGGTGACCTGAGTGCCCTCGATGTTGCCGATGAAGTTGAGCCCCTTGCCACCGGCGCCGGCCAGTTGTTCGTGCACGCTGAGCAGGTCCGGAGTGCCTTTGGTGGGTTCCTCGCCATTCGACAGGAGGGCTACTCTCGGAGAGGGAAGACCGATCACGGCTTGCGCGAACGCCGCGCCCATGTGCGCAAACTGGACCAGGTGCTCGGGGCGGCAGGTTACGTTCGCGCCGACGTCGAGCAGGAGGACCGGAGGCTCCTCGGGGATTGGAAGCGGAAGAGCCAGCGCCGGACGGTAGATCCCGCGGTCCCGGCGCACGTTGAACAGCGCCGCCGCCAGGGCGGGTCCGGTGGAGCCGGCGGAGACGAGCGCCTGCGCATGGCCCTCGGCGACGGCGCGCGCGGTCTGGACGATCGACGCCTCCGGCGTCGATCGCACCGCCAGCGCTGGATCGGCCGACTTCGCGATCGACAAGGGAGCATCTACTACCTCGACCTCGGCTGAGACCGGTCCTATCTCCCGCGCCGGGCCGAACAGGAGGATGCCGATCCCATTGGCAGCGGCCAACGAGGCGCCGGCAGCGACCTCGCGAGGGCCGAGATCCGCCCCGCCCGCATCCACGGCGACCGTGACCACTAGACCTGGCCGTCAGGCGGTGTGCTCGCCCTCGTCAGCCGCAATCACCTCGCGCCCCTTGTAGCTACCGCACACGGGACAGACGCGGTGGGGCAGCCGGGGGCTGTGGCACTGCGGGCACTCGTTGTACGTCGGCGCGCTGATCTTGTGCTGAGCGCGCCGCTGAGTGGTTCGGGCGTGTGATTGCTTCTGCTTGGGGACGGCCATGGATGCGCAGGCTACCAGGACGGTCGTGACCCTCGGGGCAAACCGATACGCCGGGGTTAGGACTCGAAGCGGATCTCGGACAGCTTGGCCCAGCGGGGGTCGGGATCCCGCTCGTGCACATGCTCACGTCCGGCGGTGTTCAAGTTCGCTCCGCAGACCGGGCACAGCCCCGCGCACTCGGCGTCACAGAGCAGCGTTGCCGGCAGCGCCAGCGCGAGCGCGTCGCGCGCCCATCGGTGGAGATCGAGGATGCCGCGATGCACGTACGGCGAGCTAAGCTCCTCCGTCTCCCCCGGCTGCGAGACCTCCCGAGCATCGACGCCGAACGTCGGGCTCGCGGACTCAAGGCAGCGCATGCACGGGCCGGTGAGGGTGGCTTCAAACCGCAGGCGCAGCGCGTACCCGTCGCCGGTGGTCTTCGAGATGTCCAACCGAACCGGCACCGCCGCCGGTTCGACCGGATAGAGCCCGCCGCCGAACGAGAACGGGTCCACCGCGACGGACAGGTCGAGCGAGCGCCCCTCGCCGGCGCTGAGGCGCAACCCTCCGAGGTCGAAAGTGTCGGTTCGCAGCGCCATGGAACCGAGGTTAGCGGCGGGAGCTGGCAGCAGCGATCATTGCTCTGTGTCGAGCTGGTTTCGGACCTACGGCTACGCGGCGGTCCTCGATTTGCTGTCGATCGGCGCCTATCCGCTCGACGCCGACGACGTCGACACGCTGTCCAGGCTCGGCATCCAGAGAGTTCTCAACCTCGTCGAGGACGGGGAGTACCGGCCGGGCGAGCGGGATGTGGTGGTGCGCGCGCTCGCGGCCCATGGGATCGATGAGCGGCGGCTGCAGCTCATCGACTACGGCGGCCTCCCGCCAGAGCAGCTCGAGACCGCCGTGCTCGAGGTCAGCCGCTGGATCGAGAGCGGGATCCAGACCTACGTGCACTGCCGTGCCGGTTGGCAGCGATCGGCGGCCGTCGCCGCGGGCGTCGTGGCGTTGCGCGAGGGAATGGGGATCGACGAGGCGCTCGCGTACGTGCAGGCGCGCAAGCCGTCCGCGGATCCGCTCCCCCACCAGCGCGAGGACCTCCGGCGCTGGTGGCGGGCGCGGGTGGCTACCCAGGGCGCGATCCCTCGGCGGCGCGGAGCCTAAGGGTTCGGAGATGAATCAGCGCGAAGTTGAGGCGTCCGAGGAGCGAGCATGGCAAGGACGCAGGGGCGCAGGCGTAGCAGCGCTACGTCAAGCCCCGAGGACGCAGCTAGGCGAAGCTCATTCGGGCGACTCAACAAGCGATTATTCATCGACGGGCCCCCAACGCCGTCAGCTGCTCGTGGGGCTCATCGCTCTCCGCGGGCTCGGGCGCGTCGACCGTGCGAGCGCTGACCGTCACCTGTTCGAGCTGCGGGAGCTCACGCCCACCCGCCGCGCCATGGTCGGCGAACCGCCGCGCGGCCGGTAACACGCGCGCCTCGTAGGAGCCAACGGTTTCGTTGTAGGCGCGAACGGCGCTGTTGAGCCTCGACCCGAGCGTCGCCAAAAACCCGGAGAGCTTGACCAGACGCCCGTGGAGCTCGCGTCCGAGCTCCGAGATCGCCTGCGCGGACTCGGCCACCCGCTCCTGCTGCCATCCGTAAGCGACCGCGCGGAGCATCGCCAGGAGGGTGGTGGGCGTCGCGATCAGCACCCGTCGGGCCATGGCGTCCTCGATCAGCGATGGATCCGCCTCCAGCGCGGCGCCGTAGAGGTGCTCGCCAGGCAGGAACAGGACGACGAAGTCGGGCGCCGAGTCGAGCCCCGCCCAATAGGCCTTCTCGGACAGCATCTTGACGTGCTTTCGCAACAGGCGTGCGTGGTCGCGCAGATGTCGCGCCCGCTCCTCCTCGTCGCGCGCCTCGTACGCGTCGAGCACTCCCTGTAGCGGCGCCTTGGCGTCGACCACGACGTGCTTGCCGCCAGGCATCCGGACCACGAGATCGGGGCGGAGGACCGAGTCGTCGCCCGACAGCGGCGACTGCTCGCTGAAGTCGCAGTGCCTGACCATGCCGGCGAGCTCGACCACGTTTCGCAGCTGCATCTGTCCCCATTGCCCCCGGGCGTTGGGCTTGCGTAGCGCCGTGATCAGAGCTCCCGTCTCGCTCCGCAGCCTCTCCCCCGTCTCGGTCAGGCTGCGCAGCTGTGCCTCGAGCCGGCCGCGCGCCTCGCGGCGCTCCTGGTCGAGTCGCAGCAGCTGAGCGTCCACGCGCCCGAGCTGTTCCTTGAGCGGCGTGACGAGCTGCTCGACCGCATGCTGACGCTTGTCGAGATCGCCCTTGGCCTCGGCCTGCACGGTCTGCAGTTGGGCGCGTGCGAGCTGAGTCAGCTGCGCCATGCTCGCCTGCAGCGCCTCGGCGCTCAGCGCCTTGAACGACGCCGACAGCCGCTCCTGGGAATCGGTTACGTTCCGGACCCGCTCCTCCGACAGCGCTCTCTCATGCTCGAGGTCCGCGCGGGTCTTGACCAGCTCACGCTCGAGCTCGCCCGCGCGCGCAGCCTCAGCGACGAGCGATCGCAGGCGCGCGCGAGCCGTGACCGCGACCAACGCCGCGCCGGCGAACAGCCCCATGAGCAGCCATAAAGCGTTCATCGCCGGCCAGCATGGCGGCGCCGCCGGACGGAAACGCTCTCACCGCGCCTACGCCGGCGGCCACGCCGGCTTGGGACCGTGCAGCACCTCGGTGACCCCGTGCCGCCGGCTTGCCAGCACCAAGGGGGAGCTGCAACGGTCGATCATGACGGAAGAGAACGCGATCGTGAACGCGCCCCGCCTTTTGCCGACGACGTTCCGCGAGATGAACAGCTCTCGACCAGGATGACGGTGGTGGTGCGGGGCCCGGACGCGCCAGGCCCCGCACCCCTCCTCAATGGCCGTGGCCGAGAGGCACCCCCAGCGTCGCGGTGAAGGTGTCTTCGTCGTTGGCCTGCTCGCCGTTCGTCTCCGTCGCCCCGCACAGCGCCGGCGGGACGCCCGGCTGGGCTGTGCCGGGACACAAGAACAGATCGGGCGAGCGCGTGTCGGACCAGATCGGATGCGCCTGGTCGCCTGCCGCGGCGAGGCCGATGTAGTCGCCGTAGAACTGGCCACCCTTCGGCCCCTCGAACTGTGTCGGGGCCGGCATCGAGCTCGAGGTCACCCGGACCTGGCCGAAGTGGACCAGGTCCCGGCTCCCGGAGAGGCTGAAGTCCGAGGAGCCCGTGGTCTCATCGTCGCCGTACTGGCGGTCGTAGTAGTCCACAGCCAGCCTTCCGCTGCGCGTGAACGCGCTCCACTGCCAGAACTGATCCGTTCCGTTCTGCCCGGGCGACTGCGTGACGAGCGTCTCGTCGCGTGGATCGGTCGTGGTGCCGGTGAACGTCGCCCCGCCGTTTGCGGACGCGCTCAACAAAATCTTGTTGTTGCACGCCCCCGGCGTCTTGACGCCGGTGTACAGCGGGTTGCCGTCGGCGGCGAAACCGGCCGGAACGCAACCGTTGCTCTCGTTCGAGTCCTTGTTGATGTAGGACCCGAACGCGACCGTCACCACCTTCGGGTTCTGCGGGTCGACCTGCCCCGAGGGGTAGTTCGTCGCGCGGAACACCGACTTGGTCGAGGAACCCTTCTCGGGCACGCAGGAGCGACCCGGATCTGCTCCGGTGCCCTGATAGGTGTCGCAATCCGGGAGGTCGTAGTAGGTGCTGACCCTGACCGGAGCCGAGAACGTCTGGCCGCCGTCGGTCGATTTCGCCAGCAGCACTTGGTAGTTGTTGTTGGTGCCGCTCGTGGGCTGGTTGTTGAAGTTGTCCCAGGCGACATACAGATTTCCGTCGGGACCGACGAACGGATCGGAGAACTGGTTCTCGTTGCACCGGCCATTCGGAGTCGCCGCTCCGAACGTGTTCGTGCACACCGGGCTGTCCGCGCTTACGAGGACCCGCTTGCTGAATGTCTCGCCGTAGTCGTCGGAATGGACCTCGTAGATGTACGCCGTTCCGTCGGCGGCGAACTCGGTCCACGTGACATAGATACGGTCGCGAAAGGGACTGCTTACGTTGTCATCGACAGTCATCAGCGCCTTGTCCTCGAGCACCCCGCTGGTCCCGGTCGGGTCAAAGCTGAACGTCGCCGAGTAGCGACCCGGGAAGTTGAACGAGGCGCCATTGTTCTGGGTCGAGCGGAAGAGGAGGAAGGTGCTCGACTGATCCGGGTTGGCCGAGGCAACCGTCCCGCGATTGAACGCCTGGCAGCTGAGGTACGAGTTGCCGCGCGTGTCCCAGGCCACGGAGGTGTCGCCTCCGGCCTGCCAGTACTCGCGGGCGAACCCAGCGACGCCCCGGGTGAATCCGTTCGGGGTGGTCGCGTCGGCCCAGGTCCGGCCGCCGTCGAGGGAGAAGTAGGCCCCACAGGTCCCGTCCCCTCGGATGTAGTTGTTGTCGCTCGCGACCAGATGGTTCGGGTTGAACGGATCCTGGGCGATGAACGACTCGTTGTTGGCCTGGGCCCGGCCCTGTAGGTCGCGATCGGTGATGTTCAGGCAGTTCTGGTTGACCTTGACATCGTTCCCGTGGCGTGCCGAGCACTTACCCTGCGACGACGGGAAGTAGGTGCTGGGCGAGCCCGCCCCGCCCGGTGATCCGAACGACTTCGGTGGCGTGAACGGCGCGCCGTCCGGACCCCCGCCCTGATCGTTGGTCGGCGCCCGCGTGGTGGATGATGGACTCAGCGCGCTGGCGAGCGCCGAGGAGATGATCCGCTTCTGGATCTTGTTCAGGCGCCCATAGCTCATGGAGCTGCTGGCGCTGGCGTGCGACTGCGAGAGCAGCAGCAAACACAAAGCTCCCACGGCGCCGGCAAGTGCCAGCGGAATGGCGATACGACGTTTTGATGACACAGGACCCTCCCTCCTTTCGATTCGCTCAGAGCGTCCGGTGGCGGAGCCCGCCGATCCCCATCCCAATGCAGGCATCTTCGGTCAGCGTTGCGACAATCCCTGGCATGCCCGAGCAGATCCGACGGCGGGTGATCGTCCACGGGAGCGTCCAGGGCGTCTTCTTCCGTGACTCCACGCGGGAGCGCGCACGGGCCCACGGCGTCGCGGGCTGGGTCCGCAATCGAGGCGACGGCGCCGTCGAGGCGGTGCTCGAGGGTCCGCTGGACGCGGTCGATCGGGTGGCTCGGTTCCTGGAAACCGGACCGCGGCAAGCGCGCGTGGAGCGTGTCGAGGTTCAAGATGAGGAGCCCGAGGGGTTGAGCGGCTTTTCGATCAGGTGATCGGGATCAGCTGCCCACGCCGGCGAGCGCCCGCTCAAACGCCTCCCGGGCCGCCTCGCCGCGCACGGCGAACACGATCCGCTCCAGCCCGCTGCCCTGATCCAGGTGAGCGCGCACCTCTTCGACCTCGATCGTGGCCGCCCGCTCCAGAGGAAATCCACCTACACCCGTTCCGAAGGCTACGAGCGCCAGCGACCTCGCGCCGAGCTCATGGGCCTTGCGCAGCGTGCTCGCGGTGGCGTCCCGGATGATCTGCGACGAGGTGGGCCCCCCGAGCTCCATCGTCGCGGCGTGGATCACCCATCGGCAGGGCATCTCCCCGCCGCTCGTCTCGACCGCCTCCCCCAGCCCGATCGGTGCCCGCTCGTGGCTCTCCTCCTGCACCACCGGACCGCCGGCCCGCGAGATCGCCCCGGCGACGCCGCCGCCATGCATCAGCCGCGTGTTGGCGGCGTTGGCGATCGCATCGACCTCCAGCTTCGTGATGTCGGTGTCGAGAACCTCGATCGAGCTCATGGCCCGGAGGAGCTTAGGCCAGGCGCGGGGATCTGGCGATACGCATGCCTTGCTTCTAGCGCGGCATGCGTATCGTCAGTCCCGCGCCATCTCGGCCGGCTCTTCCTTGCCGGCGAGCCGGTCGCGCCCGCGCTGCACGGCGGCAATGAACTTGCTCAGGTTGACCTCGAGGGTGTTGAGGATCTCGTCGGCGTAGTCCTCGGCCCCCAGCCGAATCTCGCGCTCGCGGGCACGCGCGTCCTCGATGATGTCGTCCGCGGCGCGCTCGGCCTGCTTGGTGATCTCCTCCTCGGAGACCATCCGCTCCTGGCGGTCGCGGGCTTCCTTGACGATCCGCTCGGCCTCGCGTTTGGCCTCGGCGAGCATCTCCTGACGCTCCTTGACGATCCAGCGTGCCTGCTTGATCTCCTCGGGGATGGTCGCGCGCATCTGGTCGAGGATGTCGTAGATCTCCTCTTTGTCCACGCGGACCTGGTCGGTCAGGGGGACCGGCTTGGCGTTGTGAACGAGATCGTCCAGCTTGTCGATGAGTACTAGGACGTCCATCGCAAAACCTCTGTTTCGTTAGCGGCGAAGCCGTTCCTTCAGGGCCTTGGCCACCTCTCCGGGCACCAGCTCGTCGATGTCACCGCCGAAGGTTGCAAGCTCCTTGACCCCGCTAGACCGAAGGAAACTGTACTTGGCGGACGCCATCAGGTAAACGGATTCGATGTCCGGCGCCTGCTTGCGGTTGAGCTGGTTCATCTCCAACTCGTACTCGAAGTCCGAGATAGCCCGCAGACCCTTCACGATCGCCATCGCGCTGCGCTCGCGGGCGAACTCGACGAGCAGCGTGCTGAACGGCTCCACGGTGATGTTCTCGAGGTCACTCGTCGCCTTCTCGACGAAGCGCACCCGTTCCTCGGCGGTGAATAGCGTCTGACCCTTGCGCCACGGATGGTTGACGACGCCGATGATCACGAGGTCGAACATCGCCGATGCACGCCCGATCACGTCGAGATGGCCGTAGGTGATGGGGTCGAACGTGCCGGGGCAGATTGCGGTGCGGTTGTCAGGGGGGGACATGGTAGATGCGGATCAGAGTGTCGCCATAGCGCCGTTCTTGCACCAGCGACAGGGCGAGCGCGAGAGGCGCTCGCCGATCGCTCTCCGCAACTATCCGCGCGTCGGTCGCGAGTACCGGGATCAACGTTGCTGAGAGCTCTCGGCCCACGTCGCCGGCGCTCTGGTATGGGGGATCGAGGAAAACGAGATCGTATTGACGCGCGTTCGCCCGTGCTCCCCCGAGGAAGGCCGCCGCCGGCTGACGAAGCACTTCCGCCGTGGCCCCGACCGTCGACAGGTTGCGTTTGATCGCGGCGATCGCGGCTGGCGAGGTATCGACCAGGGTGGCCGCAAGCGCGCCGCGCGAAAGCGCCTCGATCGCCAGCGCACCGGATCCCGCGAACAAGTCGAGCACTCGCGCACCCTGTACGGAGCCCAGGATCGAAAACGTCGCCTCACGAACGCGATCGGCCGTCGGCCTGGTCGCGCGGCCGCGGGGCGCGACCAGCCGGCGGCCACCGAATTCGCCTGCCACGACCCTCACGCCGGGCCTGCCACGATCCTCACGCCCGGCCTGCCACGACCCTCACGCCCCGCCCGCCACGGCCGTCACGCCCGGATCGGCGCCTCGGCCTCGGAGCCGTACGCGTCGCGCAACGCCTCCGCCAGCAGCGCGTTCTCGGGCAGGCTCAGCGCCAAGTCCTCATCCGAGATCCGCCCGGCTTGCACCCGGGCGCGCTCCAGCCACTCGATGTCGCGCGGCAGTTCGGCCACACGGAACTGCGCCAGACCGTGCTGGCGCGTCCCCACCAGCTCGCCCTCGCCGCGGAGCTCCAGATCGATCTCCGCCAGCTCGAAGCCATCGGTGTGAGTAGCCAGAGCGCGCAGGCGCGGCGAGTCCTTGGGCCCGAACAGCACGCACAGCGACGGATGCTCGCCACGCCCGATGCGCCCCCGGAGCTGGTGCAGCTGCGAGATCCCGTAGCGGTCGGCGTCTTCGACCAGCATCACGGTCGCGTTGGGCACGTCGATCCCCACCTCGATCACGGACGTCGCCACCAACACGTCGGCACTGCCCGAGGCGAACGCCGCCATCGCCGCCTGCTTGGCCGCCGGCCGCAGCTGACCGTGGAGCAGCACGACGTCGAAATCTCGTAGCTCGCCGGCCCGGAGCCGCTCGAACTCCGCGGTTGCGGCCCGGGCCTGAAGCAGCTCGGACTCCTCGACGAGCGGGCACACCAGGAACGCCTGCCGGCCCCCACGCAGCTCCTCGCGGATTCGTTCATAAGCGCGGGCGCGCTCGCGCTCGGTCGACGCTACGAACGTCCGGATCGCCCCCCGCCCGAGCGGCAGCTCCCGCAGCAGCGTGAAGTCAAGATCCCCGTAGCCGAGCAGCGCCAGCGTCCGCGGGATCGGGGTGGCGGTCATGTGCAGAACGTGAGGGTTCTCCCCAAGCGGTCCCTTCGCGTCGAGCGCAGCCCGCTGACGCACCCCGAACCTGTGCTGCTCGTCGACCACGGCGACCGCGAGCCTCGAGAACTCCACCTCATCCTCGATCAGCGCGTGCGTACCTACGACGAGCGACAGTTCTCCACTCCCGAGCTTGCCGAGCAGATCCGCCCTGCGCCGCCCGGGAGTCGATCCCGTCAGCAGTCCGGTGGCGACGGCCTCACCGGGCATCAGCCCCTGGACCGTGGCGAAGTGCTGTTCGGCCAGCGTCTCCGTCGGCGCCATCAGTGCCCCCTGGTAGCCGTGCTCGACGGCCCGGAGCATCGCGTACAGGGCCACCACCGTCTTGCCCGACCCCACCTCCCCCATCAGCAACCGCTGCATCGGGCGCGGCCGTGCGAGATCGACATCGACGGCCTCGAGGGCCCGGCTCTGATCGCCGGTCAACTCGAACGGAACCATCTGGGACAGCCACCTTGCGGTCAGCTCCGGCTCGCCATCTAGGACCGGGGCGCTCGCCTGGCCGCGCGTCGCGCGCCGGCGAAGCAGCGCCAGCTGGGCTAGGAGCAGCTCGTCGAACGCCAGCCGCCCCCGCCCCAGCTCCAGATCCTCCTCCCCCGCCGGAAAGTGCACGGCGGTCAGTGCCGTCGCGCGGTCGGGAAGCCGCTCATGAGACCTGACGGCAACCGGCAGCGGCTCGAGGACATCGCCCAGCGCGCGAGCATGCTCGCGCACGAGCGCGAGGATCTGCGTCGACGAGAGCCCCTCGCTCGCCGGGTAATGCGCCACCGATCCGGCTCCTGCCACCGCCTCGCTGGTCGGTGCATGGCCCTGCACCCGGAACCGGTTGCGGGCCTCGAACTTCCCGTGCAGCACGAGCCGCGTGCCCGGGGGATAGCGCTGCACGAGCCACGGTTGATTGAAGAACGTGGCCTTCATTGGACCGGTCGCGTCCGCCACCATCGCCTCTACCAGGGGACGCATCCCTCGCCGGCGTACCGGCCGCGACGTGATGCTTCGCACCTCCACGACCACGGTGGCACTTTCGCCCGGCTGGAGCTCGGCCACCGTTCGGGCCTCTCGGCGGTCCCGCGGCAGATGCTCGAGGAGGTCGCCCACGGTGCCGAGGCCGAGAGACTGCGCCGCCTGCGCGGCCTTGCCCCCCTGGAGGTTCAAGGGCGAAGCCAACACCGAGGGGCGGGGATAATGGACGCGCGCACCCTCCAGCTCGTCGGGCTCCAACGGCCGGGACGCTCCGAACGCGAACACTTTCACACCACCGCTGATGATGACGGCCCCTGCGGTCAATCCCGCAGCCCGAAGCACGACCCGCCGGCTACTCAGCCGCCAGCAGCCACCAGTAGCTTTGCTGGCCGCCGTTCGAGAGCTCGAACTCGACCTCCCCTGCCGCGAGCGCCTGCACTGTCTCGTCGTCGAGCGGGGCCTCCGCACCCCTCAGGCAGGTGATCAGTTCAGCGTTCTCGGCCAGCTGCTCGAGCACGCCCCGCAGCGCCTCGCGGGGGCGCCCCCAGGCGATGATCTCCTCCTCGATGAATCCGACGGCGTCGCCCTCCCGAAAGCGCCCCTGGGCGTCGTCCCGCGCGGCCGGCGCAACGGCGCCGGTGCGCACCCGCTCGAGCGTCCGGAGCATCCCCTCAGCGTTCTCGGCGGCGGTACGCCGCGGCTGAAGGCTGACCGCGGCCGCTAGCCCGGCCTGGGGGGACCGCGTCGGAACCACTCGCACGGTCTTGTCGGAGAGCTCCGCCGCCCGGTCGGCCGCGATCAAGACGTTCGGACTGTTGGGCAGCACGACCACCTGCTCGGCCGGGACGGCGTGAATTGCCGCGAGCAGGTCGTAGGGCGAGGGACCCCGCGAGGCTCCACCATCGAGCGCCCGCACGCCGAGGCTCTCGAACAGGGCGCGCATCCCGTCCCCGGTCACGACCGCCAGCACGCCGCACGTGGCCATCGGCGGAGGTGCGGTCATCCGCTCGTCGCGCTCATGCACCTGGGCGCGCATGTCGGCGACGTCGAGGTGCGATACGACCCCGGCTCGCGAGAACAGCGCGGTGGCCGCTTTCGGATCATCGGTGTGGACATGGACCTTCAGCGTGGCCTGATCGCCGACCACGAGCACGGAGTCGCCGATCTGTTCGAGTGCGGGGACGAATCGCCGCTGCTCGAGGCCCGTGCCGCTGACCGCGAAGTTCGTGCAATACCGGTACGTGGTGGAGGAATGCTGCGGGCGGGTCACGCGTGGCGGCTCTTGATGGTCGAGCTGCGGGGGCTCCGAGCCGCGCAACGCGCCGACGATTCCGGCCAACAGGACGGTCACCGCATATCCACCGGCGTCGACCACGCCCGCCTCCCGCAGCACCGGGAGCAGGTCCGGTCCACGCTTGACGGACTGCTCACCGGCCGCCAGCGCGTGCTCGATCACTTCGGCGATGACCTCGTTCTGCTGTTGGTCCGTCGCGCCGGCGCCGAGCCGGGCATTGCTCGAGTGCGCGAGATCCGACGCGACGCGCACCGACATCTCCCGCACCACGGTCAGGATCGTCCCCTCGGCGGGGTCGCGCACCGACCCGTACGCCTGATCCGCGGCGCGCGCCAGCGCGGCACTGATGAGCACCGGATCGACAAGCTCGCCCGGACGGCTCGCGAGCTCCTCGGCCGCCCCGCGAATGAGCTGCGAGAGAATCACGCCCGAGTTGCCCCGGGCGCCCAGCAGAGCCGCCCTGGCCACCGAGGCGACGATCTCGTCGCGGCCAATGTCATCGATCGTCCGCTCCTGAGAGGCCGTCGACACCCGGTCGAGCTCCTGAAGCACCGCCCGCAGCGTGAGCACCATGTTGTCGCCGGTGTCCCCGTCGGCCACCGGGAACACGTTCAGGTCGTTGACCTCCTCTCGGCGGGCCTCCAGGGCCGCCAGACCAGCCTCGACGACCGCGCGAAAGCGAACGATGCTGGCGTCGGACACGGCCGGTTAGTGATCCTCCGGCCAAGGCGCGCTTGCGCGCTTCGTCGGCCCCACCTACGCAGCCTTGGTGACTTTGCCGGCCTTCAGGCAGCGCGTGCAAACGTAGACCCGACGGGGCGTGCCGCCGTCGTCGATACGAATGCGCTGGAGGTTGGGGTTGAAGCGTCGCTTCGTGGCGACCATCGAGTGGCTGCGGCTGTTGCCGAACGCCGGTCCCTTCCGACAAACGTGGCAGACCTTGGGCATGGCGGGCGAGTATAGCCTCAGTGGTCTCGCCCAAAGGCTCGCTCGCACCGAGATTGTCCACTGAGGGATGACTGGCGAGGACGCAGGCTCCGTGGCGTACTTGAAAAGTACGCGAGGAGCCGAGGATAGCCGGACGACTCGGGCGCGGCCCGAATAGGCGAGGCCGGATGCCGAGCGGGCCGCAAGCCCGAGCAGGCGCCGTCAGGGGACGATCGAATGCGAACGAATCTGTGGGCCGGGGCCACTCAAAAGGCCGCTTAAAATGCCGGGCGACGGGTAAGCATGGGCCCGATGCGTGACACCGCTGATGTGGGCGCTGGGCGGTTTGCGGACCTTGCCTTTCCCCACCGCTACGCGCCGGTTCGGTTCCTCGCGAGCGGCGGCATGGGGTCCGTGTGGTGCGCCGAGGACCGGGTGCTCGGTCGCCGCGTGGCGATCAAGGTGCTGTCCCCATCGTTTGCCCGCGACCAGGCGGCGGTCAGGCGCTTCAAGCGCGAGTCTCGGGCCGCCGGTCGTCTGTCGGGCCATCCGAACATCGTCACCACGTACGACATCGGGGAGACGGCTCCGTCCGACGGCACCCCCGGACGAGCCTTCATCGTCATGGAGTACCTGGCCGGGGGGACGCTGGCCGAAGCGCTCCGAGCCGACGCAGTGACCCCGCAGGACACGATCCGATGGCTCGCCCAGGCCGCCGCGGCGCTCGACTACGCCCACGGTCAGGGGGTGCTCCACCGGGACATCAAGCTCGCCAACCTGCTGCTCGACCACGACCGCGTCGTTCATGTGGCTGACTTCGGAATCGCCCGGCTCGCCAGCGAGGACACGCTCACGGGGGCCGATCAAGTGCTCGGCACGGCAGCGTACCTCGCTCCGGAACGCGCGCTCGGCCACGGCGCGACCGCGGCGAGCGACCGCTACTCGCTGGCCGTGGCGGCGTTCGAGCTGCTGGTCGGCCGGCGTCCGTTCATCGCGGACAACTTCACCGCCGTGGCGCGCCAGCACGTCGACGATGAGCCTCCGCCAGCGAGCCGACTCAATCCCGCGCTCCCGCCCGCGCTCGACGCCGTGCTGTCGCGCGGGATGGCCAAGCGGCCGGAGGATCGCTGGCCGACCGCCCTCGCGTTCGCGAACGCTGTCGAGGCGGCTCTGGGCGAGACGGCGCCGGCAAGACCACGGGTCGCCAGGGTGTCGCCACCCCCCTGGCATGACACCCGACAGGTGAAGCCCCGCGGTCGGATCGCGGCCATCGGAGCCCTGGCAGCCGCGGCCTTGGGCGTGGGACTCGCTCTCGGCGCGAACCATCACTCCGCGCCCAAGCCGCCCAACGGACCCCGATTGAGTGCGCGGGCGCCGGCCCGCAAGCCGGCGCCCGCGACAGTGCACGCCCAATTGCCAGCACGGCCACGACCGCGTCCGAAGCCGAGACCGAAGCCCAAGCCGATCTCGCAGCCGAGTCCGCCGGCCAACCCGGTCCAGGCGGCGCCCGCGGCCGCGACCACGCCGCCGCCGACGGCGGACACGCTCGAGGCGCGCGGGCATGCGCTGATGCTGGCTGGCACCTACGCGGCGGCGATCCCGATCCTCCGCCAGGCGCTCCAAGACGCGTCGCCAGGGAGCGACACCTACGCCTACGCGCTCTACGACCTGGGCCGGTCGCTGCGGCTGGAGGGGGATGTCCGGGCGGCGGTTCCGGTGCTCGCACAGCGACTCAAGATCCCGATCGCCACCGGGATCGTCCGCTCAGAGCTCCAGTCAGCGCTGCGAACGCTGGGGCAGCAACAGCGGAGCGGCGGCGCCGCGCCGGCGCCGCCCCCGAAGCACGGTCACGACGGCCGCGACGGCGACACACGGGACTAGGCGAGAGCCCGCTTGATCCGTAGCGCCGCGAGCGCCGCCTCGGCCGCGTGCCGCCCGGTGTCGCGCTTGGCGCCGCCCGTCACGCGCTCGAGCGCCTGGGCCATGGTGTCGACTGTCAGGACGCCGAAGCCGCACGGCACGCCGGTCTGAAGCTGCACGTCCTGGATGCCGCGCGAAGCCTCTCGGCACACGTACTCGTAGTGGTCGGTCTCGCCGCGGATAACCGCCCCGAGGCACACCACGGCGGCGTAGCGGCCGCACTCGCCGGCGTACTTGGCCGCCACCGGCAGCTCGAACGCCCCCAGCACGTCGAACCGGTCCACGTCCTCGATTCCGGCTTCCGACAGCGCCGCGCGCGCGCCCGACTCGAGCTTATCCGCCAGCTCCTCGTAGAACCGCGCTACACAGAGCGCCACCCGGCCTCCGGGCGATCCCTCCATCACGCCTCGTCGGCAACCTGCCGCTCGCGCTCCTCGTCGGCAACCTGCCGCTCGCGCGCCTCGTCGGCGACCTGCCGGTCGTGCTGATGCTCGTCGTGGAGCATCTCCTCGTCGAGCGCCAGGCCCTGGTGGTGCAGCGTGTGCCCGAGCTTCTCGCGCTTGGTGCGCAGGTAGGCCTCGTTGTGCGGGTTCGGAAGGTGGGCAATCGGGATCTGGTCGGTTACCGATAGCCCATAGCCGGCCAGGCCCGAGATCTTCTTGGGGTTGTTGGTCAGGATCCGGATCGTGCTCAGGCCGAGATCGGAGAGGATCTGGGCGCCGATGCCGTAGTCGCGCAGATCCGCCGGCAGGCCCAGGCGCAGGTTGGCGTCGACGGTGTCCAGCCCGTCCTCCTGGAGCTTGTAAGCGCGCAGCTTGTTGAGCAGGCCGATGCCCCGGCCCTCCTGGGACAGGTAGAGCAGAACGCCCCGGCCCTCCCGCTCGATCATCCCCAGCGCCGACTCCAGCTGCTCGCCGCAGTCGCAGCGCAGCGAGTGGAACACGTCGCCGGTCAGGCACTCCGAGTGCACTCGCACCAACACGTCGGCGGCGCCCGCGATCTGGCCTTTGACGAGCGCGACGTGGTGTTTGTTGTCGACCAGGGAGCGATACCCGACCGCGACGAACTCCCCGAAGACGGTCGGCAGTCTGGTCGAGACCACGCGCTCGACGAGCTTCTCGTGCCGGCGCCGGTACGCCACGAGGTCCGCGACCGTGACCATCTTCAGGCCGTGCCGGGCGCAGTAGGGCTCGAGGTCTGACACCCGCGCCATCGACCCGTCGTCGTTCATGATCTCGCAGATCACCCCGGCCGGGATCAGGCCGGCCAGCCGCGCCAGGTCCACCGCGGCCTCGGTCTGGCCGACGCGCTCGAGTACCCCGCCGGCCTTGGCCTTCAAGGGGAAGATGTGGCCCGGCTGGACGAGCTCGCGCGGCGCCGTGCCTGGGTCGATCGCGACCTGGATGGTGCGCGCGCGATCGGCCGCGGAAATGCCGGTGCTGACTCCGGAGCGGGCCTCGATCGAGACCGTGAACGCCGTGTCGAACGCGGACTCGTTCTTGGCCGCCATCAGGTCCAGCCCCAGCTCGTCGCAGCGCTCGGGGGTTAGCGCCAGGCAGATCAGGCCGCCGCCCTCCTTGCGCATGAAGTTGATCGCCTCCGGTGTGACAAACTGCGCGGCCATCGTCAGGTCGCCCTCGTTCTCTCGGTTCTCGTCGTCGCAGACGACGACCATCTTGCCCTGGCGGAGATCCTCGATCGCCTCCTCGATCGTGGCGAACGATGCCTCGGTCCGGCTGCTCATGTCCCCGGCACCTCGCGGGCCGCCTTCTCCACGTACTTCGCCAATATGTCCACCTCCAGGTTGACGGTCGTCCCGGGCTCGACCCGGCCCAGGTTGGTCCGCTGCAGGGTCTCGGGGATCAGGGACACGGTAAACGATGCATCGTCGACTCCCGCGACCGTCAGCGAGACCCCGTCCACGGCGATCGATCCTTTGGCCACGACGTAGCGCAGCAGCTCGGGCGCGGGTTCGATCTCGATCCGGCGGGCAAACCCGTCATCACGCACGGAGGTGACGGTGCCCAGGCCATCGACGTGGCCCTGGACGAAGTGACCGCCGAACCGGTCCCCAGCCCGCATCGGCAACTCCAGATTCACCTCGGTCCCGAGAGCGACGCCCGCCAGCGAGGTGCGGACGAGCGTCTCATTCATCGCCTCGGCGGCAAACGACCCTTCGCCAACGCGCGTCGCGGTAAGGCAGATGCCGTTGACCGCGACGGAGTCGCCTTCGCGCAGCTCGCGCGCGAGGAGCGCCGGCGTCTCGATCGTGAGCCTGGCTCCCTCCGGCGAGCGATCCACGTGTGCGACCCGCCCGATACCCGCCACCAGGCCGGTGAACACCTCACCACTCCCTCATCCGAGCCGAGACCAGGAGGTCTTCACCGACCGGCACGCAGTCGAGCGTGAGCGCCCTCGCCGCGTCGGCGATCATCTCCACTCCCTGTCCCTCGAGCGGGTCCCGCGCGGTCTTGCCGCCGAGCACCATCGGCGCCAGGAACAGCCGGATCTCGTCGATCTCACCGGCGTCCAGGAACGTGCCGGCCAGGTGCGGGCCACCCTCGAGCAGTATCGACCCGATGCCGGATGTCCCAAGTTGGTCCAGCGCGGAGCGCACGCGGGCGGGCTCGTTCTCCCCCGGGGCGACGATCACGTCGGCGCCGTGCGCCTCGAGCGCGTCGGTCGCGGCACGCCCGGCGGCTCGCGAAACCACCACGGTGACGGGGATCTTGCGCGCGTCGCGTACCAGCTTCGAGGTCAGAGGCAGCCGGGCGAGCGAGTCGAACACGACCCGTCCGGGCTGGCGAAGAACGCCGTCCGCCCGGGCGGTCAGCTCCGGATCGTCGGCGAGCGCGGTGCCGATTCCCACCACCACGGCATCGCATTCGGCCCGCCACTGGTGGGCGAGCCGGCGGCTCGCCTCGCCCGAGATCCATTTCGAGTCGCCGCTGCCGGTGGCCACCTTGCCGTCGAGCGTCATCGCGGACTTGAACAGAACCCACGGCCGCCCGGTGCGAGCGTGCTTTCGAAACGACTGGTTGAGCAGGCGAGCGCGGGTGGCGAGCTCTCCGTCGGCGATCTCGACCTCGATTCCCTCGTCTCGCAGGATTCCCAGGCCACGCCCCGAGGCGTGCTCGCTGGGATCATCGGAGGCGACCACCACGCGTCCGATGCCGGCCTGGCGGATCGCGTCCGTGCAGGGCGGGGTTCTGCCCTGGTGGCAGCAAGGCTCCAGCGAGACGTACAGCGTCGCGCCGTGGAGATCGTGCCCGAGCGCGGCCGCGATCGCCTCGACCTCGGCGTGGGGACCACCGAGCGCGGCATGAAAGCCCTCGCCGAGCACCTTCCCCTCCTGCGTGATCACCGCCCCCACGAGGGGATTCGGGCTGAC
Organism: Solirubrobacterales bacterium; assembly: GCA_019244745.1. Lineage (GTDB taxonomy): Bacteria > Actinomycetota > Thermoleophilia > Solirubrobacterales > Solirubrobacteraceae > Palsa-465. Next base: position 8,685 of record JAFASF010000219.1, on the reverse strand, counting down.
CCGCCCTCGCCCGCCCTCGGCCAGTTCGATCGCGCGCGCGAGGTGCAGGCGATCGGTTTCGGTACGCAAAGCCATTGCCGTCTCACCAGCATAGGCGCGTTGTTAAGGGCCCGTTCAGGGCCTGAACGCCCGCGCCCGGGTGACCGTCGGCGCCGGCGCTACGAGCAGATACCCCCGGTCAGCCGGTAGACGCTCATTTCCGGCCCCGGGAGCCGGTACTGCCGGGGGTAGTAGTCGATCGACCAGTCGAAGCTGAACGGCACCGGATGGGCGCCGGCCGGGAGCGGGCTGACGTGATACACGAGCCGCCCGCGCCGGGCCAGGTCGGCGTAGTACGCCACCGCCTCCGGCGCGTCCTGCGGCTGCGCAAAGGCGCGCCCGGCCTGGAGCGACCCGAGGACGACCCAGCAGAAGCCGTTTGATACGTACTGATCGATCAGCGCCGGGCGCAGCGTGCGCTCGTACTGATCGACCGGGACGTAGCGGACCTCGCCGTACGGCAGCAGGCTGCCGTCCGCATCGGTGTCGGCCAGCCAGGTCGGATAGCGCAGCCACCGCTCGCCGGTGGGGGTCCAGGGAAGCGACACGCCGATGTCCGTCGACCAGTCGTCCGAGACCACGGGCTCGATCACGACCTTGGCCCCCGCCGGCACGTGGGTCACCATCCAAGCCCGAGCCAGATTGCGGGTATCGGGTCGCGACAGGACCGCATCGTTGTGGACCACCGCCACGACGCTCTGCGTGAGCAGCAGCACGGCCACCACCGCGCCCGCGACGGCGGCGGGAAACCGCTTGGTCCGCGCGAGCCAGCGCACGAGCTCGACCGCCGCGTACGCGGCCAGGAGCGCGACGATCGGGAAGATCGGCATCAGCCAGCGCCCGAAGAAGCGCTGCTGATCGCCCATGAAGATGATGAACGCGATCGGCGCCGGCAGGAGCACCAGGATCAACGCGATTCTCCGCCGCACGATCAGCAGCCCGGCGCCGGCGATGGCGGCCAGGGTGGGGCCCCAGCCGAGCCCCCAGGTGAACGTCCAGAGGTAGTACGTGATCCCGCTGCCCGGACGGGTACCCAGTTTGACCGGCTCCTCGCCGGCGGCGAGCGAGGCCTGCTGCTCGACGCCGGTGCGAAACGCGGAGAAGTCGAGGACCGCGTAGGGGTTGGCGATGAGGAAGGCCAGCAGGCAAATCGCGAGGGCACCCATGAAACGACGGGCGGCCACCCAATCCGAGCCGCCGGCGCAATCGCACACGAACGCCGCCACCAGGCACATCAGCGTGATCCCGCCGGTGTACTTCGTGGCCGCGGCCAGGCCCACGCCGAGGCCCGCCCAGGCATAGTCGCGCCGTCGGCCCTGGCGCAGCACGCCGGCGGTCCCGTACAGAGCCAGGGCCACCGGCGCGAGCGTCGGGACGTCGTTGAGGGCGAGATGGCTGTAGAAGACCGGGAGGAACGCGAGCCCGAAGATCGCGGCCGCGAGCAGTCCCACGGCGCCGTTGAAGAATCGCGTGCCGGCCAGGTAGGTGAGCCAGACCGCGAGCGTCCCGAGGACCGCGGCCACGATCCGCGCGATCAGGAACACCTCGGTCGGATTGGTGGTGTAGGCCCGGGCGACCGCGTCGCCGCTCCCGAACCACAGCTCGAAGACGATGTGAAGCAGGTAGGAGTACGCGGGCGGGTTGAGGAAGTACTGGGGATTGAGACCGTGATCGAAGAACGCGATCGCGCGGGGCACGAAGTGCTGCGCCTCGTCGATGTTGTAGACGTACGGAAGCCCCTGCTTGATCCCCCACAGCCGCAGCAGGAACGTCGCCACGAGCAGCAGCCCCAGCGCGCCGAGGCGGAGCGCTCGCGCCCGGCTGAGCTCGCTGGCGCGCCGGCGGCGGGTGCGCACTGCGCTCCGCAACCCGGCGGGGGCGGGTGCGGCGGGCGCCGGCCCAGGCAGAGTGACCGTGGAGGTATCCATCTTTTCCCGCGTGTATCCCGCTACCGTGTTGTCCTTAGCCTTGCAGCGTGAAGGGTCCTCTCGCCGTCCACAACAGGACGGCACCGTATCCGATGAAGCTGATCATCCAAATTCCGTGCTTCGACGAGGAGGAGCAGCTGCCGCTGACGCTCGGCCACCTGCCCCGCGAGGTTCCTGGCGTCGATGCGGTCGAGTGGCTGATCATCGATGACGGCTCGAGCGACCGGACGGTCGAGGTCGCGCGCGAGCACGGCGTCGACCACGTGGTCCGGCTGACCAACCACAAGGGGCTCGCGGCCGCCTTCCAGGCGGGTCTCGACGCCGGGCTGAAGCTCGGGGCGGATGTGATCGTCAACACCGATGCCGACAATCAATACGACGGCGCGGACATACCCAAGCTCGTGGAGCCGATCCTTCGGGGCGAGGCGGACATGGTCGTCGGCGACCGGCGCGTGAACACCGTCGAGGACTTCTCGTGGCCCAAGAAGCGCCTCCAAGGCGTGGGATCGTGGGTGGTTCGCCAGGCGTCCTCGACCGAGGTTCCCGACACCACGTCCGGATTCCGCGCCTACAACCGCGAGGCAGCGCTGCAGATGCAGGTCGTCTCCAAGTTCACCTACACGCTCGAGACGATCATCCAGGCGGGAAAGCTGCTGGTGGCGGTCGACCACGTGCCGATCCGCACGAATCCAAGGACCCGGCAGTCGCGACTGTTCCCGTCCGTCGGCGCGTACGTGCGGCGCAACGCGCTCACGATCTTCCGCGTGTGGGCCCAGTACGAGCCGCTGAAGCTGTTCTGGACGGGCGCCCTCATCCTGGGGCTCCCGGCGCTCGCTCTGTTCATCCGCTTCCTGGTCCTATTCGTCGCCCACGGGGGGAAGGCCGGGCACGTCCAGTCCCTGATCCTCGGGGCGGTGCTGTTCTTCGGCGCGATGCTGCTCGGCGCGCTCGGCGTGATCGGGGACCTGCTCGACGCCCAGCGCACCCTCTCGCAACGGACGTTCGAGCGCGTCCGCCGGATCGAGCTGCAACTTGGCGTGCAACCTTCCCACTACGAGCCGGGGGCGGCCGCGGCCGCGGAAGCATCGCGGCCCCGGGAAGCGTCGCGGGCGCCGGCGGCGTCGCGGGCGCCGGCGGCATCGCGGGCGCCGGCGGCATCGCGGGCGCCGGAAGCATCAGGGGCGCCGGCGGCATCGCGGGCGCCGGCGGCCTCCGGGCATCCGGATGACGGCCCCGCCACGGGGCCGCCCGACCGCGAGGCGCTCGGAGTATGACCCGCCCCGGCGAGGCCGTCGTCGCCGGCGGCGACCCCCGCTCGGTGCCCACCGGCAACACCTACGACAAGTACGGCTCCACGAATCCGGTGGTGCGCCGGCTGATGGCCGGCTTCGAGGCAGCGCTGGATCGCCTGTTTGTCGGCGCGGCACCGGACTCGGTCCTCGATGTCGGCTGCGGCGAAGGGGTGCTGACCGCCCGCTGGGCGCAGCAGCTCGGATCGCGCCGAGTCGTCGGCGTCGATCTCCCCGATCCCAAGCTCGAGGCGCACTGGGCAGGACGGCGTCGGGAAAACCTCGAATTCCAGGTCATGCTCGCCGACGATCTGCAGTTCGCCGATGGCGAATTCGATTTGGTGGCCGCGATCGAGGTGCTCGAGCACGTGCCCGACCCGGAGCGCACCGTCTCCGAGATGACCCGGGTGGCGCGGCGGCACCTGCTGGTCTCGGTGCCCCGAGAGCCGCTGTGGCGGGTCCTGAACGTGGCGCGTGGCGCATACCTGCGGGAATTGGGGAACACGCCGGGCCATGTCAATCACTTCTCCAAGCGGGGGTTCGTCTCGCTCCTCGAGCGTCATGGCGAACTGCTCGAGGTGCGCTCGCCTGCTCCGTGGACGATGGCCCTGGTGCGGGTAGCGTGAAACCGCCGGACGGGGACGGCATGACGGCCGCCGGGTCCACGGTGCTGTCGCCACCTGCCAGGCCCGGGCCCAGCGCACCCCCGGCGGGCGGGGCGCCCCCTTCGCCCCGGCGGAGCTCCTATGCGGCAGGGGCGCGGATCCTCTCGATCGGGATCGCCTCGACTGGGATCTTCACGTTTCTGTACCTGGCGTTCGCGAGCCACGAGCTCGATCCCGCCTCCTACAGCCGCATCGCCCTGTGCTGGGCGATCATGTTCGTGATCTTGTCGGTGATCTACCGGCCGATCGAGCAGCTGCTCTCACGAACGATCGCCGACCGCCGCGCCCGCGGCCTGCACGGCCACCCGCTCCGGATTCCGGCTCTCATCCAGGGGAGCTTCGCCCTGCTGTTCCTGACCGGGGCGCTCGTGTTCCGCGACGACATCGAGCAGGGGATCTTCGATGGCTCGACCGCGCTCTACTGGATCCTCGTGGTGGGGGTGCTCGCCTACGCCGCGAGCTACTTCGCCCGGGGCTGGCTCGCCGGCCATCAGCGCTTCGAGCTCTACGGCGGCCTGGTGTTCCTCGAGTCGACCTCCCGCTTTCTGTTTGCCCTCGCCGTCGCGGTCGGGATCGCCTCCGGTCAAGCCGCGGTCGGTTTGGGCATGGCGGTGGCACCGTTTGCCTCGCTGTGCGTGATTCCGTTCGCCTTCTCCCGGATCCGGCTCCGCGCGCCGGCTGGATTGCCAGCGGCCGACGCGGCTCGTGAGGGACCGGCCCACGCCGAGATCGAGGAGGCTGCCACCGACCTGACCATGAAGCGCGGCGCCGGCTTTGCCATTTCCGTGGTCGGGATCATGTTGGCCGAGCAGACGTTGATGAACGCGGGCGTGCTGATCGTGGCCGCCAATTCGAAGGGCGCGGCGCTGACCGTCGGGCTCACCGGGTTCGTGTTCAACGTGCTGCTGATCGTTCGCGCTCCGCTCCAGCTGTTCCAGGCCATACAGACCTCGATCCTTCCGCATCTCGCCGGGCTGGAGGCGCGCGCGAGTGCGAGCGAGTTCGATCGCGCGATTCGAGTCACGATCCGCGTGATCGCGGCGTTCGCCGGAGCGGTGGCGCTCGGTCTCCTGATTATCGGCCCGTTCGTGATGACCGCCCTGCTCGGCGAAAAGGGATTTCACTACGGCCGTGTCGGCCTGGCGCTGGTCGGCATCGGCATGGGCCTGCACCTCTGCGCTGGCACGCTCAACCAGGCCGCGCTTGCTCGCAACCGCGCCGGCATGGCATCCCTGGCGTGGCTGTTCTCCGCCGGCCTGTTCGTGGTGTTCGTGGCGACCCCCACGATCAGCTCCGAGGTGACGCGAGTCGAGGTCGGGTACTTCCTCGGAGCGCTCGTCCTGTGCGGTCTGCTTTGGGGGGTCTATCGCCAGACGGCGGCGAAGTTGAGGACCGCGTAGTACCCGGGCGTTACGCCGCGCCGAGGCTCGTGCACGCGGGCTCCTTGGCGGCCGCCTTCTCGAGCTCGGGGCTCTTGAGCTTGTCGAGGCTCGACCCGATCCCGCTCATCGAGGTGCGCACGGTGGTACCGAGGTGGGTCGCCGCCGTCTTGAACGCCTCGGGGCTGCTCGTCGGCAGCGCTTCGGCCTGCGCCAGTGCATGACCCACCGCGGCCTTCAGCTGCGTGAACGCGGAGACGACCGTGTCGGCGAGCTGCTTGCCGTTTGAGACGTTCGGGGTGCCCGCCCCCTTGAGCTTGGAGAGTGCCCGGTCGGTGTCGTCCGAGACCGCCGACAGAAATCCTTGGATCGCCTTCTTTCCCTGCTCGGCGTTCGCGAGGGTGGTCAGGTTGAGCTCGTCGCTGCGCTTGACGACGTCGGCTTCGAATGGCGTCACCGCTGTGCAGATCGACTTCACGTAGGCAGCGGGCGTGACGCTGGAGGAGGACCCGCTCGAGCCGCAGCCGGCGAGCGCGGCGATGGCCAGAGCGGTCGCCGGCGCTCCCGCGAGCTTGCGCAAATGCATCCGTAAGGACCCTAGCGGACCGGCCGGGTGGCCGGACCGTCGGCCGCGGGAAGGTCTGGGTCGGGGTCAGGTGGCTCCGGCGGCGGCTGCGATCGCGGTGTACGCGGCGGCGGGGTCCTCCGAGCCGAACACCGCCGATCCCGTGACGAGCAGGTTCGCTCCCGCCTGGGCGCACGGGGCGGCGGTGGTCTCGTGGATCCCCCCGTCGACCTCGAGCACGACGCCGTCTGGAAGCCTCGCCCGCATCCGCGCGAGCTTGTCTAGCGAGGCCGGGATGAACTCCTGGGCCCCCCAGCCGGGATTGACGCTCATGCACAGCGCCAGGTCCAGCTCGTCGCCGGCCACCTCGCGCGCGGCGTCCGCCGGCGTCCCCGGGTTGATCGCCGCGCCCGCGGTGCAGCCGGCGTCTCGGATGGCGGCGAGCGTGTAGTGCAGGTGCGGCGTCGCCTCGACGTGGATGGTGATGTTGTCCGCGCCGGCCCGGGCAATGTCGTCGATGTGCCGCTCGGGGCGCTCGACCATCATATGCACGTCGATGATCCCGCCGGCGTCGTGCACGCGGCCGGCGATCGCCTCCACAATGATCGCCCCGAACGTGATCGGCGGCACGAAGTGCCCGTCCATCACATCGACGTGGATCACTCTCGCCCCGGCCTCGAGGACCTCGTCGACCTGGGTCCCCAGATGGGCGAAGTCAGCCGACAGTATTGATGGTGCGACCCGTAGGTTGCGGGGGAGCGTGACGCGGGGCACCGTGTGAGAGTCGGTCGTGTAAGGGGCGGTCTGGTCCCCGGGCATCGAGCCGTCTAGTGCTTCCCGCCGTAAGTCCGGCCGGCGTTGGCGGTGGAGAGCACTTAGACCACCTGCAGCATGCTGCCCTGGCAGTGGTTGCAGGCGACGATCGCCGTCGTTGACATCCGCACGATCGTGGAGTGCTCGCCGCAGTTCGGGCACACCGACACAAGCTCGTAGCGCCGCAGGCAGTACACGCATCGGTAGCGGCCGGGAACGGCCGTGGGCCGGAGCCACGGCTCGCCGCAGCCGGGACACGCTGGACCGAGGTTGACGGGAGGATCGGTCACGATCCTTTAGGTTAACGGTGCGCCCGGCGCAGCCTTGCCACGAAGAACCCGTCCGTGCGGTCGCGGTGGGGCAGCAGCTGGAGGTAGCGCCCGTCGCCCCGATGCCGCCACGCCGGGTACTCGGCGCCCAGATCGTCGGCGCTGAACTCCTCGTGTTCCCGCAGGAACGACTCGATCAGCTCCTCGCTCTCGGCCCGCGAGATCGTGCACACCGAGTAGACGAGCACGCCCCCCGGTGCGGTCGCGGCCGCTCCGGCCGCCAGGATGCGGGCTTGGGAATCGATCAGTTCGGAGATCTTCTGCGGGCTGGCGCGCCAGCGTACGTCCGGACGCGACTGCAGGGTGCCCAGCCCGCTGCACGGCGGATCCACGAGAACTCGGTCCGCTGCCGGGTCCCCCCTGGCTTCGACCGCATCCGCGATCTGGACGCGCACGCAGGTGGCGCCCATGCGCTCGCAGGTGCGCTCGAGCGCCCACGCCCGGCCGGGGTGGCGCTCCACCGCGAGCAGCGACCCGCGGTTCTCCATCAGCGCGGCAAGCTGGGTGCTCTTGGCCCCCGGGGCCGCGCACAGGTCGAGCACCCGCTCGCCGGGACGCGGCCCGAGCACGCGGCTGATGAGCATCGAAGCCCGCGACTGCCCCATGACCGCGCCCCGGCGCCACAGCTCCGTGCTCTGGATGTCGAGCGGCCCGGCCAGGATCAGCCCCTCGGGCAGTTCGGGCGCCGGCGTGGACGCCACCGGCAGGCGCTCGAGCACCTCCGGCACGGTCGCGCGCAGCGTGTTCACGCGCAGGGCCGACTCGGCCGGCTGGTTGATGTGCCTCAGAAGGGCGCGGGCGGACTCCTCGCCGAGCTCCTCCCACCAGCGCTCGGCCAGCCACTGCGGGACGGAGTGGAGGACGGCCGCCTCGCGGGGACCTCGGTCATCGAGCTCTTCGAGGATGGCCGGGCCCTGGGTGGCGCCTCGGCGCAGCACTGCGTTGACGAGCGCCGCGCCGCCGCGCCGTCCGCGCTTGACAAGCTCGACGCTCTCGTTGACCGCGGCGTACTCGGCCACACCGTCGAGATAGAGCAGCTGGAACAGGCCCAGCCGCAGTGCGGCGAGCACCGGCGGGTCGAGCTTGGCCAGCGGCCGGTTCGTGAGCCGCTGGGCGACGTGATCGAGCGTCGCGCGCCGCTGCACCACCCCGTAGGAGAGGGCGGTGGCGAGGGCTCGCTCGCGCCCTTGCAGCGAAGCCGCCTCCGCCGCCAGCGCGCGGTCGGCGTACGCGCCCTGCTCGAACACGCGGCGGACGACCCTGAACGCGCAGGCGCGCGCCGGCGAGACGGAGGCCATCGCTCAGGCCTTACCCCGGTACCCGCGAAGGAAGTCTTCGCCGCGCATCGTCCGCCGGCCGGGAGGTTGCACGACCACGAGCTCGAGCGCGCCGTCGGCGGTACCCAGGACTGGTAGGGGTCCTTTCAGGGACACGGCTCCCTCCGGTGGGTGGTCGTCGGCGTCGCGGACGCGGGCTTTGAGGACGCCTAGCCGCATCGCGTCGGGCAGCTCGACGTAGGCGCCGATGTGGTTTGTGAGCGCGCGAACGGTCCGCTCGAGCTCCGCGGCGGTTCGGCGAGGATCGAGCTTGCGGTCGGCGGCGGAGATCTTCTCGGCATACGTCGCCGCCGCCTCGTCCTGCGGCTCGCATGGCGGTGAGGAGTCGAGGGCGTGGACGA
>JAFASF010000150.1 GCA_019244745.1 Solirubrobacterales bacterium | reverse complement strand
GCGTGCTGCGCAAAGGCGTAGGCGGCGCCGCTGCGCTGAGCGACGCGGAGAATGACGATCTCGCGCAGCCGGGGATCGAGTTCCGTCTCAGTGAGGACGGCGTAGATCAAGTTCAGCGCCCCGGCTCCAACCGAAGGCGCCCGCGCGAGGATTCGGAAAACGTTGCCGCTCGTGTCCTCTGGGAAAGGGGTCCGGCGCAGCATCTGCTGCAGTGGCTCTGGCGCGGCGTACGGGATGCGAGCCATGGTTTCATCTCCTTTTTCATCTACTTATCATATAACGAATATCTAGAAGGTAAACTAACCTCATGGGGAACGTCAAGCAACCCCCTCGCCGCTACCGCTCTGCGCTCCGCGACCAGCAGGCCGCTGCCACCCGGCAGGCCGTCCTGGCTGCGGCGCGCGAGTTGTTTCTGGCGCAGGGCTACGGCGCCACGACCGTCGAACAGATCGCCGAGAGCGCCGGCGTGAGCAAGCCGACGGTGTTCAGCGCGGTCGGCAACAAGCAGGAGGTCCTGGCCACGCTGCGCACACTCGCGCTGCGAGGCGACGATGAGGATCTGACGGTCGCGGAGCGAGAGCCGTGGCAAAGGGTCGTGAACGAGCCGGATCCTTACCGGGCGGTCGAGCTGGAAGTCGAGCACCTCGCGGATTTGTGGAGCCGCTACGCGGAGCTCAAGGAGGTGCTGCGGGGCGCGGCCAGCGGCGGTGAGCCCGCGCTCAAGGAGCTATGGGCGACCGGAGAGGGGCAACGGCTGGTCGCCGCGCGGAGGTTCGTAGACGCGCTGGCTGACAAAACATCTCTGCGCGAGGGTCTCCGTCGCGCGTTCGCCGCCGACCTCGTGTGGCTATTGATAGCCCCCGAGAATTATCACGCGCTGATCTCCGAGCGCGGCTGGCCGCGGGCACGCTACGAGCGATGGCTCACGGATACCCTCACCCACGCACTTCTGCCCGCCCGGACCTACGCGAGCGCGCGATATTCGACCTCCCAAACCCGGTCCCGCCACGCGCGCTGACACTTGCCTGAGTGCCTCGAGAGACGAATGCGGCGCCCGAACGCGCGATGAAGATAGACGCGTGTCGCGACATGTCGCAATACCATTTTCCACGGTCATTTGCAATCAAACTCGTGAAATAAATTTACGCAAATTGCGAATATTTTGTGAAATAGGCCTTGCTCACTGCACTGACAGGCATTACTTTGGCCGCCACGGCCGGGGGGCCGTCAGTGTCACCGACACGAATGGTCGTGATTGGAATGTGCCGCAACGGATTGAAGCTTCGCCCCATTAGCCTCGCCGCGATCGCCGTAGCGGCGCTGGTCGTCGCGATCGTGGTGGCGCCGGTAGTGGTGGCGCTGTCCGCGCTCTCGTCACTGCACCTGCGGCTCCAGCGCATCGCGCTGAAGTGCGCACCCTGGCGATCGACGCCGCTCGCGCCGCGCCTCGACCGCCCGGGCTGACGACCGAACGTCTCGTTTTGGCGGCGCACGTCGCATAGGGCCGGCTGCGCCGCTACGTGATGCCGGGGTGGAGCCACCCCGCGGGGCGGGAACACCGCCGGGGAGCGTGTACTCAGATGAGGAGAAAGCAGGATGCATCAGACCAGGGGCAGCGTGCGCGACCCTAGAAACAGACGACGAGGGGCGCCGGTGGCGTGCGTGCTCGCGCTCGTGCTCGCCTTCCCGGCAGTCGCGCTTGGAGCGCCGGCGAACGGCAATGGCTCACACCGCACCCCGTCCACGTTGCTGGCGTGGGGAAGCGGATACGCCAGCGCCCAGGGGTCGCCTCTGGTACGCGAGGTGCAAGGTCGCCTGGCGGCGGCGGGCTACGGCCCAGGCCCCGTCGATGGCAGGTTCGGATCCCTCACCTCGCGCGCGGTCATCGCTTTTCAGGCCTCGCAGGGCTTGCAGGTCGACGGCATCGTCGGCCCGCACACATGGGCGGCGCTGAACCGCTCTGGACGGACGCTGTCCCCGGGTGCCGGGAGCGGACCAGCCGGATCGCAATCGGTACGCGCACTGCAACGTAGGCTCGCGCTGGCCGGCTACTCGCCCGGCCCAATCGATGGGCGCTACGGCCCGCTCACCGCGAACGCTGTCCGCCGCTTCCAGACCGCGCATGGCTTGCCGGCCAACGGCATCGCCGGGGCCCAGACTCTGGCCCGCGTCGCCGAGCCGGTGCGGCCACTCCACACCTCAGGACCCCACGGCTCGCAGCATCCGTCGCTCGTTCTCGCTCCGCTGCCCCACGAGACCGGCGGCCGAGCCGGTAAGAGCCCCCGAGCCGGAAAGAGCCCGATCCCGACCAGCGTGAAGAGGCCGAGCCCCGGGGCCGGCACGGCAGCTACCGTCTTGCTGGCAATCCTCCTCGCGCTCGGTGTGGCGCTAGTCCTCGTCGCCTCCCGGTTCGCGCGCCGGAGGGCGGGGAAGCGAGCTTCGCCAGGCTCCTCGGCGATTGGCCACACGAACGGGACCGCTCCACCAACCTCACCCGCGATCGGCCACACCAACGGGACCGCCGCGACCGGCCACACGAACGGGACCGCCGCGACCGGCCACACGAACGGGAACGCCGCGACCGGCCACACGAACGGAGCCGCCCCGCCGGCGTATGCTGGTCCCGATCACGACGCGGAGGCCACCGCGGCGTTCAATCTCGGCGTGCTGCTCGAGGAACGCGGCGATCTCGCCGGCGCGGAGGCCGCGTACCGGCGTGCGGACGAGCAGGGCCACGGCGCAGCCGCCTCCAACCTCGGCGTGCTGCTCGAGGAGGGCGGCGCGGCGGCCCAGGCCGAGGCGGCCTACCGCCGAGCGGATCAACGTGGCGATGCCGCGGCCGCGTTCAACCTCGGCGTGCTGTTCGAGCAACGCGGCGAGCTCGCCGACGCTGAGGCGGCCTATCGCCGGGCGGATCAGCGCGGGAATGGGGAGGTAGCGCAGCTGGCTCGGGCCGCTTTGCTCGATCTCCGCGAAGCCGTACCGCAGCCAAGCCCGACGTGGGCAGGAGGATCACGATGATGCCTAGACCTCGACTGGTACAAGGATTGTCCCGCAGCGTCGGCGTGGTGCGACCGGCACCCAACGGTCGGGTTCCCAACGCTTCGCCGGATCGGCACGGGGGCCGGCAGAGAAGCTCATCGGATCCCACTGAGGTCGGACTCGGGGGGGTGCTGCGTCAGGTGCAGATGGAGAACATACATCCCCTGAGGTTGAGGATCCTGCTGGAAATCGACAGAACCGGGTCCATCTCGGCCGCCGCAGAGACATGCGCCATCGGGCAGCCCTCGGCATCGATGCACCTTCGAACGCTGGAAACGGCGATCGGACACCGGCTGGTCGTCCGAACGGGACGCGGGAGCACGCTGACGCCCGCGGGGAGGATCGTCGCCTCACACGCCGATCGTGTGCTCGCCACTCTGGACAGCATGCGCTGGGCTCTGGACGAACTCGACTCCCGCGGCCGGAGCGAGTTGATCATTGCTGCCAGCCTCACGCCCAGCATCGCGCTGGTGCCTCCGATCCTGCGCAAGTTCTCCGAACGTTATCCCGGCGCTAGCGTCAAGCTCCGCACGCTCCCCAGCGAGACCGTGATCCGGGAGGTCGCCCGGGCAAGCGCGACGATCGGAATCGCCGGCGAGGTCGCATCGGCAGAACCCGTGGTTCGCACCCAGATCCTGATGGACGAGTTGGTGGGAATCGCCCCGGTGGGTCTGTTCAGGCACGGCGCCTTGGTGAGCCGCGAGGAACTCGCGCGTAACAGCCTCCTGCTCGGCTCCGAAGGCTCCAGCACGAGGCTGGTGACCGAGCGCCATCTGGCCCAGGCCGAGTGCCAGCCGGCGCAGATCTGGGCATTCGACTCCTACGAGGCCATCAAGCGGGCGGTGGCCGACGGGCTGGGTGTGAGCTTCATCTCGCGGCTGCTGGTCCGCGATGAGATCGCGCGGGGAGAGTTGGCGCCGTTCCGCGTGGCGGGCGTCGAGCGCATGGTCCGTCCGATTCACGCGGTGAAGTCGAGCGTCACCGAACTCACCCCGCACGGGGCGGCGTTCATGTCGCTGCTGACGGACGCCAACTGGGCGCCCGCCGAGCCGCTAAGGCCCGAGGTCGTCTCGCAGAACGTACTGTCGTAGGGCCATCCTGCGCGCCCTTCGACGCTCGCGCCAACCGCCCGTCGCCAGCGACAGCAGCAGCTCGTCGCGCGCGCGCTCCTGTGCCGAGCGCGCCGCGATGCTCTCCATCTGAGTCTCCAGCACCGCAACGCGGGTGCGCGCGGCGACGAAATCCTCGAGCAACGGCTCCAGCACCGGACGCAGCAGATCCTGCAGCTGAGTCATGGCGTCTTCTGGCCACGGCGCATCAAGGTCCGCGGGGCCCGGCTGCCCCGGCGCGAGGGTGGTCGCTCGCGTCAGGTGGCTGCCGTCCCGCCGGCGCTGCTCGAGCACCGCGACCAAGGCGCGCTTCGAAACCGTCGCGGGAGCGTTGGATGGCCCGCGCTCGAGTTGGCCGCGCTTGACCATCCTCTCCACGGTCTTCCGGGAGACCCCGAGCGCTTTTGCGGCTACTCCGAAGTGAACGTCGTCGTCCGACTCGCCCCGGTCGATGGCGATGTCCAGCTCCGAAGACGGCTCCGGCACCGGCTCGCCGCCGGGCTGATCGCCGCCCTCGTGGCTGGTGGCGTCCACGCGCTGCTCAGACGAGCCCGCCTCCATGGAGGGCTCGTCCGTTAAGCGGTCCGTATCGAGGTCCGCCGCTCCACCGCCGGCCGGGGGCTCCGCGTCTACGCTGGACAGTCTCAGGACCGGATCCTGTTGGGTGGAGCTCGCAGCCCCGACGGTCGATTGATCAGATCGGACTGGCAGCGGGCCATACGGCAAGTCCGTCGTCGACGGACTGCCCCCGCCGGCTCGCTGTGGCGCGGAAGGTGACATGGGTCGGCCTCTCCGGTTTGTTCTGGTGCGGTCATACGCCATACGGCTTGTGAGACGCGAATCGAAGGCTGGGGTGCTGGTCGTACCCTCGCTGCCGCGACACTATCGCGACAGTGGCGCGGCATGGGTGTCGCGACAGCATCGCGACACTGTCGCGATCCTGTCTCGGCGAACGACGAAGCGGGCTCATCATTGGTGACCGGCGCGCTCCAGCTCGCCGCGACGTTCAAGCAGGAATCCCAGGTTTGCCGCCGCTCTGGCGTGACCCCGCTGGACGCATCGCCGCCACGCGGCTTCGGCGCCATCGAGGTCCCCCGCCTCGTACAGCAGCACACCCAAGTTGAAGGCGGCGTCCGGATCCCCTCTGTCCTCCGCCCGCCGATATGCCGCCGCCGCACCCTCCTCGTCCCGGCGGCTGTGGAGGATGACGCCGAGGTTGAAAGCGCCCGCGGCGTCGCCGGATTCATCGGCGCGGCGGTACGTGCGCTCCTCGGACTCGGCGGTCGCGGCCAGGACCTCCGGGGTGTCGAGCACCCGAGCATCGCTCCGACGCTCGAGCAGAAATCGGAGGTTTGCCGCCGCCCTCGCGTGCCCGCGCCGGACGCATCGGCGCCAGGCGGCCTCGGCCCCGTCGAGATCGCCCGTCTCATACAGCAGCACCCCCAGGTTGAAAGCGGCGTCAGGGTCGCCTCTCTGCTCGGCTCGTCCGTAGGCGGCGGTCGCGCCGGCGATGTCCTGGCGGCGGTGGAGCAGAACGCCGAGATTGAAGGCGCCCGCCGCGTCACCGACTCTGTCGGCGCGCCGATACGCGAGCTCCGCCGCCTCCGTGGCCGGCCGCCCGAACTCCGAGCGCTCGGCGGCGGGCCGAGCGGGCGCCGGCGCTTCGCCGGAACGCCGGGCGCCTCCGAGGGCGCGAGCCGACCGGGCAGTTTCGTACGCATATGGCCCGACCGGAACCGTCCCCCGAGCGCCCGCGCGCCGGCGACGCTTCGCGTACATTCCGCCCGCCGTTGACGCCAGGAGAAGCGCTGCCAGGATCCCGATGACGATCACGATCGTGGCCGACGAGCCGCCCTTCGCGCTGGCGCCGTCCGACCTGGTGCCAGACCGCGCTCGCCCGGCCGAGGAGACGACCGCTCGTTGCGGCCCGTTCTCGACGGTCGAGCGGCTACCACCCTTCGACGTGTTCTGACCGCTCACGGCCGTCTGGCCGGTGCAACACAGTCGTTGCGGGCCGAGCGGATACACGTGAACGAGTTGCTGGGGCGCCGTGGCGCTCTGGGTCTGGGTCGGGGACCCAGCGCCCGCGGCGGGGGCGACACCGACGAGCCCGGCGACCAGGACCACGCCGCAGAGGATCGTGGACGCTCGGAAGCGGTACCTCATGTGATCGTCACCGGCGTGCCGACGGGCATGAGCCTTCCGAGCCTAACGATTGCGGCGTTCTTGAGACGGATGCAGCCATGGGAGACGCGCCCCGGTATCAGACTTGGACGATCGGTGCCGTGGATTCCGACCACTCCGCCCTGGGGCCAGTCCGTGAGCGTGGGCGAGCGTGCGTTCGTCCCGAACGCCAGCGGGCCGTACATCGGGTTTGAGAAGCCACTCAACCGGTCTCGGACGTAGAACTGTCCTGACGGCGTCGGCGTGCCGGGAGCCCCAACCGCCACCGGTGCCCGGAAGACGACTCGTCCAGCCCTGAGCAGGGTGGCCGTGAGGCGCGCCCGATCGATAACGAGTCGAGTATCGACAAACGTCCAACCGCCAAGTGAACTGCGAGGGACCCAGCCCTGAGTCCCGTTGGGAAGGACGGCCAGGCGGACCCGCTCCCACAATACCCCCTGGTGTTCGGCCTCGGCGTCGGCGACCAAGATGTTCGCGGTGCCGTCCCCGGTGTGGTTCGCGAGCCGTGCCACGACGGCGCTCTGGAAGCTCGGCGCGCGCCGGGCGGCCGCCGCGTGCAGCACGGGTGCCCAGCGCGTGGCGCCGGTGGCATCGATCAGCGGCAGCGGGCGCTGGGCGGTGAAGGCAGACGGAAGCGCGGTGAGCGTGTAGGCCGATTCCGAGCCGCTCGGTCGCCCGCGCTCCTTGGTGCTCGACGGCAGGCCGCGGAACGAGAGGAGCGCCGCCACGGCCGCACTGATGATGACTCCGGCCACCACCCAGAGCATTTGTCCTGAGCGCCCTCGGACGCGTGCCATTCTCCTCGCTCTAACCCGTGAACCCAGGAGAAGTCCCCGCGCTGGTGTCGGGAGCTTGCAGCGTCACGAAGTGGGTCGAGTTGACAATGTCGATGACGCGCGGGGCGTCGAGAGGGTCGTCGAACGCCTGTGCGGCCGGGAGGAATCCCGCCAGCCGCCTGATCCAGGCCGCGTGCCGTGCTTCGACCGAATGAACGGCGAGCGCCGCGGCGAGGTAGGTCGCGGACTGGATGTTCGGGGCCTGTCCCTTGTAGGCCGCCGTGGCGAGGTCCTCGAACGCAACCGCGGTGCTGCGAAACGCATCCGGGTTCGCGGTTACCCCGTGGAAGTCGAAGCTCGGCTGCTTTATGGCCGCGGACCCGAGCACGGCCTTGAACGCCTTCACGTGGTCGCGCTCGTGGGCGCCGACGACCTGCGCCTGGTGGGCAAGCGCGCCCTGCAAGGCCCCCATGCGTTCCGCCTCGGTGTAGAACGACGCTTGCAGGTACTCGAGCGAGAGCGCGTAGTTGAGGATCCCGATGTCGCCGGAAGATCCGCCGGCACGTGCGCCCGCCGTCCCGGGCCGGAGTGCAAACCCGCCGGCCACCGCCGCCCCGGCACCTGCCGCCCGGCGCAGGAATCCCGCGCGGGTGTGACCCGGAAGGCGACTCAACGACTCCCGAACGGCGCCGTCGACGTCGAAGTCACTGAGGCTGAAGGACCGGATCCCGTCGCGCGACATCGCTATCCAATGAACGGCGCGATCACGCTCTTGGCCTGATTCACGCTGATCGGGACGTCGACCGCGGCCGGGGCGGGGTCCTGCCCAGCGAGAGCGCGCGCCCATGCGGCGTGGCGTGCTTCGACGGACACGATCCGAGCGGCGGCGGCCAGCGTCGTGGGCGTCAGGTTGACGGCCTGTCCGTTATAGACCTCCAGCGAGGTCGTCTCGAGCGACACGGCGGTGGCGATGAACCTCGTCGGGTCGCTCGTTGCGTCGCCGAAATGAAACCGCGGGCTCTGGTTCGCGGCCGGCCCCAGGGCCGCGGCCAGATATTGGACGTGGGCCTGCTCCTGTTTGCCGACCACGTCCGCGTACTGATGACTCTCGCCCGTCAAGCGCCCGGCGCGCAGGGCGTCCGCGTAGAAAGCGGCTTGTAAACGCGCCATCAGAAGAGCGAGATTCAGGATCTCCTGATCGCGGGCCGGCGAGGGGCCGGAGCCGGACTGCGAGCCCGAGGAAGCGGCTAGATCCGCGGCGCCGAGGGCGCTTCCTCCGATCGCTCCCAACACCACCAGCGATCGCGAGAGCAGTGCGCCGCGGGAGAGACGCACGAGCCCGCCGCTACCCTGCTCGTCCTGCAACGTTCCTTGTTGGCTCATCCGGTACCTACCAACCCGACCCCCTTTTCCACCCGGGTCCCTGGGCAGATCTGAGTCCTGTTCTGCCGGGGCCATGATACGGGAAACGTGATCACCCCGGTGAGGAGTTAACCCCTCATCGTTGTCATTCGCATCGCCGCTAACCACCATCCGCCCATCTGATCTCTGACTGGCAGCCATTCGGTCATGGATCGGGGAGATGACCGCCATCGCGAGGTTCGCTCTAGTCGAGTCGGGCCCACCGAGTTTCACTCCCAGGCGATAGGCCGGGTCCTCGAGATCCTGTTTCAGATGGAGGTCGAAGTGACCAGTCAGCGGGTGCTAGCTGGGAATGCAGGGGAGGCGCCGGTGCCGTTTCCACGGGCATCGAACCTCGCCGACCTCGATCTGCGAGTCAGCGTCGTAATAGCGGCGCTGGACGAGGAGAAGAACCTGCCCTACGTATTTTCGCGGCTGCCGGAAGGGCTGCATGAGGTGATCGTCGTCGACGGCCACTCGATCGACGCCACGGTCAGCGTGGCCCGCGCCCTGCGCCCGGACGTACGGGTCCTCACTCAGACCGGCAACGGGAAAGGCAATGCCCTCGCGGAGGGATTCGCCGCCTGCACCGGCGACATCGTCGTCTCGCTCGACGCCGACGGTTCGACCGACCCCGCAGAGATCCCGCGATTCGTCGCGGCCCTGTGCAACGGCGCCGACTTCGTCAAGGGATCGCGGTTCGCGCAGGGCGGGGCAACCGCGGACATGACCCTCATCCGGGCCCTGGGCAACCGAGCCCTCAACGCCGCGGTCAACTCGTTGTACGGGACGCACTACACGGATCTGTGCTACGGCTACAACGCCTTCTGGGCCCGATGCCTGCGGTACATGCGCGTGGACTGCGACGGCTTCGAGGTCGAGACGCTGATCAACATCCGGATCGCGAAGGCCGGCCTCGTCGTACACGAGGTTCCGAGCTACGAGCAGGCGCGGATGCACGGACGCAGCCACCTCCACGCCGTCCGCGATGGCACCCGGGTCCTGCGCACGATCGCCGTCGAACGCCTCTGCACCCGCTCGCGCCGGTCGATCTTGCCGCGGATCGCCTACCGGGTGCTCACCGGATGAAGGTCGCGCTCGTGACCTCCGGTCAGCTCGCCAACCGCGCTGGCGCGGCCCGGCACGTGCGGGCGCTCGCGCACGGCCTCACCGAGCGCGGCGCGGATGTCGAGCTACTCACCCAGCGATCTCCGGCGCTCCTACTTCGCCTGGTCGCGAGCTCGTTCGATGTCGCCGACGTGCACTCCGCCGACGCGCGGTTGGCCCTTGCCGTCATTCGCGGTGGCGCTCGCCGTTGTGTCTTCACTCCCCACGCTCCGATCCAGCGGCTCGCGGCCTGGCCGCACGCCCGCACGACCGCGACGGCCATCGCCCGCGCGAGCGAGACCGTGTGCAACTCGAGCTACGAGCGCGACGTGCTCTGCGAAAGGTTCCCCGGAGCGGTGGGACGCGTTTCGGTTATCCCCGTCACCGTCGATGTCGACGCGATACGAGCGGCCAGACCGTTCCCGCTCACCGGGAGGGTTGTGCTTGCGGTCGGACGGCTCGACCGAGGCAAGCGCATCGACCGCGCAATCGCGGCGATGGCGAGCCTCGAGGCGGATTTCAGGCTGGTGGTCGCCGGCACAGGACCGCTCCTGCACCGCCTCCAGGCGCATGCCGCCGACCTTCGCGTGTCCTCGCGCGTGGAGTTCGTAGGTCCTGTCGGCGACGCCGAGCTGTATCGCTGGCTGCGCTCGGCGGCCGCCGTGGTGGCCCTCCACGACGATCACAGCTCCGGTCTGCATGTGGCCGAGGCGCTGGCGGCGGGCGCGTCCGTGGTGGCGTCCGAGCTCCCGGTCCATCGCGAGGCGGCGGCACGCTTCGCCGGCGCCCGGGTCAAGTTCGTCTCGCGGGGATCGCCATTTGAGGTGGCGGACGCGATCACCGAACTGGCCCGTCCCGGTGCTTGCTTCGCCAGCTCAGCTGGGCGCGCCGTCGTCCCCTCCCCGGATCGGGTGGTCGATCGCGTGTGGGATTTATACCGGCGGTTGATCGAGGGCGGGAGACCGATAACGCACCTTCCCCAGATTCGGGTGGCGTGAGCCTCGGCGGTCAGATTGTCCCGGCGGCGCAGCTCGTGGCCCCGGTCGCCGTTCGCACGCTGGATCTGGGAGCTCCAGTCAGCGATCTGCGAGTACGGCGCGGGGACCGGCGCCCTCCGTATCGCTCGCTGCTGGTGGTCGCCCATCTGGGCGGGGATCCGATCGGCACGGCCGCGTTTTCGCTCCGCGAAGGCGCGCAGCCGTCGGGCGATCAGCTCGCGGAGGGCCTAGTGTGGCGCTTCGCGGCCGAGGTTTGCGAGGCGCACACGCGGCGTGACCACGCGCTCGCACGAAAGATTCCGCTGCTGGCGGCTCCACCCACTCTCGACCGACGGGGTTTTCCGCCCCGGGCGCTTCCGGCGGTCAGCGTGGTGGTGGCGACGTGCGGCAATCCACCCGCGCTCGAGCGATGCGTCTCCTCGATCCTCGCGTGCGACTACGAGGAGTTCGAGGTGATCGTGGTGGACAACCGCCCCCACGCGGCGGACACGGAAGCAATGCTGGCAGAGCGATTCCCCGAGGACGGGCGCCTGCGCTACGTGGAGGAGGGTCGGCGGGGCGCGTCCCTGGCCCGGAACGCGGGCCTGGCTCGCGCTGCCCACGAGGTGGTCGCGTTCACCGACGATGACGTGGTCGTCGACCGAGGCTGGATCCGCGCCGGCGTCGAGGCACTTCGTCGCGCGGACGACGTTGGGTGCGTGACCGGTCTCATCCTCCCGCTCGAGCTCGAGACCGACAGCCAGGTGCTGCTCGAGCAGTTCGCGGGCTTCTGCAAAGGCTTCCGGCGGCGCACGTTCCGGCATCCCGAGTCTCGGGCCGACATTCCGTTCTTCCCGTACGCCCCGGGCGTGATCGGATCCGGGGCCAACACGGTCCTCTGGACAGACGTGGCTCGTGAGCTCGGGGGGTTCGACACCGACCTGGGCCCCGGAACGCCGACCACCGGCGGGGAGGACCTCGACCTGTATATCCGCCTGCTGCGGGCCGGACATGCGGTGTCGTACGAGCCACGAGCGATCGTCTGGCACCAGCACCCGGACGGGAGCGCGCGTCTGCGGCGACAGGTGTACCGCTACGGCGTCGGACTCGGAGCGGTGCTCGCCAAGCAGCTCCTCGTCGGGTCCGATCGCCGCGGCTTCGTGCGGGCGGTGCCGGCGGGGATCCGGTACGCCCGTGACCCAGGCTCGCGCAAGAACGCGGGCAAGCCGCCGGACTACCCTCGTCGGCTGGAGTGGCTCGAGCGGTTGGGGATGCTCGTGGGCCCGGCCGCCTACGGCTTTAGTTTCCTCGCGACGCGCGCGCGGCGGCTCGTCTCGCGCGGGCTGCCGGTGCCTCGGCCCCGGCAAGTCCGGGCGCGCGAGGTGGCGCCGGGTCAAGACGGCATCGTCCTCGTCACCGCGGTCACTTGTGTCGCAGCGGCGCTGTCGGTGGCCCTCAATCTTCCGGTCGCGGTGCGGATGGCGGCGGTGCTTGCCTTCCTGTGCCTGGCTCCCGGCGGCGCGTTCCTCACCGCCGTGCGGGGGCGAGGAGAGGCGGGACTGATCGTCGGGATCAGCCTGGGCGCCACCGCGGTCCTCGCCCAGACGATGCTGTGGCTGGGCGCCTGGCGACCGCGAGCTTTTCTCTACGGGCTCTGCGGCCTCTGCCTGGTCGCGGTCGCGCCGGGCATCGCGAGGCTCTTGGCGCCTCGCGCGGCTACCGCGGGCGCCCGCGCCGCACTCCGTCGCGCGCGCCTCGCGGCCCGCCACGTCACCCCCGAAGCGCACACGCACGCCGCCCTGATAATCGTGGCTCTGCTCGCTTGGACGGAGTCCCTGCTCGGCGCGCATCTGAACCGGATCGGGGGACTCGGGCTGTTGCAGGCGATGCCGGCGACGTACTTCCTCGCGTTCGCGCTCCTGCTGGTTGGCTTTGCCATTGCGGCCAGCAGCGGCGGGCTCGACCCCAGGGTGCTCGGCCTCTACATCCTGGCGCTGATCGTCGTGCTGCACGCAACCACCGCGATCCTCTACGACGAGCCGCGGTACGCCTGGGTCTACAAGCACCTCGGCGTGATCAACCTGATCGCGTCCACCGGCGCGGCCGATCGGAACGTCGACATCTACAACAATTGGCCGTCTTTCTTCGCCGCCAACGCGTGGCTGAGCAAGACCTCCGGGGTGGGCTCGATCGACTACGCCGGGTGGGCGCAGCTGTTCTTCAACCTGGTGGGCGCGGCCGCCGTGCGCTTCGCGCTGCGCGGCGTCACCCGCGACGAGCGGCTTCTCTGGACCGCCACCCTGTTCTTTGTCCTCGGCAACTGGGTTGGTCAGGACTACCTCGCCCCGCAGGCGTTCGGGTTCGTCCTCTCGCTCGTCGTGATCGGACTGTTCCTTCGGTGCGGCCCCCGCGCCGCCGACCGGTGGCGGCGCCGAGCCGCCAGTGGGCGACGCTGGCTTGCACCCCGCCTCCCCGACGACGAGCTGGCCCCCGCACCGCTGGGGCCTAGGGCCGCACTTCTGGGCGGCGCCGCATGCGTGGTGGCCGTGGTCACGAGCCACCAGCTGTCGCCGGTGTTCCTCATCCTGAGCGTCGGCACGCTGGCGCTGTTCCGGCGCTGGATCCGCTATCCCGGTCCTCTCGAGCGTCCACTCGCCGAGGGGCGCTCGACCTCGCGCCCGAGCCGCTCCGGCCGTTTTCTCACCCAGGCGGGACCTATCCGCGTGCGAGCGGCGGGACCCGGCGGTCAGAGGGTTCTGGTCGAGGTCCTGGGCACCGAGAGGACGGCTTCGCGGCGCGCGCCCGCGCCGTGGCTAGGGCGCGCGCCGGCGGGCTGGCTCGGCCGCCCGCTCCGGCGGCGGGCCGGGCATGCGGCGGCGCGGCGAGACGATCGCGACCTGCCGGGCATAGGGGTCGTCGTCGCCATGCTGGCCGTCGAGGTCTGGTGGGTGGCGCTCGCCTGGCCTTTCCTGCACGCGCATTTCGGGCTCATCGAGCCGACCCCGGGAAAGGTGCCCGGGCGCAACGTCGGCGCCGCCCTCCCCGGCGCGGCTCTCATCTTCTACGCGCCCGCCGCGGTCATGGCCTCGATCGTCGCGCTCGCGCTGATCGGATTCGCCGGGAGGCTACGGGGTGGGAAGCGCGATCTGGTGCCGGCGTGCCTTATCGTCGCCCCGCTGCTCGGCGTTGCCCTGCAGTCGTACGGCGGCGAGGGGCCATTCCGTGCGTATCTGTTCGCGCTGCCGTGGCTGGGGCTCCTGGCGGCCTTCGCCTGCGTGCAGCGGTCCTCGCCCATCGGAGAAGCGCAATTGAGCTTTCGCCGCCTGGCGGTGGTCACGCCCGTGATCGGAGCCTTCCTTCTGCTGGCCTACTTCGGTCAGGAGCTCGCCAACCGGATCCCCGCCGACGACGTCGCGGCGTCTACCTGGTACGAGCAGCACGCGCCGCCGGGATCGATGCGGATCGACCTGGCCCCGAACGCCCCGAGTCGCCTCACGGCGCGCTACCCGCTCGTCTCGCTCGCCGATCCGCCGTCGCTGCTCGAGCAACCAGGATTCGCCGGCCACCTTCTGGGCCCCGTCGACGTGGCGCGCCTCGAACGGCTGATCCGACAGCAGCACGCCCGCCCGGCGTACGTCGTGCTGTCGATCGCGCAGGAGGGATACGGACGCCTCAACGGCATGTTGCCGGGGGGCTCGGTGAGGAGCTTCGTCCTGGCCCTGGGGCGCTCGGGCGCGTTCAGGCTGGTGTACACGCGCCCCACCGACTGGGTCTTCAAATACTCGCCGCCGGTTGAGAGGCGGACCCGACCGTGAGCTCCGCGGTCATCCCGGTCCTCCTGTATCACTCGGTCAACGATCGTCGGGGCGACTCCTGGGGCGTCGTCTCGCGGGCCGAATTCTCCCGGCATGTCGAGGTCATCTCGCGTTCCGGTCGGCAGCCGATCACGATCAGCTTGCTCGCGGCCGGACTGCGCGGCGAGCAGGCGCTCCCGCACCGCCCGGTGGCAATCACGTTCGACGACGGCTACCTGGACACCTACGACGCGGTGGCGCTGCTCGGGCGGCGAGCGCTGAGGTCGACCATCTATGTGACAACGGCGAACATCGGCGCGCTCGATCGGCTGTCCGCCGCGCAGATCGCCGAGCTTGCTCGCACACCAGGAGTCGAGGTCGGCGCACATGCGGTCCACCACCGCCGGCTCGACGAGCTCGATGAAGGCGAGCTGGCCGAGGAGATGCGCGACAGCAAGGCCCACCTCGAGCGATTGACCGGGGAGCGGGTCGATTCGTTCGCGTACCCACACGGAGCGTACGACCGCCGCGTTCGCGCCGCGGTGATCGCAGCGGGATACCGGTCCGCGGCCGCGGTCAAAAACGCTCTTTCCCACGGCAGAGACGATCCCTTCGCGATCGCGCGCTGGACCGTCACCGCGCGGACGTCCGCCGAGCGGCTCGCCCAAGTGCTGGAAGGCGAGGGAGTGCCGCCGGCCCCACCCCGCGAGCGCCTGCGCACGCGCGCCTACCGAACTGCGCGCCGCCAGCGGCGGCGCGTGCTCGGGGTACGGAGCACGCAGTGGTGACGAGCATCGTTCCCGCGCGAGGCCGAGCGGAGCCGGTGGGGCTCACGGCGGCGGTCGTCGTCTGCACCTCGAGCCGTCGGCGGGTGGCGCTGGTCTGCGATTGCATCGACGCGCTCCTGGCCGGGGACCGCAAACCCGATGAGCTGATCGTGGTCGTGGACAACAACCGGTCGCTCGCGTCGGAGCTGGCGGGCCTGCTTCCTTGCGACGTGCGCCTGCTCGAGACGAGGCGCCAGGGGCTTTCGGGAGCGAGGAACCTGGGGCTCGCGGCATGCCGCGCGGACGTCGTGGCCTTTGTCGACGATGACGCGACGGTCGACGTCCGGTGGCTGTCCACGACCTTGGCCGCGTTCGCCGACCCGCACATACTTGCCGTGGGCGGTCCGGTGGTTCCGCGCTGGGGCGGGGAGCGCAGATGGATGTGCGACGCGCTGCTGTGGGTGGTCGGTTGTACCTACAGCGGCCATCGCGAGGACGCTGGGCCGATTCGGAATCCCATCGGATGCAACATGGCTTTCCGGCGTCGGGAGCTTGTGGCCGTCGGCAGCTTCGCCACCAGCTTCGGCAAGCGCGGGAATGCACTCCAGACGTGCGACGAGACGGAGCTCGGGTTGCGCCTCGAGCGCGCCCATGGCGCTGGTCGCATCCGGTACGTGCCCGAAGCGCGAGTGCACCACTTCGTGCCCACGACGCGCGTCTCCTGGCGGCACCTGATCCGCCGCTCGCTTGCGGAAGGGATCGCGAAGGGGCGCCTGCAGCGAATCTACAGCCTCCCGGCGGTCGGACCCGAACGGAGCTACGCCAGGCTGCTGGTCACCGCGACCGTGCCCCGCCTGTTGCTCGACGGGGTCCGCCGGGGAGATCGGCAGTCCGCGCTGGGCGCCGGCGCGATCCTCGCCTCGCTCCTCGTCACGGCAGCCGGGTTCGCGGGCGGCCTGGCCCGTGAAAGACGCCGCGATGCCCCCCAGTGACGCCCTCACCTCGACGGTGGTGCGCTCGCCGGGTTCGCCGCGCGGAGTTCGCCGCCGCCTGCTCGAGCACGTCCGGGTGCCGCTTCACCGCGACGGCTACGCGCTCGCGCTGAACTCGGGCTTCACCGCCGCCGTCGGGCTCGTCTACTGGATCGTCGCGGCCAAGGCCTACAGCCCGCACGCCGTCGGCCTGAACTCCGCGTTGATCTCGAGCATGATGTTCCTGGCCGGGATCGCCAGCCTGAACCTGCCGAACATCATCGTCCGCTTCCTGCCGCTGAGCGGCCATCGGACGCGGAGCCGGGTGATCAGTGCGTATGGCGCCGCCGTGGGCTGTGCGGTGTTCGCCTCCGCAGCGTTCATCCTCGGCGTCGGGGCGTGGGCGCCGCATCTCGGCTCCCTCAGATCCGACCACGGCTTGCAGGCCTGGTTCATCTGCTCCACGCTGGCCTGGTGCCTGTTCACGATCCAGGACAGCGTCCTCACCGCGTGCGGCCGAGCGGTGTGGGTGCCGGTCGAGAACGCGGTGTTCTCGGTTCTCAAGCTGGGCTTGCTGGCCGCCCTGGCGGCCTCGCTCCCGCTCTACGGAATCTTTGTCTCGTGGACGCTGGCGATGCTCGTGTCGGTGATCGGGGTCAACGCGATCATCTTCACCCGGCTGGTGCGCCCGGGCTCGGGCGGCGCCAGCACCGCAGGGTTGCGATTGCGGGATCGAGCCTTTGCCCGCTACTTCACGGCCGACTACGCGTGCTCGGTCGCATCCCTGTCGGCCGCGAACCTGATGCCGGTGATCATCACCGCGGTGGCCGGCGCGACCACCAACGCGTACTGGGCCCTGGCCTATGCGGTGACGCTGCCGCTCTACGCCTTCGGGCAGAACATCGGCACCTCGCTCCTGCTGCACGGGAGCCGCGAGCGCGGGGCGCTCGAAATGCTTACCCGAAAGGCCGCGATCCAGGGCGGTCGCATCCTCGTCCCGCTCGCGGCTCTGCTCGCGATCCTCGCGCCGACCATACTGGCGCTGTTCGGTGCCGCCTACGCGGGCGGGAGCGCGGATCTCCTGCGACTGCTGGCACTGGGCTCGATTCCGAACTTCATCCTGTCGCTGGCGGTGAGCGTGGCACGCGTGCAGCGACGCCTGCGTCGCGCGCTGCTGGCGCTCGGCGGCGAAGCCGTGATCGCGCTCGCCGCCGCGCCGCCGCTACTGCACGCCTGGGGCGTGACCGCCGTCGGGATCGCGTGGGTCGGCGCTCAGGTCGTGGTCGCCACGTGGCTGCTCATGACCTGGAGGACGTCGTTTGACTCGACGGACGTCGCGCCGCCGCATCGCTTGGCCGCCGGCGGCGTACCCCAAGTCGCCGCCGGCGAAGCCACCCCGGAGTCCTCGACGCTCCCGCATCCGGTCCTTCGCCGGCTGTTCGTTGCGCTTGAGCACCGCCGCGTTCGCTGGACCCTCCTGCGGGTGCCGTCCAACCCGGCGGCGCCGGGCGGCGACGTCGACATCCTCGTGGCGCCCTCGGACGCCCACGCCTTGCGGGACGTGGCCGCGGACCACGGTTTCGTGGCGCTCCCCGGGTGGGACTCCCCGCCGGACCTGATCCTCGTCTCCTACGATCGGCCCTCGGGCCGGTGGCTGGTGCTCGACGTATCGACGGCGGTCTCGTTTCGCGTCCCGCGGGCCTGGCGGTTGGCCGGAGCAGCGCACGAGGTGCTGAATCGCCGCCGGCCGCGGGACGGAATGGTCGTGCCCTCGGACGGCGACGCGTTCTGGCTGCTCCTGCTGCACTGCCTGCTCGACAAGGGCCGCGTACCGGCCCATCGCCAGGCTCAGCTGCGGAGCCTCGCCGGCGCGGGCCACTCCTCTCGATTGGGTACGGCGGCCTGCTTGGCGGCCGGAGGCCGGCTCGCCCCGATCGAGCTCATGCGCGCCGCCGTCCGCGAGGACTGGAGCGCGCTGGGCAAGATGGGGCGCCGGCTCGCCACCGGGATCAGACGTCGCCGATCGGTGCGCGAGCGATTCCGAGCCGGGGGGCACGGGCTCGCGACGCTGGCCCGCAAGCCGCTGTTGATCCCGCGCCGGAGGGGGATCAGTCTCGCGTTGCTTGGACCGAACGGAGTGGGCAAGTCAACCGCCGCCGTGGCGGTGCAGAGCTGTTTCCCGTTCGAATCACGGATCGTGTACATGGGCATCTGGAAGGCGGCGGACCGTGCTCGCGGCCGGGCGATGGCCGCGCTCGAGATCCTGGCTCGCCCGCTGACGATATGGAGGCGCTACCTCCTCGCCCAGTACCACCTGATGCGAGGGCGCCTGGTCATCTTCGATCGCTACGTGTATGAGGCGCTGCTTCCTCCGCGACCGCCGCTCGTCGCCGCCAAGCGCGCGTACTTCTGGGTCCTGGCCCACTCGATCCCCCGCCCACAGGTGGCGGCCGTGCTCGACGTCGCCGGGTCCGTGGCCTACGGACGTAAGCAGGAGAATCCCGCCGCCGAGCTCGAGTCCGAGCGTCGGATGTACGCCCGGCTTCCGGCGAGGGTGCGTTCGGCCGAGCTGATCGACGCCGGAGTCGATGCCGACCAGGTGCGCGCCGAGATCACCGCGATCGTGTGGCGTGAGCTGACCGCCCGATGGCAGCGAGGGACACGTTGATCGCGGTGGAGGGCCTGGCGGAGGCGATCCTGACCACGCACGCCGAGTCGCTCGGTGCTACCGCCGCCGCGAGTGGCGCGGTCCGCGGCGGGGGCGTCGAGGCCACCGAGCTCACCTCGACCGGCGTGGCGGTCGTGCGGATCGCGCCGTCTGGCAATTGGCCCGGCGCCGTGATCAAGATCGCCATGACGCCGCCCGCGGGACTCGCCCTCGAGCGCGAGAACGAGGCGCTGTTGGCCCTGCGTCGCGAGGACCGGCTCGGAAGCTGGCTGGAGCTCCTTCCGCGCGCCATCGCGCAGGGGCGCATCGACGGACGCCCCTATCGGGTTGACCGCGCGCTGCCCGGGCATCCCGCGCTCGACCAGCTGTCGAACGCCACCATGCGCCGGCGCGTGCTGAACACGGCCGCCGGCGCGATCGACGCGCTGCACCGCCGGACCGCGACGATCGTGCGAGGTAACGTGGCCGAGGCGTGGGTTGACGCGCACATTCGCGAGCTGACGCGGCCCATGCGGCGCCGGCTGCTGACCTCGCAGCTCGAGCTGCTGCGGGATGAGCTGCACGACGCGCTCGCCGGCCAGGCATTCTCGACTGGCTGGATACACGGTGACTACTGGCTCGGGAACGTGCTCTGGGGCGAGCCCGGCCCGGACGCGGCGGCGCCGGCTGGCATCATCGACTGGGAGGCGTCAGCGGCCAACGAGCTACCCATGCACGACTTCTTTCACCTGGTGCTCTACACGCGCAGGCTCCTCACCGGGCGCGAGCTCGGTCATATCGTCCGCGACCTCCTCATCGGCGATGAATGGTCGGGTGACGAGCGCCGGTTCCTCGATCGCTTTGGCGGGTGGCATCGTTGCGGCTCGCTGTCGGATCGCCACCTTCTCCTGCTCTACTGGCTACGCCACGTCGCGATGCACGCCCGCCAGCAGAGCCCGCCCGTGGGGCTCCGCTATCGCGTGTGGGAGCAACGAAACGTCCTTCCGGTGCTGGCCTCGCTGTGACCGTGACCTTGACAGCGGTGGGTGCCGGTGCCCGGGAGGCCTGGGGGCGCGTGTGGGCGCTCGACCAGGACGCACTCGTATCGCAGACCCCGGCCTGGATGGACTGCGTGTGCGCGTCGGGGCCCTTCGAGGACGCTACCCGCGCCTACGCAACCGCAGACGGCCACGAACTCGTCCTGCCCTTGGCGCGCAGGCGCCTGCCCTTGAGCGTCGAGAACTCGATGCCGTTCGGCTGGAGCAACGGTGGCCTGCTCAGCTCACGGGGACGGCTGACGGTCGCGGACGTGAGCGGCGTGGCGAGCGATCTCGCCCGCCAGCACGCGCTCCTGATCGGCGTGAAGCCCTCCGCAGCCACGTCGGCGGTGTGGGACATGTCGCTGCCGAGCAACGTCAACAGGACCCCGTACATGACGCATGTGGTCGATCTCTCGGGCGGCTTCGGGGCGGTCTGGAAGCGCTTCCACGGAAGTGTCCGGAGCCGCTGCCGTCACGCCGAGCGAATTGGTGTGACGATCGAGCGCGACGATACCGGCCGGCTCATGCCCGTTTTCTATGAGCTGTATCGAAGGTCGGTGGTGCGCTGGGCGCAGCAGCAGCACGAGCCGGTGTGGCTGGCGCGGTGGAGAGCCCGTCACCGGGATCCTTGGGAGAAGTTCCGGACGGTGGCGCAGCGGCTCGGTCCCGCCTGCCGGGTAATGGTGGCGTGGCGCGCGGGTGAGCCGGTGGCAGCGAACATCGTTCTCGTGCACGGCAGTCAGGCCGTCGGCTGGCGCAACGCCATGGACAAGGAGCTTGTTCGGCGGACGGGAGCGGGGCAACTGCTGGTCTGCCAGGCGCTCCAGGACGCCTGCGAGGCCGGCCACAGCTGCTTTAACCTCGGCGACTCTGCCCCGTCCTCGGCATTGGCTCACACCAAGGAGCACTATGGCGGCGAGGAGATGCACTACGCGGGGTACCGCTTCGAGCGCCTGCCCTTGACCGCCGCCGACCGGTTCGTGCGCCGGGGGGTAAAGGAGGTGATCGGATTCCGGGACTGACCCGTGATCGCGCCCGGAGGCTCGTGGTCCCGGTGGCCATCGGCGTGCTGGCAATATGTGCCGTGAGCGCGTTGGCGTTGGCTATCCCGCGCGCGGAGGATCGCTCGGGGGCGCGAGGGATTCCGCGAGGGGTGGTGCGCGCGAGCGGCCCCTGGCATCTGGTCTTCTTCGACGACTTCAAGGCAGGCTTGAGATCGTCGTGGTGGGGTCGCTACTCGGGACAGCCGGGCGGCGACCCGGGAGGCTGGTGGGCGCCTTCGCATGTCGTCGTGCGGAACGGCATCCTCAACCTCGAGACCTATCGCGACAGTCGGTTCGGCGGGCGCTGGGTTTCGGGCGGCGTCTCGAGCGCCCGGGCGCTCAGACAGACCTACGGCAAGTACGAGGTCAAGCTCCGCATGGATCGTGGACGAGGCGTCGCGGTCGTGGCCTTGCTGTGGCCATCGGAAGGCGGATGGCCGCCCGAGATCGACTTCGCCGAGAACGGGGGAGAGCAGGGCCTGCGACGCGACATCACTGCCACCCTGCATTACGGGGCGCGCAACCTCCAGATCCAGCGCACGCTGTGGGCGGACTTCACCCGGTGGCACGTCCTCGGCGTGCGGTGGACGCCGGGCAGGCTCGCGTACACGATCGACGGCCGGGTGTGGGCGTCGGTCGTCAGTCGCGCGGTGCCCGCCGAGCCGATGGAGCTGGACATCCAGACGCAGACCGGAACCTGCGATGACCCCTCGGCACCCTGCCCTAACGCGACCACGCCCGCTCGCGTCAACGCGCAAATCGGCTGGGTCGCCGCGTACGCGTACCGCCCGTGATCGTGAGCGTTCGATACAACAGCGCGACCCGGCACCGGTCGACGGTCGTGTCCGGGCCGCCACAACCCCTGAGGATCGCCAGTCCCGCGCCCCGGGAGGCCTGGACGGCGACGTGGCAGGCCAGCACCCAGGCGACGATCTTCCACCGCCCCGAGTGGCTCGAAGCTTGTTGCGCGACCGGCGACTTCCAGGATGTGAGCCGGCTGTACGAAACCGCGGACGGCGAGCGGATCGTGCTCCCCCTCGTTCGGTCCCGAGCCTCGCGTCCGGCGTGGCCCACCACCTGGTCGATGCCCGTTGGCTGGGGGCTCGGGGGCGCGTTTGGGTCCAGACCATTGGACGCCGGCCACGTCGCGATGGTGCTCGAGGATCTGTTGCGCGATGACGCCCAGCTCGTCATCAGCCCCGGTCCGGTGACCGCCGACGCGTGGGCCGGCGCGCCCGCACAGGCCCGGGTTCGCCACGACGCCCACGTCGTGGATGTGCGCGCCGGGTTTGGCGCGCTGTGGTCCAAGGTCTTCAGCTCGGACACCCGGAACAAGGTCCGTAAAGCACAGAAACGCGGCGTCGAGGTGCAGTGGGGTCGCGGAAGCGAGTTGCTGCGCCTCTATTGGGACGTCTACCTCCGCTGGATCGAGCAGCTGGCAGGCAGACGGGGCATTCCCGGAGTCTTGGCGGTCGCGCTGGCCAAGCACCGCGAGCCGTTGACTCGCTACGAGGCTATCGCCGAGTACCTCGGCGAGCGCTGCCAGGTCGCCGTCGCCCGGGTAGACGGCGAGCCCGCGGCGTCGGTGATAGCGCTGCTCGATGGCGTGCACGGGCACTATTGGCGAGCCTCGAGCGATCAGGCCCTCGTCCACCGCCGGTATGCCAACCATCTGCTCCTCGCGCACACGCTCGAACGCGCGGCCGCGAGCGGGTGCCATTACGTGCACCTGGGGGAGTCGGGCGGCAAGGCCAGCCTCATTCAGTTCAAGGAGCACTTCGGGGGGCGGCCGGTGTCCTACGAGGAGTTGCGCTTCGGGCCGCTGGCCATGACCGGCGCGATGCGGGCGCGCGAGAAGCTGACGCACGCCGCCGAGAGCCTCGCCGTCCGGGGCGCCGCCACTCTCACCCGCGCCCGCGCGCGCTAAGCCTCGAGCGCCTGGCCCACGTACCGCATCAGCTCCGGGTCGACCATTCCGCGGGAGGCGGTCTTCGCTCCCTCCTCCCGGTACATCGTGGCCAGCGACCGCCGGATGCCCTCATCTCCGCCGGTGAACTGCTCCACGAGCTGCCGCCAGTGCCGCGCGAGCGCGCGCATGCGTGGAGCATCCGGCGGGGTGCCGGCCGCCTGCTCGCCTCTCACCGCCTCGATCAGCTCGGCCCACTCCCGCTCCGCTTCGCGGATGCGATCCTCCCCGAGCTCTTCGCGTCGCCGGGCCAACTGCTCCCGCTGCTCAGGCGTGTAGTACTTCTCGATCATGTTCGTCTCCTCGATCGCTTGGATGAACTGGTCGACCGTCGGGTCGCGCTGTCGCTCGAGCAGGTTGAGCATGCCGGCCAGCGTCGACCGCAACCGCCGCTGAGCCTCGAGGCTCTGCTCGACCAGCGACAGGTGTCTGCGCACCGCGTCCACCAGGTCGGTCTCCCGATCGAGCACGGTCCGGATCTCCTCGAGCGAGAGCCCCACCCGCCTCAGCGCGACGATCCGGTAGAGCCGCCGCACGTTCTGCTCGGAGTACAGTCGCCGCCCGGAGTAGCTCCGCTCGTCGGGTACCAGCAACCCGATCGCGTCGTAATGGTGGAGGCTACGCACCGTCAGGCCGGTGGCCTTGGCGAGCACGCCGATCGGCACTGGCCGAGGTGTCTGTTCGTCGTTGGTCGTGACGGTCATCCGCGCCACCGTACGACCTCACGCTGCGTGAGGTTCAAGAGGGTCGCCGAATTCTCGTTTCGCCCTCGGCACCGGGATCGAAATCGATCCGCACGAATCGGTCCGGAATTGGACCTTCGAGGCGGTCCCGGGTGAGGCCGGCTCAGGCGGGGACGCTGACCGAGGCCGGCGGCGGCTTCACGGCGAACGGTCGCAGTTCCTGTTGCCCGGAGCCGACCACCCCACACGATGACTCCGGCACCTCCACCCAGGCGCCGGGCAGGTCACCGACCGGCTCTGAGACCACGAGCCGTGCGTCGTCGGAGGCCTTCTGCAGGATCGGCCGGTCGGGATACAGGTCTCTGAGGGTGCGAACGTCGCGCGAGTAGAACAGCGAGCGCGACTTGCCCTCGGTCGAGTAGCGCACTCCCCAAAGACATTCGCCGTTGGACGTCGCGACCGTACCCTGGAAGGGATACTTGATCCCTCGCCGGCGCCCGTAGTCCTCGACGAGGCCGATGGCGCGCGCGATGGCGTCGAGCGGATCGTCCTCGAGTCCATGGGTCAAAGCCAGGTGGAACAGGATCTCGGTGTCGGTCCCGCCCCTGATCTCGGGATAGAGCGATTCGTCGACCGCCAGCACGAGGTCGCGCTTGATCGCGGCGAAGCCGTCGATGAATCCGTTGTGCATGAACAGCCAGCGGTCGTGGCGAAACGGGTGGCAGTTGGTCTGCTGCACCGGGGACCCGATCGCCGCCCGAATGTGCGCGAGAAACAGATGCGAGCTCACATGACTCGCGAGCTCCCGGAGATTCTCGTCGTTCCACGCCGGCTCGATGCTGCGAAACACGCCGGGGGTCGGCGGGTCGCCGTACCAGCCGATGCCGAATCCATCGCCGTTGGTCGTCTCCGCTCCGAGGCGGGAGCGCAAGCTCTGGTCGATCAGCGAATGGACGGGGCTGTAGAGCGCCTCCTCGATGAGGACCGGCGCTCCGCTGTAAGCGAGCCAGCGACACATCGAATGGAGAGACTACCTGGGTGATGGCTCGTGGCGCGCCGGCGCCTCCCACGACGCCTGAAGCGATCATGACGGACGGGCGAGCGCACTTCGCTGCTAATTAATCCCCGGTGCGCGTACTCGTGGTCAACGCCGGCTCGAGCAGCCTCAAGCTGGCGGTCCTCGACCACGAGGACAGCGTGCTGGCAACGCGCGAGCTGAGCGCCCCCGAGGCGAGGATCGACCGAGACGCGGTCGCCGCCGCGCTCGCCGATCTGCCCGACGCCGACGCCGTCGGCCATCGCATCGTGCACGGAGGTGAGCGGTTCGCCGGTCCGGTTCGTCTCGACGTTGCCGTCGAGGCGGCGCTGCGCGAGCTCGTGGATCTGGCGCCGTTGCACCAGCCCAAATCTCTCGCGGCGCTCGACGCGATCACGAGCCTCAGGCCCGAGTTGCCGGCGGTGGCGGCATTCGATACCGCGTTTCACCGGACGCTGTCCGCAGCCGCCTCCACGTACGCCTTGCCGGAGGGATGGCGCGAGCGCTACGGGCTGCGACGCTACGGCTTCCACGGCCTGTCCCACGCATACGCCGCGCGGCGCGCGGCCGAGCTGACGGCTCGCTCGCGGCAGCGGTTCCTGGTGATCACGTGCCACCTCGGCGCCGGCGGGTCACTGGCAGCGGTCCGCGACGGAAAGAGCGTCGACACCACGATGGGCTTCACGCCGCTCGAGGGCCTGGTGATGGCCACGCGGTCGGGCTCGATCGACCCAGGCCTTCTCACC
Source organism: Solirubrobacterales bacterium (assembly GCA_019244745.1). Lineage (GTDB taxonomy): Bacteria > Actinomycetota > Thermoleophilia > Solirubrobacterales > Solirubrobacteraceae > Palsa-465. Next base: position 1,614 of record JAFASF010000150.1, on the reverse strand, counting down.
TGGTTGATCACCGATCGCCACTTGGACCCGCGCGAGCTCGCCGATGCCCTCGAGCATCGCTCGGGCCTCATGGGGTTGTCCGGTACCGCGGACATGCGCGAGCTGCTTGGGCGTGAGGACTCGGTGGCGCGCCTCGCGGTTGACGTCTACATCCGCAGCCTGCGCGCGGGCATTGGGGCCATGGCGACCGCTCTCGGCGGACTCGACGCGATCGTCTTCACGGGAGGGGTGGGCGAAAATTCACCGAAGATTCGCTCATTTGCCGCCGATGGGCTCGCTTTTCTCGGCATCGCCGTGGACCCGAGGCGGAACGAGAATGGGTCCTCCGACCGTGATATCAGCGCCGACGACGCCTCTGTCAGAACCCTGGTCATCGCCGCCCGCGAAGACCTCGAAATCGCCCGGCAGGTGCGCGAGGTACTCGAGAAGTAGTGCGGCGGTTCTGCTCGCGGGTGCGCTGATCGCGGGTTGTGGCGGCTCGGCGCGGCACGCGACAGGGTCCGCGACGGCGTCGCCTACGGTCGCGACATCGACCGCGACCCCGAACCAGGCAGTCGCGACGGTCCATCCCCGCCCCCGCGAGCGGCCCACAGCCTGCCCGGGGAACGCCGGCGCCCTTCCGCAGACGCCGCAGCTTCCACCCGCGACGGGCGCCTGCTTTCACGAGCTGACGCGGAGCCTGTGGCGCGGCATTTCCTCCGGCTCGCCGGCCGACGCCATGGCGGCGTTCTTCCCCGAGGCCGCGTACGCGCAGGCGAAGGCGATCGCGGATCCGAACGGCGACTGGACGAGCCGGCTGGTGAGCGAATACCGGCTAGATCTCGAGGCCGCGCATGCGCTGGTCGGCGGCGGGGCTCGGCTGGTGACGGTCGAGGTTCCGAGCGACTACGCGCACTGGGTTGATCCCGGCGCCTGCGACAACCGCGTGGGCTACTACGAGGTCCCGAACTCGCGCGTGGTGTACACCTCGGGCGGGCAGCTCCGCTCGCTCGGGATCGCCTCGATGATCTCCTGGCGCGGCGTCTGGTACGTGGTTCACCTCGGTGCGGTCGTTCGCTCGGTCGACGCCGGAGTCGTCGATGATCCGAGCATCGGGGCCGGCGTAGCGGCCCCGTCCTCGACCTGTTAGTTCGACACCGGGGCTGCCGCGATCCGCTCGCGCAACTCGATCTTCTTGAACTTGCCGGTCGCGGTCCGGGGGATCGCCTCGACGACCTCAAAGCGCTCGGGCAGCTGCCACTTGGCGAACTCGCTCGAGAGGTGGGTGCGAAGCTCGTCCGGACTGGCCTGCGCACCCTCGCGGAACACGACGACCGCCAGGGGTCGCTCGCCCCAGCGCTCATCCGGGACCGCGATCACCGCCGCCTCGGCGACCGCCGGATGGGCCATGAGCAGGTTCTCGAGATCGACCGAGGAGATCCACTCGCCGCCCGATTTGACGAGGTCCTTGGAGCGATCGCAGATGCGGATGCACCCCCGGCTGTCGATCTTCACCACGTCGCCGGTCTGGAACCAGCCGTCGTCGGTGAACTTCTCGGTCCCCTGGCCGCGGTAGTACGCCGACGCCACCCACGGCCCCCGCACCTCGAGCTCCCCCATCGCCTGATCGTCCCA
>JAFASF010000424.1 GCA_019244745.1 Solirubrobacterales bacterium | reverse complement strand
AGCAGGACCACCTCGGCGATCTCGGCCCCGCGCTCGAGGCCCTTGATCATGTCGTAGACGGTGAGCGCCGCGACCGCGGCCGCGGTCAGCGCCTCCATCTCAACGCCGGTCGGGCCCGTGGTGCGCGCCTCGGCCGCGAGGGTGATCGCGCCGGCGGCCTCGTCGACCGAGCCCTCGACGCCCACGAACGACAGGGGCAGCGGATGGCACAGCGGGATCAGCTCCGAGGTCCGCTTGGCCGCCTGGATGCCGGCGATCCGCGCCACCCCGAGCACGTCGCCCTTGGGAGCGTCGCCCGCGAGGACAGCGCGGGCCGTGCCCGGGGAGACCCGGACCACCGCCCTGGCGAGCGCGCGGCGCTCGGTGGCGGGCTTCTCGCCGACGTCGACCATCCGCGCCCGACCCGCGGCGTCGAGGTGCGTCAGCTCGCCCGGGCCGTCGGCCATCTGGAGCCGCCCTCAGGCCGGGGCATAAGCCCGCTGCGCCGACTCGATCAGGTCGCGCACCGCCTGCAGGTCTCCTTCCCGGAGCAGCTCAATCGGATCCGGGTCGCCCTCCACGATCGACTCGAAGAACTCCTTGCGGTCCTGGTAGGTCGGCAGCGTGGCCTTGGCCCAGCCGCGAGCCTCGTTCAGCAGTACCGCCAGCACCGCGTAGGGCTCGCCGAACAGCTCGCCGATCTCGCGCTTCATCCGCTTGGCGAGCGCCGGCGAGGCGCCGGCGGTGGAGATCGCGACCGCGAGCGGACCGGTGCGCACGATCGCCGGGAGAATGAAGTTGCACAGCGGTGGCACGTCGACGACGTTGACCAGCATCGACCGGGCCTCGGCATCCTCGAAAACCCCGATGTTCACATCGGTGTCGTCGGTGGCGGCGATCGCGATCAGCGCGCCGTCGAGGTCGCCGTCCTCATACGGTCGTCGCTCCCAGCGGATCGAGCCCTCGAGCGCGAGCTGGACCAGCTCCGGGTGCGCGTCGGGCGCGATCAGCGTCACGTCGCCATCGCAGGCGAGCAGGCCCTCGACCTTCTCGAGCCCGATGTCCCCGCCGCCGATGACCACGCACCTCCGGCCGGTCAGCCGCAGGCAGGCGATGTAGAACGGCGTCTCGAGCATGCCCTGGACGCAGGACTGGTCACAGATGCCCCTGCGGAGCTGGCAGACGCATTCCTTGCCTCGATAGGCCTGGGCGGGCATGGTCCTAAGAGCGTACTCCGGCCGGACTCAGCCTCTGCCCCGCGCCTTGCGGATCTCCTCCAGCCGCTCGCGCAACGCCGCCTCGGCGGCGTCCGGGTCGTAGAACCGCCGGCCGATGGCCGAGTCGGGCATCAATTCCTGCGGGGATATGTGCCCCGGGCGCCGGTGGGGGTTGTCGTAGCCACCGTCGCTGCGGGTCGAGGAGCGCAGATGCGCCGGCGGCGGCTCTGCGCCCTGGTCGCGGATGTGCTCGCGCGCCGCGAACACCGCCCGCTTGGCGGCGTCTGACTTCGGCGCCAGCGATAGGTAGATCGCTGCCTGGGCGAGCGCGAACTGGCACTCGGGCATGCCGACGTGCTCGACCGCATGAGCGGCGGCGGTCGCCACGACCAGCGCCTGCGGGTCGGCGTTGCCGATGTCTTCGGAGGCCAGCACGACCATCCTGCGCACGATGAACCTCGCGTCCTCGCCTCCCTCGAGCATCACCGCGAGGTAGTAGAGCGAGGCGTCCGGATCCGAGCCCCGGGTCGCCTTGATCCAGGCGGAGATCGTGTCGTAGTGGCGATCGGCCTTGCGGTCGTACAAGAGCGCGCGGCGCTGAAGCGCGTCCTCGGCATGCGCCAGCGTCACCGCCCTGCCCGGGCCGGCGGCCTCGCACGCGAGCTCTAGCCCGTTCAGCGCGGTCCGCGCGTCGCCGCCGGAGCGCTCGGCGAGGAACTCGAGCGCCTCGGGCTCGATCCGCTCCGCCGGACCGCACTCCCCCCGCCCGATCGCGCGGTCGAGCAGCACCCGGATCTCGGTCGGGCCGAGAGTGGCGAGCTCATACACGTGCGTGCGCGAGAGCAGAGCGGAGTTGACCTCGAAATACGGGTTCTCGGTCGTCGCGCCGATCAGCGTGATCAGCCCGGTCTCGACGGCCGGCAGCAGCGCATCCTGCTGGGCCTTGTTGAACCGGTGGATCTCGTCCAGGAACAGGATCGTGCTGGCGCCCGTGGTCCCGAGGCGCTCGCGAGCCCGTTCGATCACCGCGCGGACCTCCGCACGACCGGCCTCTACCGCGCTCTCCTCCTCGAAGGCGGCGTTCGAGGCGTCCGCGATCAGACGCGCGAGCGTGGTCTTGCCGCTGCCTGGCGGTCCGTGGAGGATCATCGAGTGAGGATGGCCCTCTTCGATCGCGCGCCGGAGCGTCGACCCTGCCGCCAACAGCCGATCCTGGCCCACGAACTCGTCCAGCGTCCGGGGGCGCATGCGCGTGGCGAGCGGCGCGCCGCTGAGTTCGCCCGCCGGCGGCCGGGAATCGTCGGTCTCGAACAAGCGCTGCATACCACAAGTATGGTTGCGCCGTGAGATCGCGCCACGTGGACCTCCAGCGACCTCGGACGGTCGCCGAGATCCTCAGCGCCACCGTGACGCTGTACGCGCGCTACGCGTTGCTGTTCGTACTGCTCGCACTCGCGGTCGTGGCGCCGTACGAGCTCCTGGTTCTCGCCGCTGTCGGGTCCTCGCCGCTCGGCGGCCGGAACGGCCACGCCTCCACGGCCCTGATCCTGCTCCTGCTGGACTTCGCGCTGATTCAGCCCCTGATCGCCGCGCTCTACGCCCACGCGGTGGTCATGATCGGGGGCGGCGAGCAGCCGAGCGTGGCCGCGGTGGCCTCGCGCGTCGCGCGGGTGCTCCCGGTCGTCGCCGCCGCGCAGATCGTCGCCGGGCTGGGAATCGGGATCGGCTTCATCGCGTTCGTCATCCCCGGCATCTGGCTCCTGATCCGCTGGGCGGTCGTCGCTCAGGTCGCCGCCATCGAGCACCCGGACTGGATGGGCGCGCTGCGCCGCGGCGCCCAGCTGACCCGCGGCCACTACCTCCACATCTTCGGGCTGATCATCGTCATGGCGATCGTCAACGTGGTCCTCGGCGAGGGCGGACTTGCGGTCGCCGGCCAGAGCACCAAGGCGATCGACGTCGCGTTCGGGATCGCGGTCGAGACGCTGATCCGGTCGTTCACCGCGCTGACCACGGCGATGCTGTACTTCGACCTGTTGGCGCGGACCGCCGATTAGGACCGGCTTCCAGGGGCCGCTCAGGCTCTCGACCCCGCTATAGCTTGGTCGAGGTCCTCCCAGAGATCCTCGACGTGCTCCAGGCCGACGCTGAGCCGCAGCAGGCCGGCGGGCACGCGCTCTTCGCCGGACCAGCGGGCGCGGCGCTCGATCGTCGTCTCCACTCCGCCGAGGCTCGTGGTGGGGACGATCAGGCGGAGCGCAGAGACCAGGCGATCGGCCGCGCCGCCGTCGGCGACCTCGAAGGCCACAACCGCGCCGAAGCCATCCATCTGCGCCCGGGCGCGCCGATGGTGGGGATCGGACCGCAGCCCCGGGTATCTGGCCATCGAGATCCGGGGGTCGCCGTGCAGGCGGCGGGCCAGCTCGGCAGCGGTTCGCGCTTGCTGCGCCATGCGCACGGCCAGCGTGCGGAGGCCTCGTAGCGCGAGGTACGCCTCCATCACCCCTGGAATCGAGCCCTCGTTCGATCTTTGCTCGACGAGTTGCTGGCGGCGCCCCACATCGGTGGTGATCACGGCGCCGAGCAGCAGGTCCGAGTGGCCCCCGAGGTACTTGGTGGCGGAGTGCACGACCGCCGACGCGCCCCACGTGAGCGGGCGCTGCAGCAGCGGGGTGGCGAACGTGTTGTCGACGACCGAGGTCAGCCCGGCCTCGCGAGCGGCAGCGAGGATCACCGGCAGCTCGGCGATGCCGAGCATCGGGTTGGTGGGGGACTCGAGCCACAGCAGATCGGCGCCGGCAAAGCTCGCCAGCACGGCGTTGGTGTCGGTCACGTCGATGAGCCTCAGCCGCAGCCGGCCGCGGGCCTCGAGGCGCGAGAGCAGGCCGCGCGTGCCGAGATAGGAGTCGATCGGCGCCACCACCGCTGCCTTCGCCGGCAGGCCGCTCAGCACCGCGGTCGTCGCGGCCTGTCCGGAGGAGAACGCGATTGCCTCGCCACCCTCGAGCGCCCCGAGCGCTTCCTCGAACGCGCTCCAGGTCGGATTGCCGTACCTTCCGTATCCGATCGTTCCGCCGTCACGGTAGGTCGAGGAGAACGTCGGGGGCACGTTCATCGGCGCGCCGGGCGACTCGTCCCGTCCGGCGGTCACGGCGATCGTCTCCGTCCGCCAGTTGCGATCCGCCATCGCCGCTACCGACCCACGAGCTGCAGGGCCTGCTGGTGGACCAGGCCGTTGGTGGCGATCGCATCGCCCCCGTCCGCGGTGGGTGAGCCGATGAGATCGGTGAACCGGCCCCCGGCCTCCTCCACGATCACCTTCGGGGCGGCCAGGTCCCACAGGGAGACGACCGGGTCGAGCGCGACCTCCATCGCACCCTCGGCCACGAGCATGTAGGCCCAGAAGTCGCCGAAGCTGCGCGTTCGCCAGCAGCGCTCGGTCAACGCGATGACCGCGTCGAGGCGGCTGATCTCCTGCCAATCCTCGAGTCCGGCAAACGACACCTGTGCATCCGCGAGCTCGCTCACCGCGGAGACCCGCAGCGGCCGTCTCGCGTGCGAGAGGCCGTCGTCCATGTGGGCGCCGTGGTCGCGCGCGGCCCACCAGCGGCGATGCAGTGCGGGCGCGGAGACCACCCCAACGGTGACGTCCTCGGCCTCCTGCAGCGCGATCAGCGTGGCCCACACGGGGATCCCGCGGACGTAGTTCTTGGTCCCGTCGATCGGATCGACGATCCACCGGCGGGAGCCCCCGAGCCCGCTCGAGGCACCGTACTCCTCGCCCACGATCGCATCGTCCGGACGCTCGGTGGCCAGGCGCTCGCGCACCACCTGCTCGACCCCGGTGTCCGCCTCGGTGACCGGCGTCAGGTCGGGCTTGGTGTCGACCGCGAGATCGTCGGCGCGAAAGCGCGCCAGGGTGATGTGATCGGCGAGGCGGGCCAGCTCGAGCGCGAGCGCGAGATCCTTGGGGTTGGCGGGCACGCGAACGATCCTACGTGCCGCGGACCATCTAGGCTGCGGGCAATGTCCCTGAGCGATCTCCAGGCGGAGACGACCGAGGTACTGGCGCGGCTCGTTCGGTTCAACACCGTGAACCCGCCCGGCAACGAGCGACCGGCGATCGAGTATCTCGCCGGGTATCTCGAGGACGCCGGGCTCCGGACCGAGCTGCTGGCCTGCGATGAGAACCGTCCGAACCTGGTCGCCGACCTCGAGGGGACGGGCGACGGTCCGATCCTCTGCTACCTGGGCCATGTCGACACCGTGCTGGCCGACCCCTCGGAGTGGGCGCACGATCCATGGTCGGGCGACGTGGTCGATGGCTTTCTGTGGGGCCGCGGCGCCCTGGACATGAAATCCCAGGTCGCCGCCGAGGCCGTGGCGGCGGCGGCCCTCGGCCGCGAGGGCTGGCGCCCGGCAAACGGTCATCTGAGGCTCGTGTTCGTCGCCGACGAGGAGACGGGAGGAGATGTCGGCGCCCACTGGCTGACCACCGTCCACCCTGCCAAGGTCCGCTGCGACATGCTCATCAACGAGGGCGGGGGCGAGGTGTTCGAGTACGGCGGCGCGCGGCGGTACGGCGTGTGTGCCGGCGAGAAGGGAATCTTCCGGTTCAAGCTGACCGCCCACGGCGCCGCGGGCCACGCCTCCATCCCGCGGACCGGGGACAACGCGCTCCTGAAGCTCGGGCCGGTGCTGGATAAGCTGGCTGGCGCCAAGCTGTCGGTGCAGCTGTCCGAAGCCCCCGCGGCTTTCCTGCGGAGCATTGGCGAGGACCCCGACGACCCGGCGGCGGCGCTCGCGCGTATCGAGGCCGCCGACCCGGCCCTGCTGACGCTGCTGGAGCCGATGTTCGGGGTCACGCTCACGCCGACCATGGCCCACGCCTCGGACAAGATCAACGTGATCCCGTCTCGGGCTTACCTGAAGATTGATTGCCGGGTGCCGCCCGGCTTCGGAGAGGACGCCGCCCACGAACGGATCGCCCATGTGCTCGGCGCGGATGGACGCGACTTTGAGATCGAGTTCACGGAGAAGGTCATGGGGAACTCCTCACCGACGGCGAGCCCGCTGATGGACGCGATCGACCGCTGGGTGCAGGCCAATGATCCGGGCGCCGACACCGTGCCTGTGATCCTGCCGGGGTTCTCGGACTCGAAGTGGTTCCGGGATGCGTTTCCCGACTGCGTCGCGTACGGGTTCTTTCCGCAGCGCCACATGAGCGTGCTCGAGGCGGCACCGCTCGTGCACAACGCGGACGAGCGGATCGACGTCCGCGACCTCGGGTTCGCGGCGTCCTCCTACGTGGACATCGCGCGCGAGCTGCTCGGCTGAGCCGCCGCCCGCGTCGCACGGAATAGACTTCCGGCGCATGGCGACGCAGGTCTCCGCGCGCCTGGATCCGGCGATCTTCCGCCTGCCCGTGGAGAGGATCCGGCAGGGCTACTACTCGGATGCGTACTTCGTCTACACGAAGCAGCTGCTCGAGTCGGAGCAGCTCCATCCGCGCGTCACCATGCAGGTCTTCCAGAAGCACGACTCGGTGCTCGGAGGGATAGACGAGGCGCTCGCGATCCTGAAGCTGTGCACGGGCCACGAGGACCCGGACGGGAGCTGGGTTCAGGGCTGGGAACGGCTCGAGGTTCAGGCCCTGCGCGAGGGGGATCGGATCGCGCCCCACGAGACCGTGCTGCTGATCGAAGGCGACTACACGTTGTTCGCTCACCTCGAGACCGTGTACCTGGGCTGTTTGGCCCGGCGCTCGTTGATCATGCGCAACGTGGCCGAGGTGGTGCAGGCGGCGCGCGGCAAGGAGATCTTCTACTTCCCCGCCCGCCACGACCACTGGCTGGTGCAGACCGGCGACGGTTGGAGCGCGCACGTCGCCGGCGCGATCGGTGTCTCGACCGACGCCCAGGCGTCGTGGTGGGGCGGGCGGGGGATCGGAACCGTTCCCCACGGCCTCATCGCGGCCTATGGCGGCGACACGGTCAAGGCCGCCATGGCGTTCGCCGACCGTTACCACGGGGAGATGAACATCACGGTGCTCGTCGACTTCGAGAACGACTGCGTGAGGACGGCGCTCGAGGTGGCCGAGGCACTCGGCCCGAGGCTGTGGGGGGTGCGCCTGGACACCTCGGACGACCTCGTCGACCGGGCGTTGTGGGACGAGATGGGAGGCTTCAAGGCGACCGGCGTCAATTCCCGGCTGGTCGAGAAGGTCCGGGAAGCACTCGACGCGGCCGGCTTCAGCGGGGTGCGGATCGTCGCCAGCGGAGGCTTCACCGCCCAACGAATCCGCGAGTTCGAGGCCGAGGGGATCCCGGTCGACGCCTACGGCGTCGGCTCCTCGCTGATCCGCGGCGACAACGACTTCACCGCCGACGTGGTGCGCGTCGATGGTCGGCCGGTGGCGAAGACCGGGCGGCGATATTCGCCGAACCCCCGTCTCGAGAGGGTTGAGTAGCCTCCGCGCGCGTGCTGTCCACGATCGATCACGTCGGCGTGGCCGTCGAAGACATCGATGCGGCCCTCGTCGTCTACCGCGACACGCTCGGGCTGCCGCTCGTCCACCGTGAGACGGTCGCCGACCAGGGCGTCGAGGCGGCGCTCCTCGATGTCGGCGACGGACACATCGAGCTGCTCTCGCCGCTCGATCCGGATACACCGATCGGGAAGTTCCTCGCCCGCCGCGGCCCGGGGCTGCACCACGTCGCCTACCGCGTGTCGTCGATCGACCATGCGCTCAGATCGCTTGCCGGCGCCGGCGTCCGCCTGATCGACGAGCGCCCGCGCACCGGCATCCGAGGCTCGCAGGTAGCCTTCATTCACCCGGCCTCGACCGGCGGAGTCCTCACCGAGATCGTCGAGCCGGCCGGGCAAGGGCACTGACATGGCAGACAACGACAAGCCGCAGAAGATCAGCATCGGGTTCGACGGTGGCCAGATCCTCAGCGCGCGCGTGGGGCCGGCGGAGCTCGTGAAGCTGCGGCAGGCGCTGGGCAAAGAGGGGTGGCACGAGCTCACCGCCGAAGACGGGACGGTCGCGCTCGACCTGGACAGCGTCGTGTATGTGCTCGTCGACCACGAAGAGCACCAGGTCGGGTTCGGCACCTAGCGATAGCTAGCGCTGAAACAACGTGGAGAGGACGACCTCGGTGACCGTCCGGGTGACCCCGTCGGTCGCGCGAATCCGCTCGAGCACGAGCTCGAGGTCCTTGGTGTCCTGCGCCATGACGTGCAGGATCGCGCTCGCCTCGCCCGCCACCGTGTGCGCCGAGACGACGCCGGGCTCGGGTTCGACCGCACGCTTGATCGCCTCCCCCGGCATCGTGCCCTCGCAGTAGAGGTCGACGAACGCCTCCGCACGCCAGCCGAGCGACGGCGGATCGACGATCGCGGTGTAGCCGACGATCACCCCGTCCTGCTCCAGGCGGTCCACGCGCCGCTTGACCGCCGGCGCCGACAGGTGGACATGGCGGCCGATGTCCTGAAACGAGCGGCGCGCGTCCTCGCGCAGCAGCGCAACGATCTTTGTATCGACCTCGTCCATGGAGGGGTGAAAGCCGGCGTAGACGCAACGGATCGGCATTGAGCCGCCCGCCTGCCCGACGGATCATTGCACGCGTCACCACACCCCCGACTTCAGCGTGGAGGAGCAGGAGGTATGGCGCACGGTCTGCCGGGAGCTCGCCGCTAGGAATGAGCGGCCCGGCCGCGCCGAGCATCGGGAAGCCACGGCGCGGCTCGAGCTCCCGGCGGACCGTACACCTCAGCTCGACCAAGGTCTCAGAGCATCTGTGGCGGTCCGCAGGCTCACCGTGGCGCGGGCGCACGAATGCCTGCAACCACTCCGTTAATCCTCGCTTTAGATAAACATAGCTATCGTCCGTACCGAACCGCCTAGGCGCAAGGTCGATTCACAAAGATGGGTTCTCGCTCTTCGCCGGTCCCGTCGCTGTGTATGGAGGAGCGGATTGGCACAGACGCGTTCATCTTTCCTGCATCCGGTCGAACGACTGCGCGAGTACCTGCGCGCGATCCGGCTGCTGCTCGGCCAGACGCGCGATCAACTGCAGGCCACGAGGATCGAGCTGGCTGCGCACACGACTCAGCTCCAGACGCTCGCGTCCTCGCAGCTTGCGCAGCTCGAGAGGCTCTCGGCCGCCGCTGAGGCAGCGAACGCGTCGCGTGAGGCCCAGCATGGAGAGCTTGTTGCCCAGCATGGCCAGCTTCTGGCGCTGCTCGAGCAGCTAACCGCCGGAGCACATGCCGCGACCTCGTCACACGAGGCACAGCATGCCCAGCTGGTCGAGATCCTGCGCATGACCCACGACCGGAGCCAGGAGAACAGCGTCCTGCTGCGCGAGCTGCGGGCGAGCAGCGCATACGAGCTCGCGTACAGCGAGGAGCGCCCGCTCGTGTCGGTCGTCATCCCTACATACGACAATCATCGCCTCCTGCGGGAACGGGCCATTCCCTCGGTGCTGGCTCAGACCTACGACAACATCGAGATCGTGGTGGTTGGCGACGCCGCTCCGGAGGAGGCGCGTGCCGCCGTCGAATGGTTTCGCGACCCGCGCATCACGTTTCACAACCTCCCCTACCGTGGTCCGTACCCCGCTGAGCCCACGCTCTGGCTGGTAGCGGGGACGCCGCCCTACAACGAGGGGGTCCGCCGGGCGTCAGGGCGTTGGATCACGCGCCTTGATGACGATGACGCGTTCCGCCCTGAGCACGTCGAGCGCCTGCTCGACCACGCCCGTAAGCACCGCCTCGAGATGGCCTACGGGTTGATCTGCCAGCACATGCCGGACGGAGCCGTAGAGGTTCTCGGCCGCTTTCCGCCGGGGCTTCACCAATTTGGCACTCAGGCGGCGCTCTATCACGCTGGTGTCGCTCGTATCTTCGAGTTCGACCTCGCCGATGCAGCGTTTGGTGTGCCAGACGATTGGGGCCAGTGTCTGCGCATGCTCCGGGCAGGCGTCCGAATCGGCATGGTCGAGTCGGAGGTGGTGGACTACTACCCATCACTGCTCTGGGGACGACCGGGCGCCAACGATAACGACGGCGCGCGAAGGTCTCCTGCGGTCGCCGACCCGCACCCGGATCGAACAGCCGCGTCGCAGGCAGGCGGGTCCGGCCGGCCCAGGGACCCGAGCGCTCCCCCCGGTTACGGACCAGACACCTACGAGGTCATTGCCGAAGCGGCCCGGTCCGCCGCCGAAGTGGTTGCGCCGGCCGTCTACCGCTTGGTTCAGCCACGCTCAGTCGTCGACTACGGCTGCGGCACCGGCGAATGGCTCGCGGCGTTCCGCGAGTGTGGCAGCGAGGAGCTGTTGGGTGTGGACGGCCCTTGGATCGACGCCAGCCAGCTGGTGATCGCTCCGGGCGAGTTCCGAGCTCACGATCTCCGCGAGCCTTTCGCGGTCGATCGCGAGTTCGACTTGGCGCTGTGTCTGGAGGTCATCGGGCACATCCCCGCGGACCGAGAGCAGATATTCCTCGACTCGCTCACCGGGCTCGCGCCCGTGATCCTGTTCTCCGGTCCGGCTCCGCACCAACCCGGAGTGGGGGGCGGAGTGCTCAACAACCGCTGGCCGGCTTACTGGGCGCGACATTTCGCAGACCGGGGGTTCGTTGCGGTGGATTGCCTACGACCGACGATCTGGAAGGACCCCCGTGTGGCCTGGTGGTACGCGCAGAACATGTGGCTGGCCGTGCGACAGGAGGCCTTGCGCCAGTTCCCATTGCTGAGGCGGGAACACGATGCCGCGCCTCCCGATCCCTCCCCGCTGGTCCACCCGGGTCTGCTCGAATTGTTGGCTCAGGCGGAGTGACCGTCGAGGGCCTTCCTCCGCTTATCAGGGCTCGGCACCGCGCCCTTAACCGTATGGGCCCAGTCGGCCGGGCGCTACGGAACGCCAAGCGACGCGCACGGCAGCGCTCCGGACTCAAGGGTTACGCTGCGTCTATTCAGGCCAAGATTGCCGATTGGCGCCCCTCACAGGGCCGATGGCCTAAACGGTGCTACCCGAATATCTGGCGGTGCTCGACCTTGACAATTGCCTCCGGTCGAGATGCACTCTGACGA
>JAFASF010000379.1 GCA_019244745.1 Solirubrobacterales bacterium | reverse complement strand
CAGGTCGTCTGCGTCGGCGGTCAGCACGGTCGCCGCGGCCGCGGCCGCAACCGTGACGATGTGTCCGTCGACGACGTCTGCGCTGCCGGCGGTCCCGAGCAGCGCACCGACCTCGTGCGCCTGGTCCGCCGCGAAGGGGACGATGCGGCATCCGCGCAGAAAGCGACGGAGCTGAACCTGGCGCGGTGAGCGGCTGACCTGTGCCACGACCGGCGCTGTGGTCACCGGAACGAGTCCGTGCTCAAGCCGGACTCGGTGTTCGGCCCAGGTGGCCCGGTCGTTGCGATCCGCTGCGATCAGGACGGCGGCGTCGTAGACGATGCTCACGAAGCTTGGCGCCGTTGGGCTCGGCCAAGCTGCTCGGCTACGCGCCGGTCGGCGTCCGCGAGCTCGGTGGCGGTGAGCGCGCCGTGCTCGGCCTCCCACTCGGCGACAGCCGCGAGGCCGTCTCGGACGGCAAGGGCGGACCGGGCCGCCTCCGTCATCCAGGCCGAGACGCTCACGTGGTCTTGCGCAGCGGCATCGCGGACCCGCTGATGGATATCCGGGTCCACGGTGATCGCGAGCTTGGGTGACGGGCGGCCGCGAGGCATCGAGGTAACTCTACCACCGCGGTAGGATGGTTGCCCACGATCGGAGGTCGCATTTCATTTCTCGGATTCTCTTTGTCATAGGGATTTCGCGTCCACGGCGACCCAACGGCGGGCGCGGTCATACGTTCGGCCCCAGCGTCGCGGGTACCAGACGGGAACATGCCGGATCGCCGACAGTCCGTTCTCAGCCCGATTGCAAGCGTCCCAAGCTCCGGGCCTGGAGCGTCCCGGAAGATGCCGTCGTTCGAGACGAGTGGTATCCCGAGGCGGATCGCCGTGGCGGCGACCCATCGGTCGCCGGTGTGCGCTTTCTGCCCGAGCGCCTGGCCTGCGGCCTCACAGTTAGCGCGCAGCTGGGCATAGATTCGCGACGAGCTCGGGGCCGCTGTGAACGATCTCGAGCCGCTGGACCTTCGCGTCCACCTAAGCATTCGCCCGCTGCCCCGACCCCGTCGTATCGCACCGTACCGCAGCTCGGCAAGCGTCTGAAACGAGACGAATGCTGGCCGTCCGGTGATGAGCTCGTGCGTAGCGCTCCGCGAGGCGCGAACCAGGGACGAGATCCGCGCTGAAGACTTCCGTGTCGATGACGACGGGCCCGTCGGCTGTCGATGCCGACCGGCCTACGACTTTGCAAGCCGCCTTGTACAAATATGCCTCCAGCAGTGTCGCACCCGCGCCCGAGCCGCGTTCGCCTTTCCTACCTAGAGCTCGCTTTCCGTCGCTACTGCCTCCCCTCAGTTCGGTAATCGATTACCGAAGGCAGGAACGCGCACCGGTGCTAGGGTCGAGACCCGGCAGCACCCATCACGTCCGAGAAACGAAGGGGACCGAGTGAGCACTCGTAAGGTTGACGTGGCGGTCGTCGAACCGGCGGCCGCGGTGGCGCAGGGCAGTCGTCGCTGGCGAACGGCAGCCGTTCTTTCGCTGTTGCTCTTGGCGTGCGGCGCGGTAGTGGCCGCGCCCGCTCAGGCCAGCGCCGTCTACAACAACACGACTCAAAGCTACGGCATGCAGTTCGATTGTGGCTTGTTCTGCGGCCAGGATTTCAAGGTCGCATCAAACGACACCTGGGGATGGCCCGGCGAGGCCGGGACGTACAGGATCAACGACCAACCGAACGGGGTCGGATGCGAAGCGGACGATGGTCAGGTCGGTGTGCCTGACCACGGATACTCCGTGCTGCGATCCACGGGGCCAGGAGCAAAGGACATAGTGTGGGACGACTACAGGGCCGACAACTCGGTCACCGCCCGAGGCGTGAACATAGTGGTTTCAGGTCTCGCCTGCACGCCTCTAGGCGCTCGGTCACGAGCACACGTGCGTTGTACGCTGCCTCCGCGTCGCGCCGCGCTGGTGCGCCGGTGGTTCCTCACCGCCGATCGTAACCACGATGGCGTCATCGATCGGGCGGAGGCTCGCCGGGCGATCGTCGCCGACTTCCGGCGAATCGACGTCGACCGCGACGGTGCTGTGACCCTCAAAGACATCGGAATCGACTTCCGGCGGATAGGTCGGCCGCCGGTGGTCAAGCCCAGTCTCGCGTACTACTTCCCGTTTCACAAAGCCCGTGGCGGCAGCATCAGGCTAGTCGAGTTCGAGCGCGCCATGGTCGTGCGGGCCGGACGTATGGACAGGAACCGCGACGGCCGGTACTCGTGGCGTGAGGTTCGCGCCTTCTACACGCAACGGTTCGGGCGCTGTCGCCCGGTTGATTGAAGGAGGAGCTGGGATGCGGACACCGTCTCACCGCGTAGGGCTTGTTGGCTTCGGGTTCGTCGTCGTGGCGGTGTTGGGTGCTGCGGCGCTGATCGTGCCTGCGAGCTCGTCGCAGGCGGCGCAGGCCGCCCGGGGAAGTGACCTCCAGAAGCTGTTACGGCGGTCGTTCCTCGCTGCCGACCGCAACCACGACGGTTACATAGATCAGCGAGAGGCACGGATGGCGATCGACGCGGACTTCAAGTCGATGGACGTTGACCATGATGGCGTGCTCAGCCTTCGCGACATAAGGAAGGGCTTCGCCCAGATCAAGCGACCAGCGGCGGTCGTGCCGAATCTTGCTTACTACTTTCCGTTTCACCGCGGCCGAGGGGGTGCGGTCCGCTTGGCCGAGTATCAGCGCGCCATGCTTGCCCGGGTGAAAGGAATGGACGCCAATCACGATGGTCGCTATTCGTGGCTGGAAGGTCGGAGCTTTTACGCGCGCCATCTCGGCGTGTACAGCCGCGCTCCTGCGGGTCGTGTTGACGGCATCCCGGGCCCCGTTGCCGCGGCGCTCGTGCTACCGGCGTTCGGATTGCTCACGCGCCTGCGTCGCTGGCGACGCGCGCTGATCCTGCTGTTGGCGCTCCTGCTGCCGCTGGTTGCGCTCGCCGTCGCCGTTCCGAACCGCGCCGCGGCCAGTGCCGTCTACAACAATGCATCGCGAAGCTACGGCGTCGCCTTCGTGTGTGGCTTCTTCTGCGGGGCGCAGTTCACGGTCGATCCCGGAGGGGACTGGGGATGGCCCGGCGAGGCCGGGACGTACATAATCTTTGACCTCAAGGCCGGATGCGAGGGCGACGACAAGCAGGTTGGGGTGCCGGACCACGGGTTCTCAGTGCTCCTGTCCACGGGAGCCGGTGTCAAGGACCTCGTCTGGGACGACTGGAACTCCGACACATCCTCGATCGTCCGCGGGGTGAAGATCGTGACAAGGCCTTTTGGATCGTTCGACTGCCAACCGTTCTGACCAGCGGGCGTACATACACGCCATCAGCGCCAAGTGTCGCGGCGGACGGAAGGGGCCGGCGGCCTGCCTCCCACGACGGCCTGTTCGAAATCACGCGCGGTGCATGAACTGAAGGACCGCGGCGCACCCGTGGTGATCGGCGATCGACCCGTCCTTGGTGACGTGGTCGCGCTGTCCTCGTAACGGCGGTCACTCAGCGCCTGGGTGTTGCGGGCGATCGTGGGGCGGATCAGCTCGTGATGGGAGACCGCGCCCCGATCGGGCATGGTTCGCGCACGCGGCCGGGATGTTCGGAAACGTTCGATTGTGAGATGAGCCTCGAGTCACGAGTAGGCTTGGCTCGATCTCGAATGAGGCCAAAGGAAGATGAATTTGGCTTACGGCTCGCCGCGAAGGCTGCGGATCGGGGGAAGGCATTCGACGAGCACTGGCCGGCCGTCAGGGCGCAGCTCGCGCAGTGGGGCTATTCCAGCTGGGGGATCGCGCAAGCGCACCGAGTGCTGTCTCAGGGTGGGAGTGTGGACGAGGCCGTGGAAGCGCTCCGCACGGAGGAACCCGAGCTGATTCACACCGCCCCCACCCGCGAGCAGCGGCTACAAGGGATGGCCTTCCAACAGGGGCTCAGGCTAAGGAAGTCCGTTCTTGGCGACGAGCGCGCGCGCCATTTCGGAACCTACGGGCTCTATGACTGCAAACGGGACGTGATGGTGGTCGGCAGCCCGGAGACCGGCTACGGGCTCAGCCTCGACGACGTCGAGACGGCGCTCAGGGAACGACGGCGGCAATGAGGACGTGGAACGACGCCAGCTTGATCTCCAACATCGAGGGCGATGCGCTTGACGACCAAGTTCCCCGGACAGCCTGCCGGCAGCGTCTACCCCTCGCTCCAGGGAGAGGCGCCCATCTCGCCGCCCCGACCGCCAAATAGCGCGTCACAAACCCCGCCATTTAGCCGCGACGGGATCGGTCGGCGCGTTTCGCCGAGGCGCTTAGATCACCTCCGTTTCAGCGGCTCTCGGCGCGACCGTCCCGCGGCAGAGAAGCCGCTGCGTGATCATCTATTTCTGATGGCAGACGAGCTCGAGGAGCTGCTTTCAGAACAGGTCGCCTACTACCGGGCGCTCGCGCCCAAGTGCGAGGTCAACTCACCGTGGCCATACGACACGGCCTCGTGCGCAGCTCTCTCCGCCGCGCTGGATGAGTTCCAACCTCGTGGCGATGTGCTCGAGTTCGCCTGCGGGCCCGGCGTGTGGACCGAGAATCTCGCTGCCTATGCGTCGCGGCTCGATGCGCTCGACTTCTCCCCCGAGATGCTCGCGATCGCCTCAGCGCGCGTCCGCCAGGAGCACGTTAACTTCATCCAGGGCGGGGGCAGGGAGCGGGTAAGGACCGCGACGCGTCCCCGCCGCCCGCGGTTTCGCGCTCACAGCTGTCCTTGAGGGTCAATAGGTGAGCGCCGCTGCCGTGGTGCCGGCGCGGCCGGCCGATGCGCCGGCGCTGACCGTGGAGGCGGCGAGGGCGGCGCAGGTCATGATGCGCAAGAGCCCGCAGACGCAGCGCACCTACGAGGGCATCTACGGTCGCTTCGCCAGGTGGCTGGCCGAGCGCGAGAGGGTTGCCGACCCCACGAGCCGGCCACCCATGCTCTCTGGTCCGACGCACTGACTGGGCGGGCCGAGGCGGACATCCCGCGGGTACCCGTGCTTATGAGGGCGAGCGGTATCTGTTCGGACGGCGCCCGCGTTGCTCTTGTCGAGCGCGCGGAATACTCTCGGCCGCACCGCGAGTGGGGTCGTCCCGTTTGCCGAAAGCAAGAGGAGAGAAGCGATGGCTCATCAGGACCGTTACCCGAACCTGTTCTCGGAATGGCGGATCCGGAACACGACGATTCCGAACCGCGTCGTCTTCGCCCCGACGTGTCCGGTATGGGTGAGCAGCCCGTACGAGGCCGCGTTCACCGACCAAGCGGTCGCCTACTACGAGGAGCGCGCCAGGGGCGGCACGGGCATGATCATCATCGGTGGCACGCTGATTAGCCCGGACACGATGTACTCGCCGTTTCTGTTTCCGGGGCTCTGGTCGGACCACCAAATCGAAGGACTCGCGGCCGTCGCCGGCGCTGTGCATCGCCACGGATGCAAGCTGTCCGTGCAGCTGCTTCACGTGGGACTGCGAGCTGCCACGACGCTGAAGACCGACCCAGCGTACGACTTCGACGCCACGTGGTACCAAGTTGCGCCGAGTCAGATTCCACCCGGGGAGTACCCCGGAGCGCTGACTCCGAAGGTGCTCGAGGAGCATGAGATCGAGCAGATCCTGGACGATTACGCGGGCGCCGCGCAGCGGGCGATCGCGGCCGGCCTTGACGGCGTCGAGTTCCACATGTCTCATGGCTACCTTCCTTGGCAATTTCTCTCACCGCTCTACAACCACCGCGACGACGAGTGGGGCGGCTCGTACGAGAAGCGGCTGCGGTTCCCCATCGAGGCGATGGGGCGGATCCGGGCCGCGATCGGCGACG
Source organism: Solirubrobacterales bacterium (assembly GCA_019244745.1). Lineage (GTDB taxonomy): Bacteria > Actinomycetota > Thermoleophilia > Solirubrobacterales > Solirubrobacteraceae > Palsa-465. The sequence continues at coordinate 11,710 of JAFASF010000379.1, read as the reverse complement.
AGCCGTTCATGGGATATCGGTTGAACTCGACCTCGTTCTGGCCCGGCGACCTTGAACTCGAGGACATCCGCCGGATCATCGCGGATCTCGATGCCGACGAAGTCAACCCCGACTACGTCTCTGTTTCGGCCGGCGTGCACCACTCGTTCATCCACACGCCGATGGAGTATGAGGGCGGTTGGGAGCACGGCTATACCAAGGCGATCAAGGAAGTGACCGACAAGCCCGTCCTACTCGTCGGCAGGATCACGGATCCGGCGGTCGCGGAGGAGCTGCTCGCTGGCAAGGAGGCCGACGCGATCCTGCTAGCGCGCCAGATGTTCGCCGACGCAGAGTGGGCGAACAAGGCGCGCACCGGAAACGAGGAGGACATCCGCCGTTGCGTTGCCGCGAACTACTGCTGGCGCAGCGTGATCCGGGGCGGTCGAGTGCAGTGCGTCTACAACCCCACCGTCGGTCGGGAACGCCGATGGGGCATCGGCAGCCTCATTCCAGCCCAATCGACTCGCCGGGTACTCGTAGTCGGCGGTGGCCCGGCCGGCCTCGAGTACGCACGCGTCGCCTCCGCATGCGGCCACGATGTCACCCTCCTGGAGCGCGGGGAGAGGTTCGGCGGACACACGCGCGCCTACGCTGCCCTACCGCACCGAACCCAATACGGCTTCATCGGTGACTGGCTCGCTGACCAGGCCGTGAAGAATGGAGCGTCGCTCAGAGCGTCGTCGCCAGTAGACGAGACGAACCTGGATCAGGTACTGGATGATCTCAGGCCGGACCACGTCGTCGTGGCGACGGGCGCGCGCTTCCACCGCGACGGGTTCCAGGGGCAAACGGCGCAAGCAATTCCGGGATGGGAAACCGGCCACTGCGTCACGTGGGACGAGGTCGCTCTCGGAGCCGTGAAGCCCTCCGGCCAGGTGGTCGTCATCGACGATATACAGGACGTCGCTGCGCCCCTCACCGCGGTTGCCAGCTCCGAATACGCCGAGCACGTAACGCTGGTGACCAGATGGCCGATGGTGGCGATGGAGACGGCGCCGGACGTCTATCTCCACTGGATGCTGACCTACCTCTACGAGACCGGTGTTGAGATGCTCTGCGACCACCTGGTCACGAACATCGACAAAAACACCGTCTTCGCCACCAACATTTATCACCAGGGGGCCGTGCGTGAGCTAGCCGCTGACTGTATTGTGATGGCCACTGGACGCCGCTCTGATAACTCGCTCTATCACCTGCTTCGCGACCGCGGTGTCAGTGTCGAGATGATCGGTGATGCGACGGCACCCCGCGGCACATACGAGGCTACCTTCGAAGGACATCGCCAAGCGCGCAAGCTCGGAAGCGCCGTAGTGACCGAGACGCAAAGCGCAATCGGCACGCGCGGTGCGTGACGGCGGCGGTCCAAAAGTGGCTACTTCGGAACGCCGTCCTTCCCATCGCTGTGCTTATGCCGCCCTTCGGGTTCACAACCGGGCGCCCGGCATCGCCGATCGCTGAATCTCGATGGCGGCGGCTTCCCAAGTGCTCAACCGCTTCATATCCGACTCCGGCGCCGCGTCGCGCCCAGTCCGGAGCGGCATTTGGGGAGCGACCCGGCTAAGCATCGCGGACGCGGTCTATCGGCGCGGGGGCGTCGAGGGAACGCGTGGTTCTTCGGCTGGACCCGGGGCAGCACGCAGACTAGCTTTTGCGCGTGCCCCGGGCCTGGCTGAAACCATTCGGCGAAGTACGCGACGAATCCCTGACAACTGGACGGCCGAGTTTCTCCCGGATCCATTGGAGCCGCTGCTACTGGTGACCGGACCGGAAGACCGGCGCAATCCACCGAAGATGAGGCGCGGAGACCGAGTCGTGTTGCATGCAGTAGGGCACGTGCGCGTGTTTGCCGAGGGGCAGCTCCTGTCCGGACCTAAATGGGCCCCCAGACCGCGACTCCCGATGGGATCCAAAGCGCTGGCCGTGGGCCTACCAATTACAGGTTGATGTCTGGGTGCCCGTGGTGAAGTCGCGGCCCGAGGACTTGGGACCTCGTCTCGAGGCCCAAAGGAACCATTCAATTTGGCAAGCCTTATGCCGCGCTCGTGGTCGAGCGATTGTCAGCGCCGGCGGCGCCTGACCTTTGGTCCGTCGCCATTGCGCTCGCGTAGTGCGGCGGCGTCACAGACGCCAAAGCGATTGTCCGACTCCAGGCCGGGTATGGAGCGAACTCAGCGCCCGATCAACGACCGGGCGTTCTCGGGCCGGGGAGGGGTGTCGTCGCGAGCGGCATCAGGATGGTGTGATCGCAACGCGGGACGGCAATACCGGGTCGTCTGTCGAGCGTCGGCAACGCCGCCAAGGTGCGTGCTGGGTGGCGTGTAGCGAGCGCACGGTTCGGGACACGCCTAGTCATGAGGGCTTCCGGTCGAAGGTCAGGTGGGTAACCCTGCTGGGCGCCGAGACGGCCTCGATATCGTAGTCGTCCTCCAGCGCCTGCAGTCCGTCCCACACCCGGACGCCACGGCCGAGCACGATCGGCACCTGGACCAGGTGCATATGGTCGATCAGGCCCGCGGCGAGGAAGTCGCGCACGACGGTGGGGCCACCTCCGATACGCACATCCTGTCCGTCGGCCGCCTCACGGGCGGCGCAGAGCACCTCGGCCGGTGCGGCGTCGAGGAAGTGGAACGTGGTGCCACCCTCCATCTCGATCGAGGGTCGCGGGCGGTGGGTCAGCACGAAGGTCGGCGTGTGAAACGGGGGTTCGGGCCCCACCACTCCTTCCAGTCGGCGTCGTCCTGCCAACCCGGCGGGACGAACTTGCCCGCACCCATGATCTCGGCGCCGATGCCGGGCTCGTGCTGCTGAGCGAACGCATTGTCGACGCCGGCGGTGCCGCCCACGCGTCCCAGGGATCGGGGCACCGAAGCGGGTAGCGAACATCCACTCGTGCAGCCGGTGGCCGGCGTGACCGAAGGGCGCGTCGGCTGCCTGGCCCTCGCCGGTCGCGAAATCCAGCGATATTGAGAGGTTGTGAATGCGGTCCGTGTCATCTGCTCGCCCCGTCTGCTCGGCTGCTTTCCGCGGGTTGAGACCTCCGCCGACTGCGGAATTCATCGTGCATGCCGCACCGACGTCGGGAGCGGCTCCCCTTGGGAAGATACGGGCAGATCTCACCCGAAACGTGTGAAGCCAGGCGCTTGCCCGGAGATACAATCGACGTCGAGAGAGTGTGATGTCGACCGGAGGTGGACGAATGCCGGCTCATGCGCGCGCGACGCTGAGAGGTGCTCGCAGAGCGGGGCGTGTCCGCAGCCACCCGCGGCGAGGGGCTGCACGCCGGCGGATGGCGGCGTGTGTGCTGCTGGCGCTTGCCCTGGGTGGCGCGGCGGCGGTTGGTGCGCAAGCCAGCACAAGCCCCGGCCAAATTGCACTGGCCGAGCGGCTCGCGGCGGAGGATCCTGGCGCCGTGTTGGGTGGCGATACGATTGTCGCGACGGGTAACGGGGCATTCCTGTTCGGGGTTCCCGACCGGCCGAACGTGATCTTCGCGTTGGGCCGAAACGAAGTCGTCTTCGGCGGCCAAGGCAGGAATGAGATCATTGCCCTCGCGGCCAACGCGACGGTTTACCTGGGCCGCGGAAGCAACTACGTGTGGGCCGGAACAGGAGCAACGGTGTTCGGAGGCGCCGGCCGCAACCTGCTGATCGACACCGGTGCACGCTCGACAGTCTTCGTCAGAAGCACCGCTACCCAGGTGGTGATGTACGGCCGGCACGGTCGGGTTTTGTGCTCGCATGGAGCGCGAGGTGCGCTGCTCTACATAAGCGCGACCGACTTGGTCGGTCGAACATGCCGCGCCGTGCACACGCGGGTCCTCCCAGTGTCACGGGTGCATGGGGCGTCGCCCAGCCCGCGGGTCGGGGCACCCAACATAGTCACCGGCGACGGCAGTAACGATAATCCCTATGTCGCTCCTTGCGACGATTCGAGCAAGCTGGATTGCGTAGTCTCCGCATTCCCCTCCCGGACCTTGGACCGCTTCGGGGCCAACGAGTACGTCCCCGCATACAGGTGTCCCTCTGACCATCCCTACCTTTTGTTTGACGGCTTCGCCCCCTACGGCTCAACCTGGGGACCCGGAGTTCAGGTGGGGGAGGATTGGGGGGACTACCCGATCGGGGTGAGTATCACGCACGATTCAGCCGTCGCTGACCCCGGCTACCCCCCGAGCTCCGGCGACGTCCTCGCTACCGGCACGCTCACTGGCTTTCCCAACTCCAGCGCCACGAACTGGAACGGGAAGTCACACTGGTATCAGGTCAAGCTCTATTGCACATCCGACCGCTGCCATGGCGTGTCGGAGGTCAGCGACGACCCCAACATTGGCCTTCCGCCGAACAATTGCCTTCCTGCTCTGAGGCATGCCCCAAAGCGGACGAACACGAGATTGACCACGCGTTCCAGGCTCCTTTAGTGGAGGGTCCGGCGGCGCCTTTCGTGGTCGGCGCCGGGAGCTTCGGCCACGGGCTTGGCCCTCGATCGAACAAGTGAGCCCGAAGACGTAGCGCTGATGAGCCGCGTTGCCGTCACCTGACCCCGAGGCCTCGTCGCACTTCGGCGAGATCGATGCGGATCGTTCGTCGCCGTTTGACCGTGATCGGTGACGTAGGTCTGCTCGACGAGGATCGAGTCGGGCGAACTCCGCCCTGAAGGGGTTGGGGGTCTGCCTGGGTTCTGGGGTTCTGGGGTTCGCTTCCCGCGCGCGCGTAAGCTGCCGGGGTTTCTGCCGGGGTTTCTGTCCGGGTTTCCGGCGTCGGGAGCTCGAAAAGTGTCCGATCCTGACCGCCCTTTACTACCGAAACCCCGGTAGGGATCGGACACTTCTCGCCCGAAACTGTCCGATCCTGACCGCCCTTTCCATTCGACGAACTGGCAGTGGCGACCAGCGGACTCGCGCCCGCCGGCGGCGGCACCCGCCGCGTCGTGCGCGCCGGAGTCCTGTCGGCGAACTGCCGCGGGTCGGGAACGGTCCACACATTGGTGTTCCTGCGGGCGCCGGTGCCGATGACCAGCACGAGCTCGCCTGAGGCGAGCAGCGCCTGCCGCGCCCGCCGGTAAGTCCGGTCGGTCAGACCGGAAGCCGCCCAGAGGTGCTCCGTCGACAGGTCACGGACGACGCCGGCTTCGTCGGCAAGCGCCGCCATCGTCGCCAGAAGCAGGCGAGCCGGTCCGGACAAGCTGCTGTAACTGAGCACAGCCTCGACGAGCTCGGCGTTTACCCCCCGTCCCACCACGGCCCCGCATCGGCGAACGCGAGCGACACCGTGCTCGCCCGCCCGCGCCCAGTTCTGCGCTCGTCGACGTGGACCAGGCCGCGACGGACGAGCTGCTCACGCGCCTGCTGGTAGCGGCTACGACCGAGCCCCGCCCGCGCCGACGCGGCCCGGGCCCCAGGCCAGGCTCGGTTCTCGCGATCGGCAAAGCTCGCGAGCGCGAGCGCGACCAACCGCTCCCCGCCTGACAGGTCCTCACGCGCCAGCGCTCCCGCGATCGCCTGACGGCTCACCGGCACCCTCCGTGCGAGCCGCGGACACCGACGATCGCCGCTGTCCGCGAGTCCGTCCGAGGCAACGCTAATCTTTGCCCCAGTCCCCCACAGGACCCAGAGCTTCGGTTGTCGCCTCGATCCCCCTCAGCTGCGTCAGCAGCTGTCCAGGGGGTCGAAGCCGTTAAGGGGCGAATCCCCGGCCGCGGCGGTTGCCCGCGCGGTCGAGCCCCCGGCTGTCGATCGCTCAAGCCCTGATGGTCACCTCCTCGAGGCGCTCGCGCCCCGAGGTGACCTCCGTACCAAGCAGCGGCACACCGCTGGTCCCCAAACCAATTTTGGGAACCACATCCGCGACAAATCCCTGCAATCCATGACAGTAATGCCCGCCATGGAGAGTGAGATCGGCCGCCAAACCACCTACAAACCAGCATCTTCTGGCCGTACGAAACGGTCGCTTCACACGCGAGAGGTCGCTGGTTCGAGCCCAGCCGTGCCCATAAGGCCCTGCAAATCTTTCGGGCGTGCCCCCTCCCCCGGGCGGTTTTGGCCTAGCGGACTCGCACTAGGGAGTGGGATCGGATATTCTTCCCCCGGAGTGCTCCCGGGGGTCGGCGGGGGCGCGTCGCGGTCGGCGAGCCGGCCGGGTTTTTTTTGGATTTCAGTCTGTTCTAGGGGCCCGAGCGGGGTGCTCGGCGGTTCCAAAAGGGGGTGAGAGCGTGAGAAGCTCTCTTAGTAATTCAGCCATCCGCACGAGCGCCGGATCCGCCATTCGCACGACAGCCGCGGCCATGCCACTGTGCAAGCGCCAGAGGTCTGGTCGACTTCCACGAGCCGCGATCATCGCGCGAGGGGTTATCTCGGCCTTGGTGTTGGTCCTGGCGGCGGCATTGCTTGGCACGCCGGCAAGAGCGGCCACGTCCATGCCTAGCAGCAGCAACGTGGCCTTGATTCCATCGAACATCCCCGTTAACTCGCCAGGTGGATTGGGCGTAATGCCGATCTCCTCGTACGTGAGCGGGCGGTCCGCAGATTCCTTCGACAAGTTCTCGTTCAAGTACGTCGCGCTCAACGACATCACCACCGCGACCCTCTCGAACTTTGACACGGTCGCCCTCATCCAAGTACACACCAGCGACTTGACGTCAGCGGCCAAGGCAGCGCTCGCTGAGTTCGTAGCCAACGGGGGGAAGCTCATTATTCATGACTCCGACGAGACATCCCTCAACGACTATTCGTGGCTGCTGCCCGGGCCGTACTCGACCAGGATCGGCGCAGGTTGCAACCCGTGCGGCCTGACGACGGGCACATCGAAGATCATCGAGAACAGCGGGCTCATCAGCGCGAATCCCACGGACCCGACGTATGTCAGCATCCCCGAGCTCCTCAAATACACCGACGCGGTCGGCGACGCGAACCTGCTCGTGTCTGACGATCCCCGCTGGTTCGCGGCGGCGAGCGGAACGAACGCCAGCAACGAGGCCGGAGCGCAGGTCGCATACGCGAGCAACAACGGCCTGATCATCTACAACGGCTTTGACACCGACATGATCAAGCCGCTGGCAAGCGGTCCCTGGCTGTGCATTGACGCGCCAAACAATGCCTGCCCGCCCAACGCTTATCCCTCGGTCGATTGGCTGGCACAGATGTGGTACTCCGAGCTTGACAAGAGCTGGGGTCCCAGCAGCACTCCTCAAGGCCCACCCAACGGCCTTCCCCAGACCCAGCCGGTGAGCTCGATTGGAACACCGGTGCCGCCTGCCACGGCTGGCCTGCCATCTAATCATCGGTGCGTCGCCAGGCAGACGTTGTTCCTACGTCTGAAGAACCTTGCCACTCACCATCGGAATGTGGTTCAAGTCGATGTCTATGTCAACGGTCGGCACGTGTTCCGGGAGCGCGGCCGTCGCTTGCGCAACGTCACGCTGAGGCGTCTACCCCAGACCGGAAACGTGGTGGTAAAGATCGTGGCGACGACGAAGCGGCGCTACCACCTCATCAGCACCGTGCGTTATCGCGCCTGCCCCAAATCGGCACGGATGTAACGCACCTCCCCAGCGCGAATGGCCGAGCGCGGCGGCGATATGCTCGGATCGATCCGAGGCGAGAAGCGGGTGAGGAAACCGCGCGTCATCGATCGTCTGCGATCGGGGCCGCCGCGCGAGCCCGGCCGCACACATGGGGATTCGTCGCCATCCAATCCGAACCCAGCGTGAAGCGGGTCAGCTGCTCGATCTCAAAGCCGGCAGCCTTGATCGCGGCGACGGTGTCGCGTCCGCAGTGGCATCCACCCCCCAGAAACGGCCAGACGCCGGAGCGGTCGAGCCAACCCTGAAGGCGCGCCTTTCGCGGCCTGTCGCTGCACACATGCTCCATGAACCGAAGCTCGCCGCCGGGCTTTAGGACGCGCCGGAGCTCCGCGAGCGCCGCCTCGACATCCGGCACCGTGCACAGCATGAGACTCGCCACGGCGCCGTGGCAGCTCCCGTCCTCGAGCGGAAGGTCGGCGGCGATTCCGTCTCGCACGCGCACGGGTATGGAGGTGCGTCGCCGGGCGTCCTCAGCCTTGGCGCGTAGATACGGCTCTGGCTCGATCGCGACGAGCTCGGTGACGCTCGGCGGATAGTGACCAAAATTGATCCCGTTACCCGCGCCGACCTCTACCACCCGGCCCGACAAGCCTGCCAGCAGCTCATCGCGACGCTCGCCGGCCTCCCGCTCCATTAGATGGCTGAGCCGGTCGAAGAACCTGGCGAAGACTGGATGCCGAACTGCGCGCGAGCTCACGCTCGCATCCTCGCAGAACGAGGTGAGTCTCACGGCGCGTGCGAGAACCGAGAGCGGTTCGCTGCGGTTCAGCGAGTCGGGGAGCCTCGAGGAGGAGCATCCGAGCGAGAGCTGGTCGGGCTGAGCGATAGTCTCGTGGCTCTGATTCGCCCGGGATTCCTTCTGCCGCTCATCGCGGGCGTGGCGCTGTCGGTGCAGTCCGTCCCCGGGTCGTACGCGGGCGCCGCAGTCCCGGCGTGGACGACGTACCGTCACGACGCGGCCCGCAGCGGGATCGACCCCGACAGCACGAACCCGGTGACGCCGTCTCAGGCGTGGCAGACACCCGCGCTCGATGGTGAGGTCTACGGCCAACCGCTCCTCTACGGCTCCTACGTCTACGTCGCGACCGAGAACGACACCGTGTACAAGTTCGACGCCGCGACCGGCGCCGTTGCCTGGTCGGAGCATCTCGCGACCCCCGAGCCGGCGTCGGTGGCACCGTGCGGCGACATCTCTCCCTCGATCGGCGTCACGAGCACGCCGGTCATCGATCCCGCCGCTAATCGCCTCTACCTCGTGGGGGCGGTTTCGGCGTCGGGCACCGTCCACCACGAGCTGTTCTCGCTCGACCTCAGCTCGGGCCAGCCGAGCGCCGGCTTCCCGCTACTGGTCGACCCTCCGTACCCCGCCGGCGGCGCCGCGGTGAACCAGCTCCAGCGCGCCGGCCTCGCGCTCGACGAGGGGCGGATCGTGATCGGCTACGGCGGCAACGACGGCGACTGCTCCACGTATTGGGGCTGGCTCGTCTCGGCCCCGACCGACGGTACGACCCAGCTCGCCTCCTTTCAGGTCGACGGCGGCCACACCGCAGGAGCGATCTGGGCCGCCGGCAACGCACCCGCCGTCGACGCAGGCGGCGATGTGTTCGTCGCGACCGGCAACGGCATCGGCAACTCGACCTCCAACCCGCAGTACGGCGATTCCGTGGTGAAGCTGAACGCTTCGGCGTCTCCGCTGGACTGGTGGGCGCCCCCCAACTGGACGTCGCTTGACTCCTCCGACGCCGATCTCGGCTCGAGCATGCCCACGCTGCTGCCCGGCGGATTTCTGTTTCAGTCGGGAAAGGACGGCAATGGCTACCTGCTGAATGGCACCTCCCTCGGCGGCGTCGGCCCACCGGTCGCCACGACAGGCTTCTGCTCGGGGGGAAGCTTCGGCGGATCGGTATACGACCCCGTGAACTTCACGATCTACGCCGCGTGCAGGGGCGGGCTGCGGGCCCTGTCGTTCAACGCAACATCGCCACCGTCGCTCGCGGCCAAGGCGGGTTTCTCCGCGCCCTCGGGCGCCACCGGCCCGCCGATGATCGCCGGAGGGCTCGTGTGGGTGACGAACTACTCGAGCGGCACCCTCTACGGTGTCGATCCGACGTCCGGCGCAACAGCAAGCCGATTCACCATTCCGGAGAACCGCGAGCCTGGCGGCTCTGACGTCGCCCACTTCGCCAGCCCGAGCGCCGGAGGCGGCCGGCTGTTCGTAGCCAGCGGTGACCAGGTGACGGCGTACACAGTTGCCACTCCCCCGTCAGCGCCGCCCACGCCCACGGCGCCCCCTCCTACCGGGAGCGCCGTTGCCGGCGGTTCACCAAGCGTCCGTCTTCATTCCCCGGCTATCTCTCACGCCTCGATCTCGCCGCGCCGCTTCAAGTCCAGGCATTTCACCACCCTCCGACTGACGCTAAGCGAACCCGCGACGCTCACCGTCGCGATCAGCGAGCTGCGCCACGGCCACAGGCTGGGTCATGGCTGCTCCTCAAAGGCGCGCAAAGGCAGACCGTGTTTGCGGCGAGTGACCCTCGTGCGCCTGCATTTCCATGCTCGCGCGGGCCGGAATGCCCTCAAGCTGTCGCTCCGCCGGCTCGTCCCCGGCCACTACACGGCGGTCATCTACGCGACCGACCGCACGGGTCGCCGCTCACGCTCGAGCCGTGTGACGTTCACGGTCCTCCCGGCACGACGCTAGGCAGCGCCGCCCTCACCCGCTCGCGTGTGATCAGCCGAGACGGACGAACCGGCGAGCATCTTTGCGGCGTCGTGCTGCAACGCGCCGCCGATCGGCACCATCGATGGCGGCGGTCCTGAGGTGGATCGCTTAGCTAGGGCTTACGCGCGGGTGCACTAACTCTTCAAAGCCTCTAACGGTCTTCCGACGCGGGCGGCGGAAGCTCTGACGGTCCGAATTGGCCTGACCGTGAGACTCCACCTGAACACAGTGACCACCCCTGAGCCTACGGCCGACGCCCGCGTGGGCTGGTCGGCTCCGGCGCCGCCGCCCACGGTGCTCGACGTGGAGATCGTCATCCCCGTCTACAACGAAGAGCGGGTTCTAGCTGCCTCCGTCCACCGCCTTCACGATTTCCTGTCCGCGCACCTGCTGTTTTCATGGCGGATCACCATCGCCGATAACGCCAGCACCGACCGCACGCCGCAGATCGCCCGCGCGCTGGCCGCCGAGCTTTCGCGCGTGAACGCAATCAGGCTCGAGGAGAAAGGTCGCGGACGAGCCCTGCGCGCGGCGTGGCGGGGCAGCAGGGCGCGCGTGGTCGCCTACATGGACGTCGATCTTTCGACCGACCTGCGCGGATTGCTGCCCTTGCTCGCGCCGCTGCTCTCCGGTCACAGCGAGATCGCCATCGGTTCGCGTCTGGCATCCGGAGCCCGAGTCACCCGGAGCGCGAAGCGCGAGTTCATCTCGAGGTCATACAACCGGATCTTGCGGGCCGCGCTGCACGCGCGTTTCAGCGACGCGCAGTGCGGGTTCAAGGCGGTCCGCAGCGATGTGCTGCCCGAGCTGCTCGATGCGGTGCGCGACGAGGAGTGGTTCTTCGACACCGAGTTGCTGATCGTCGCGCAGCGCCGGGGGATGCGCATCCACGAGGTCCCGGTCGACTGGGTCGAGGATCCCGACTCCCGCGTTGACCTCGTCTCGACTGCGGTGACCGATCTGCGCGGCACAGCAAGGCTCGCCCTCGCCGCACCGATCACGCGATTTCTCGGCATCGGCATCGGATCGACGCTGGCCTACGCGATTCTTTTTCTGGCCCTCGCCAGCCCCATCGGGTCGGCCCCGGCGAGTGCGGTGGCGCTCGCCATCACCGCGGTCGCTAACACCGCGGCCAACCGGCGTCTCACGTTCGGCATCCGCGGTCGTGAGCGCCTCGCCCGACAGCACGTGGCCGGGTTCGTCGTATTCCTGATCGCGCTAGCTGTGACCAACGGCGCACTCAATGTGCTTCATCGCCTCGATTCGCATGCGCCGCGGCCACTCGAAGCGGCGGTACTGGTGGTGGCGAGCTTGACCGCCACGGTCACCCGCTATTTCGCCCTGGCAACCTGGGTGTTCGGTAGAGCG
>JAFASF010000371.1 GCA_019244745.1 Solirubrobacterales bacterium | reverse complement strand
GCGGTCCGGCGGTCGTGCAGTACTGGCGAAGTTTCGAGCAGCTCGAGCGCTTCGCCCGGGCTGGCGACCAGCCTCACCTGCCCGTATGGACATCGTTCAACCGCGCAGTCCGTGCCTCCGGCGACGTGGGTATATGGCACGAGACGTACCGCGTGGGCGCCGGCGAGTACGAATGCATCTACGGCAACATGCCACGCGTTGGCCTCGCGGCCGCGGGTGTGCACGCCCCGATTGGCTCCACCGGGCAATCGGCAGCGCGTCGCATCGGCGCCACCAGCGTCGATCAGCCGGCGCTTCCCCCCTACCCGAATCCTTGACGATCGACAATTGCATCCCCAAGCCCGTGGGCGGAGTGTCTCCCGGGTGCGAAGCGCGTCACAAGTCCCCATGTCTGTCACTGGGAGACCTCGGTTAGAACGGACTCGATCGCCACGACTGCGTCTGGGCGAAGTACCGCGATCTCAACGATGCAGGTGTCTCTCTGACGCTTGCTGTCCGGGGCCCGGCACGTGCTCAGTCATCTGGCAGCGCCCGTCTACGAGCTCAAATCGGTGGTCGCGATCTCATCCGGCGGCAGGCGCACTTCCCCACGCGCCTGCTTGCCGGCAGCATGTCTGCGGCTCCTGCGGGGCCACAATCGCCCAGGTGAGTGGCAAGAGCGGTGGCTACTACGGCTGCCTAGCCGCCACCAAGGGCGCATGCTGAACAACATCCAGCAAGTCCTCGAACAGCGGACCGCACGCTCGGCGCAAACCCTCCGGAACCTTCTCGGCCCCATCCGCCTCGAACTCGTCACACCCGACATCGGCTGGCCCTTCTACCGCCGTCACGACTCTCGACGCCCTCGCCCTCATAGAGGAACCGCCCCCCGCTGATGCGGAGGGCGGTTCGAATTGTTTGCAAAGGTGGAGACGGCGGGAATTGAACCCGCGTCCGCGATCGCGTGCAAGGTGGCGTCTACGAGCGTAGCCGGCGCTCTAATCTCGCCCTCGCCTCGCCTCGCCGGCGGGGTTGGCGGGGGCCAGCTCCGAAAGTTTTCCCCGGATCGGCTGGAGCGGACCTCACCGGGTGAGCCTGCTATCTGATCCCGGCGATCCCCGCCACAGGCGAGCGGGGCCCGAGAGAACCTAGGTCAGTGACTAAGCAGCAAGACCGAGGTCAAAATTGTGCGTGTCCGCACTTATTGTTTCCCGGGTGTTTTACGAGGCCTCCCGGGACCTCGACTCGCGACCACCCCCACGAGCCGACCACGTCGAAGCCTGTCGTCCCCGGGGGTATGTCTCGAACCCAGTATAGGACGCCGGCAGCGAACCGATAGCCCCCAGCACGACCGGCCGGACGACCCGGTGCCGGCTGCCACAATGAACAAGTAGATGGCGTCGATAACGCCTTGGTCTCCCGCGCCGGAACCGCCGGCGCAGCTCGAATCGGGGGCACCGTTCGAGGCGACCGCGCCTGCGCTGGCTTCCACAGACAAATCGGCCAAGCGCTCGTTCATCAAGCGCAGGCTCGGGCCCCTGCTCGCCGCGATCGTCGCGTTGCTGACGAAGCTCAAGACGATCATCCTGCTTCTCCCCAAGGCGAAGCTGCTGGTGACGATAGGGACGATGCTCGTCTCCCTCGCCGCGTACGCCTGGATCTGGGGCTGGACGTTCGCCGCGGGATTCGTCGTGCTGCTGTTCCTGCACGAGATGGGTCACGTGATCCAGCTCCGCCGCGAGGGCATCAAGGCGAGCGCGCCGATGTTCGTGCCGTTCCTGGGGGCGCTGATCACCGCCCGATCGCTCGGAGACAGCGCGGTAGCCGAGGCGCGGGTGGGACTCGCCGGCCCGATTCTCGGCAGCATCGCGTCGGCGGCCTGCATCCTGATTTGGCACGCCACCGGCAGCGACCTGTGGCGGGCGCTCGCCTTCACTGGGTTCTTCCTCAACCTCTTCAACCTGCTTCCAGTCGTGCCGCTGGACGGTGGCCGGGCGATGGCGGCGATGGCTCCCTGGATGTGGTTCCTCGGGCTCGCGGCCATGCTCCCGCTCGTGTTCCTGTTCCCCAATCCCCTCATCGTGGTGATCATCGTGCTCGCCGGGCTCGAGACTCATCGCCGCTGGAAGCGTCGCCGCGCGGGAGGCGATGAGCAGGAGGCCTACTACCGCGTCAAGCCGCTCGATCGCGCGCTGGTGGCCGGGGTCTACTTGGCCCTGATCGGGCTGCTGGTCATCGGTATGCACGCGACCGCGCTGACTCGCACCTTCGGCTGAGCGCCCTCACCGAGCACGAGGCAACGTCCCCAAACCCCCTAGTGAGCGCGGCACCGGCGGATGCGTGGGAGCTGACCTACTGCGGAGGCGGCGGGCGGCGGTACTGGTGCGTCGCATCCTGCGCCGCTGTCTCTCGGTGCGCCCACCAGAACGTATAGACCACCGAGATCAGCAGACCGGCAAGGCCGACTACGAACAGGACCGTGCCGGCGGTCTGAATGTTGATCCAGCTGACGTGACCCGTGACGGCCCACTTGAGGATCGCGCCCACTGCGATCAGCAGGATCGAGACGCCTATTGACACCGGTCTAGTGTAGCCGCGGGTCGTGCGCGAAACCGCAGGAAACCGCCCGGGCCGGAGGAGCCGGAGCTAGCCTACCGCCGCGTCTCGCGCAACTCGCGTTGCACGTCCCGAGCCATCTCGCGCTTTCGAATCGACTCACGTTTGTCGTACAGGTCCTTGCCGCGGGCCAACGCGATCTCGACCTTAGCCCGCGAGCCCTCCCCCGAGAAGTACATCCGGGTCGGCACGAGCGTTAGGCCGCGCTCCGCCGTCCGCCCGACCAGCCGCTCGATTTCCTTGCGATGCAGCAGAAGCTTCCGCGGCCGCTCGGGGTCGTGGTTGTCGCGCGCGGCCGGTCCGTACGGCGGGATATACGCGCCGATCAGCCACACCTCTCCGTCCCGGATCGCGGCGTATGAGTCCTTCAGCTGCGCCTTGCCCTCCCGCAGCGACTTGACCTCGGTGCCGGTGAGCACGATCCCGGCCTCGAACCGCTCGAGCAGGTGGTAGCGGTAGGACGCCTGGCGGTTCGTCGCCACATCCCCCGCCCCCGACCTGCGCCTGCGTCCCCTGGTCTTGGCCATTCGATGTCCTCTATTCCTCATCCCACGCCGGCAGCAGGTCCACCCTACCCCGCGGCGCGTCGATTCGCCCGACCTGCACCCGCACCGGGTCGCCCAACCGAATGGTGCCCCCACTCCGCGTGCCGACGAGCATCGTCCCCTCCTCGTTCAGCTCCCACCAGTCGCCGCGCAGTCGGCGCACCGGCAGAAGCCCTTCGAACGAGCCTTCCGGCCCGAACGCGACGAACGCTCCGACGCCCGCCAGCCCGACGACTTCGCCATCAAACGCCTGCTCGCCCCCCTCCTCGAACAACTGCCGCTCGAGCAGGAAGCATCGCGCGACGTCGTCGGCGTCTCTCTCGATCGTCATCGCCTCGCGCTCGCGCGCCGACGTCCACGGACCCGCGGACACCACGAACGAGGCCTCGGGCGCCGGGCCGTCGCCCACGACCGCCGACAGCAGCCCGCGGTGGCAGATGAGGTCGGGATAGCGGCGGATAGGTGAGGTGAAATGGCAGTAGCGCGGAGACTGAAGTCCGGCGTGCCCAAGGTTGCGGTGGTCATAGCGCGCCTGCTTCAGAGATCGGAGCACGAGGCTGGTCAACGCCCGGCGACCCCTGCCCGTCGAGGCGACCCACTGCTCGACGAGCTGTGACGCCTCCCCGATCACGTCCGCGGCCTGCTGCGGAGTGAGATGGTCACCCGGCACGGGAGGAGTCGGCACTCCAAGCGACGCCAGCTGCGCGATCAGCCGCAGCGCCGCGGGTCCGTCGGGCCGTTCGTGCACGCGGTAGAGGGTCGGCACCCGTCGAGCCTCGAGCACACCCGCGACCTGCTCGTTGGCGGCGATCATCAGATGCTCTATCACGCGGTGAGACTCGGTCTGCGCGACCTCCTCCACGGCAAGCACGTTGCCGTCGCCATCGAATATGAACTCGGGCTCCGCCGACTCGATCTCGAGCGCCGCCGTCGCCGCTCGCCGCGCGCCGAGCGCGGCGGCCGCGGCCCTGGCCAGCGCGAGCGGCTCGGCCCACGGCTCGCGACCCCGCTCGAGCCCGGCGAACAGCCGGTCGACCCGCGCGTAGTCGAGGCGCTCATCGGAGCGAATCACCGACCGGTAGAACCCGGCCTTGACCACGCGCTCCCCCGCAACCAGCATCTCAACCGTCACCGCGAGCCGATCCGCGCCCGGCACGAGCGAACACGCGTTGTTCGAGAGCGCCTGCGGGAGCATCGGCTCGACCGCGCCCGGGACATACACGCTGGTCCCCCGGCGGTACGCCTCCCGATCGACCAACGACAGCGGGCCAACGTACGCGCTGACGTCGGCGATATGGACCCAGATCCGCCACGAGCCGTCGTCCTCGGCCGCGGCCGAGATCGCATCGTCGAAGTCGCGCGCGGTCACCGGATCGATCGTGAACGTGGGCAAGGAGCGCAAATCCCGGCGCGCAAGCGCCTTGGTGCCCGCCTCACCAGCGTCGTGCAGGTCGCTTCCCGCGTCGGAGGACACCTCGGAAGCCTCCCGCTCGACCGAGGGGTCAAAGGACCGTCGGAGCCCCCGGTCGATCATCAGCGCTTCGATCACGTCGCGCGCCACGTCCGGCCGGCCCAGCCGCCGCGCGATCGTGGGCCTGGACCCGCCACCGCCGCGCCGCCCACTCCGTGCGCCCGCGCCGGCCCGCGGCCTGCCCCGGCCCCCGCCCGCCGCGGGAGCCCCCAAAACGACCAGGTCACCTACCGCGGCGCTCCCGTCCCGCGTGACCACCGCCCGCGGTCCGGGCTCGAAGAACGGCTCCGCGACCAGGAACTTCCCTCGGCGCTCGAGCACGGCTACCCGCGGCGCGCCGGCGCGGCCAGAGCCGCCGGCGCGGTCGGCGCGGTCGGCGCCACCGACCATCGCGTTCACCGAACTTCGCCGGCGACCGTACGCTCGGCCGCCACCAGCGCCTCGTCGACTGCCGTACGCGGGTCGTCCACCGCGTATATGTCGGGCTTGATGCCCGCGCCCTCGGCCACGCCGCCGCCGCCGAGGTTGTGGCCGTTCGGAGTGAAGTACTCACCGACCGTGATGTCGAGCGCTCCGCCGTTCGCGAGCGGCTGGATCTCCTGGAAGACGCCCTTGCCGTACGTGCGCGTTCCCACCACCTTTGCGCGTCCTCGGTCCTGAAGCGCGCCGGTGACGATCTCCGCGGCCGACGCGGTGCCGCGATCGACGAGCACGACCATCGGGATGCTCGTCGAGATGGCGCCGCCCTTCGCGACGTACACCTGACGCGGCTGACTACGACCGTCGGTGGAGACGATCGTTCCATCGGGAATGAAGATGCTGGTGACGTTGACCGCCTCGTCGAGCAGCCCTCCGCCGTTCTCGCGCAGATCGAGAATCAGTGCCCGCGCGCCCTGGTGCAGCACGCTGTCGACCTGCGTACGGAGCTCGACGCCCGACCCTTGGGTGAAGCTGGTCAACACCAGGTGCCCGACCTTCACCCCGTGGTAGCTCACCACCTGCCCAGTCGCGACAGGCACCACCAAGCTCGCGCGGACTATCGACACCAGGCGCCGGTGGTTGTCCCGAACGATCGTCAGTTTCACCGCGGTCCCAGCGCGCCCGCGGATCAAGTTCGAGCCAAAGTCGGCCGAGCGATTCGCCAGCGAGGTGGGCCCGACTGCGACGATCAGATCGCCCCGCTCGAGGCCGGCTTTCGCCGCGGGCGAGCCGCTGAACACGTCGACTACCCGGAGCCCGCCGGGCTCATTCTGCACGTCGATGCCGATCCCGTTCAGGTGCGGGTTGGACTCATCGAGAAACCCCCTGTACGAGGACGGGTCGTAGTAGTGCGAATAAGGGTCGTCGAGGCTCGATACGGCCGCGGCAATTCCCTTGTTCAGCAGCTGGCTACGGCTGACCGGGCGGTAGTAGTTGCGCTGGATCAGGTCGAGGACCTGATTTACGAGCTGGCCGTTCGAGTCGTCGACGAAGGTATTGCGCAGCGAGGAGGGCATCCAGCTCGGGTGCCCGCCAAGCCAGATGCCGACGAGCAGCACGAGCACAGTCGCGGCAACCACCGCGACGATCCGGGGGGTCCTGGAGGGCCGTCTCAACACTCCCCCGGAGGGTAGCCGGGGCCACCCCCCGACCCGCCAACGCCGCCCGCCAACTGGTCAACACAAGCGACGGCCGGGTCGCCCACAAGCGACCCGGCCGCCGATGATCACGCGGAGATGGGGTTCCTAGAAGCTGTGCCGGAACCCTGGTCCGACCGTCGTGAACTTGTAGGCCGTCGTCGAGGTGAACGTCGAGCCTGGGTTCAGGACGACCGACGGCCACGCCGGATCGCCGATGTGGTGCGGCGAGTCCGGGTAGTGCTGCGTTTCGAGCGTGAACGCGTCGCTCTGACGGTACGTATGGCCACTGGTACCGATCAGATCGCCGACCAGGAAGTTCCC
>JAFASF010000366.1 GCA_019244745.1 Solirubrobacterales bacterium | reverse complement strand
CGCGACATGGCGCAGTCCGTCGGCATGTCCGAGCAGGAGCAGGAGCTCGCGCACACTGCAGGGCTGCTGCACGACATAGGGCACTTCGCGCTGTCCGACCGGGTCGCGGAGCGGGGGCGGACGCTGACCGAGGACGACTGGATGGCGATTCAGCGTCACCCCGAGCTCGGCGCCGACATGCTCCGGGACCTCGGCATGTACGGCCCGGTCGAGGAGATCGTGCTCACCCACCACGAGCGCATCGACGGCCGCGGATATCCGCGCGGCCTGATGGGCGAGGACATTCCCGAGATTGCCAAGATCATCTCGGTCGCCGAGGTATACGACACGCTCACCGCCAGCGACACTTACCGCACGAGGATGAGCTCGTTCGAGGCGCTGCGGGAGCTTCGGCGCGTCGGCGGGTCGCAGCTGGACGCGCGCTACGTAGAGGTGCTCGCAAGCCTGCTCAGCGGCGAGGGCGTCGAGTATCGCCACGCCGATGCCGCCGACTTCGACACGGAGCTCGACATGGAGCGCCGGATCAGGGAAGCCCGAACCGGCTAGCGTGCCGCGGGACCGGGTTCAGTCGCGCCCGGAACGCGTAGGGGTGACCACCACGTTTCAGCCGCGCCGGAACGCGCGGGGTCACCGGCACGGTTCCGCCGCGCCGGATCGCGTGGCCGCCGCCGGCCGCTGGCTCAGCTCGCCAGCTTGTGGCGCACCCCAGGCTCTTGGGCGCCGCGCTGGAGTGTGACCAGGAACTGCTCGATTTGCTCGGCGCTGAACCGCCGCTGTCCGCCGGGGGTTCGGTAGGACTCGAGATACCCCATATCCGACCAGCGGCGTATCGTGCCGAGCGAGACGCCGAGGGCGTGGGCTGCCTGGGAGGTTGAGAGGCCGAGTGGGCTTCTGCTTAGTGCGTCCATACGCTCGATTTCAGCCTTTTGGGGAGGGTTGGAAAGAGTCCTGCAGCTATTGCACAACCTCGTGGCGCAAAGATGGCTTTCGATGTGCGGTGCGACGATGTGGTGGACGCTGGGATGCGGCTAAGGCTCTATCACCACCACGACGGCGCCCGGGTCGCTTACCGCGAGGCGGGGACCGGGCCTGGGATCGTGCTGCTCCATTCGCTAGGGCTCTCGCACCGAGAGTGGGAGCCGATCGTGACGCCGCTGTCGGCGCGATTTCGGGTGGTACTCCCCGACCTTCCTCTGCATGGCGATTCCGAGGATCGGCCGCGGCACCCCTACACCGCGGACTGGTTCGCGGAGGTCATGGCAGGCTTCAGCCGCGAAGTCGCCGGCCCCCGGCCGCTGCTCGCCGGCCACGACATGGGGTCGGAGATCGCGCTGCGCGCGGTGACGACCGGAAGGCTCGAGCCGGCGCGACTCGTGCTGATGCCCAACCGCCTGCACCGCCGCGACGAGTTCGCCGGCAAACGCGCCGCGTGGCGAGCCGCATGCAAGGCTGCGGCGCTTCCCGGGCTCGACCGGCTGCTGTCTCACGGCGCGAAGTTGGTCTTCCGCCCGTCCGTCGGTGAGCGGCTGTCGGCGCAGGGAAGTCCAGCCGCCCGCGACCTCGTGCGCCATGCGTTCGCCGACGTCGGGGGAAACGGAAATCGCGCCCGCGCGTGGGCGAAGTTCGCGCGCCGCTGGCCAGCGGAGGCGCAGCGTCAGCTGCTCGACGCATATCCTCGGATCGACCTGCCGGTCCTGCTGTTGTGGGCCGACGAGGACCGGGCGCATCCCCTCGTGGGTGCCCAGGAGGCGCTCGACCTCCTGCCCGACGCTCAGCTTCGAACGCTGGCGCGGACCGGTTTTCTCATGGCCTACGACGACCCGGTGGGCGTGGCCCGGGAGCTGATCGCGTTCTGTGGATGACCGGGGTCTTGGGGCCGGCGCGTGGTGGCGCGGGTCTTCACGCCTGGTCTGCGCGCGGTCGAATCGCGCAGGCGGACGGCCGGTTCGATAACGATTCGTGAGCGCCGGATCCGGCGACCGTCGATCGCCGCGAGGACCATGCCGACTGCCGCTTCCACGAGCTTGTCCTGATCCCAGTCGAAGCTCGTCAGCGGCGGCGCAAGCAACGCCGAGATCGGGTGGTTGTCGTAGCCGATGACCGACAAGTCGGTCGGGATCGCCAGCTCGAGCTGGCGTGCTGCCGCATACACGCCGTACGCGATCGAATCGCAGAAACAGAAGGCCGCCGTTGGCCGCTCTGCGACCCCGAGCACCTCATGGGCGACCTCCGTTGCCTCCTCCAGCTCGTACGGCGCGCTGATGACCGTCACGTCGAGTCCCAGGCGATCGGCCTCCGCGCCCACGAACACTTCCGCCGGCCGGTCGCTCGTCGGCGCGCCGGGCGGCCGGAGCACCGCCAGGCGGCGGTGGCCGAGGGCGTGAAGCTGCTCGAGCGCATCGCGCACACCTGTGCGATTGTCGAACAGAACCTCGCCGGCGACGTTCGCGTCCGCCAGGGCATCCCCGATGGAGACCACCGCCAGCGATTCCGCGAGTTCGTTCCAGAAGGCATCCGCCGGATCCACGGGGGAGACGATGAGGCCGTCGACCTGCTGGTCGCGGAGCTGGGCGGCGAGCATGCGCTGGCGATCGGGGTCGCCGGCCGCGTCGACGATCAGCGCGTAATGGTCGCGGTCCAGCAGCGCGCGCCCGGCCTCCGCGACAAACCGCTGCTGCCATAGATCCTCCAATGACGGCCCGAGGATCCCCACCATCCCGGTTCGTCCGCTCGCGAGCGCGCGGGCGATCGGATTGGCCTCGTAGCCGAGCTCGCTGGCCACCTTGCGGACCCTCTCCTGCGTCTCTTCGGAGACCTGAATCCCGCGCAGCGCATAGGAGACGGCAGCCGCTGAGACCCCGGCGGCATCGGCCACCTCGCGGATGGTGACGCGCTTTGGCTGGGCCACACCCCGAAGCGTAGAGTGCCCGCCCGACCATGGGGTCAATCCCGGGAGCTGGCTATGCCTTTCGGTC
Organism: Solirubrobacterales bacterium; assembly: GCA_019244745.1. Classification (GTDB taxonomy): domain Bacteria; phylum Actinomycetota; class Thermoleophilia; order Solirubrobacterales; family Solirubrobacteraceae; genus Palsa-465. The sequence continues at coordinate 74 of JAFASF010000366.1, read as the reverse complement.
CCCCCTGCCTATGCTCGGGGCGATCGGGCGTGCGCGGGTGAACGCGGCCGACCCCGGATTTGTGAGGAGATGCC
>JAFASF010000302.1 GCA_019244745.1 Solirubrobacterales bacterium | reverse complement strand
ACGAGACGGAACAGGTCCGCTGCGCCGGCCGGCGCGTACAGCCGTGGCCGCGCCGGGTGATCGGTGCCCGGCCATCCGGCCACCGGAACTGGTTGCTGGCGGGGCGCGTAGGTCAGCGCGTAGGCGAACGGAACGAGATCGAGGAAGTGGTCGGCATGCAGGTGGCTGATCAGGACCGCATCGATGTCGACGTAGTCGTAGAAGCGGCGCAGCTTGGCGAACACGCCGTTGCCGCAATCGAGCAGCAGCGATCGCTCGCCGTCCTGGAGCAGGTAGCCGCTGCACGCCCCGTCCGCGTCCTGCCAGGAGGGGGACTTACCCAGAACGGTGATCTGCACGCCTCTGCACTTTCCTCGTCTGGCACTCTAGCTTGACGTGGCGCCTGCGGATCTGCATATGCTCGTGCCCGCGACCGCAGGCCACTTCGAGACGTCGCTGCTCGTGCTCGGCGCGGTGCTGGCTGCGGGCGCGCTCGTCTCGGGTCTCGCACACCGAAGCTTCCTGTCGCTCACGGCACTGTTCGTGGTCGCCGGGTTCCTCCTCGGCGAGGGCGCGATCGGCGTACTGCACTTCCCCGCGCGCGACTCGTTCGTCACCGACCTCGCGACCGTCGCGCTCATCGTGATCCTGTTCCGCGACGGGCTGGAGGTGGACATCGAGGCCCTCCAGGAGCACTGGCACCTGCCGCTGCGCAAGCTCGTGCTGGCGATGCCGCTGACCGCCGGCATCGTGGCCGTCGCGGCGAAGCTGCTAACAAATCTGAGTTGGACCGAGTGCTTCCTGATCGGCGCGCTGCTCTCTCCAACCGATCCGGTGCTGTCCGCGGCGGTGGTGACGGACGCTCGAGTTCCACGGCTGATCCGGCATTCGCTCAACCTCGAGTCGGGGCTCAACGACGGTCTGGCGCTTCCCGTGGTGCTGGCGCTTTGCCGCCACGCTCGCACCCGCCGGTGAGCACGTGGTCTGGTGGCAGTTCCTGCTCAAGGACTTGACCATCGGGGTCGGCGTCGGTCTGCTCGTCGGGTACGTGGCAGCGCTGATGATGCCTTCGGAGAAAGGAGTCGACAGCGGCATCCCCAATCATCAGAAGGCGCTCTATGCCCTAGGCGTCGCGTTCGGCGCCTACGGCGTGGCCGTGCTGATCCCGCAGGGCAACGGATTGATCGCCGTCTACGTCGCCGCGATCACGTTCGGAATCCGCCGGCCCGACATCGGCCACTGTTTCGCCGGCCAGTCGGCGGACCTCGTCGAGCTCGTAAAGCTGGGCGTATTCCTGGTGTTCGGGTCGCTGCTGACTCTGGACGGACTGTTCGGCGACGGCTGGGCGGCCGTGGGAATCGTCGTGGTGACCCTGCTGGTTGCCCGGCCGATCGCCGTGTTCGCGGCGCTCGTCGGCACTGGCACGAGCAACGCCGCCAAGGGCTTCATGGCGTGGTTCGGGCCCAAGGGTGTCGCGACCATGACCTATTCGGTGCTGGTGTTGGGCGAGGGCATCGCCTCTGGCGAGCGGATCTTCAACATCGCGGCCCTGACTGTGTTCTGTTCGATCATTGTGCACGGTCTGACGGACACCGGCGGCGTGCGCTGGATCGCGCGGCGAAGTCAGGAACAGCGTGCCGCGTCGATCCAGAGGTAGACGCTACGGGCGGGCCAGCTCGAACACGATGGCCCGCTGACCGTTGATCGTGTGATGACTCGCTCGGTGCATGCCCAGTCGCTCCGCCACGCGCATCGAGGCGTCGTTCTGAGGGTGAATCAGAGAGATCAGCGCGGGTACGTCGAGCATCTCCCAGCCCCACTCGATCGATGCCCGTGCGGCCTCGGTGGCGTAGCCGTTGCCCCACGCGTGCCGGACCAGCTTCCACCCGACCTCCACCCCCGGCCAACCCTCCGGCTTCCACAGCCCGATACGACCGACCAGGACGCCGTCCGCCTTGCGCTCCACGGCCCACGTTCCGTAGCCGTTCAGCACCCAGTGCCCGACGTGGGTGGCCATGCGTCGCCAGCTCTCTTCGCGATCAACTACCCCGCCCATGTATCGCATGACCTCGGGATCGGCGTCCATGGCGGCGTGCGCGTCGAGGTCCTCGGCGCGAAAACCGCGCAGCAGCAAGCGGCGGGTTTGAACCTGAGGCACGACTTGCTCGTGGGTAACCGCCGTCGAGGCGCCGGTCAATGTCCGTTTGTGTCGCTTCGGCGCGAGGGATCCACCCACCAGCCGATGAGAACGAGGATCAGAACGAAGGCTATTAGTCCGCCGATCAACGGCCAGTACATGCTCATGACGATATAGGACCGCCCAGAATCGCGAGCAGCCGCTCGCATTGCCCCGACCAGGCCGCCGACCTAAGCGTGCAGAGCAACCTGCTCGGCCGCCGATGGGAACGCCCAGACCACCTGTTGACGACGCTCCTGGCGGAAGACGAAGCGCAACTGCTTCGGCGGCCGCAGACCCTCCGGGTGATTCGGCCTATACGTCGCACAAGGCTCGGCGTCGGACACCGCACACAGCAGGTTCTGATGAAAGAAGCAACTCTCGCAACTCACTCTTGGTGACCCACTGCGACCGTCCGCCACGTGCGACCTCGCCCCACTCCGTCTTGGATATCAACTGAACGACCGCGTCATCAAAGCGAACTTCGGCCCCCTCCCGCAACGACGATTTCCGGAAAACGCAAGAACTTCACATCACATGCATCTCCCTGCAAACAGCGGGAAATTCCTGATTCTCGAAGACCACCGGCCGCAATTTCCGTAGCTTTGATGCCGACCATGAGAATCCTCGTCAGCGGCAGCTCCGGCTATGTCGGCTCGCGCTTGATCCCGCGTCTCTCCAGAGATGGGCACACCGTGCGTGGACTCAGTCGCAGGCCGGCGTCGGCGCACTCCGGTAGCCCGAGCGCAGCGGCGGCGGTGACCGTGGTGACCGGCGACGCGGTCTCGGGGGCTGGGCTCCAGGAGGCACTCGATGGCATCGAGGTCGCCTACTTCCTCATCCATTCCATGGAGCCGTCCCCGGACGGCGAATTCCAGACGCGGGAACGGAGAGCGGCGGAAAACTTCGCCCGCGCGGCGCGGGCCGCCGGCGTTCGGCGCATCGTCTACCTCGGTGGGCTCGTGCCGGCCGATGGCCCTGCCTCCGTACACCTGGCGAGCCGCCTCGCAGTGGAGGAGATCCTGCTCGCGGCCGCTCCGTGCTCGGTGGCGCTCCGTGCCTCGATCATCATCGGAGCAGGGTCGCGCCCGTTCCGTTTCCTCGTGCGCCTGGTCGAACGGCTGCCGGTGCTCGCGGTGCCCGCCTGGCACGTCCGCCGCACGACGCCGATCGACGAGAGAGACGTGGTCGAGCTGCTCGCGCGCGCAGCCACCAATGAAGAGGTGTGCGGACAGTCTCTCGACATCGGGGGTTCAGAGACCGTCTCCTACGGGGAGCTGATAGACATGATCCGCGATCACCTACTGGTGGCCCGCCCCACGATCAGCTTCAAGCGGCTGATGCTCACTCCGATCGCGAGCCGGATTTCGGCCCTGATCGCGGACGAGCAGTACGAGTTGATCGGGCCGCTGATGGGGAGCCTCGGAGAGGATCTGTTGATGCGCGACCACCGAGCAGCGGAGATCCTCGGCGTCCACATGCACTCACTCGACGCTGCGATCGAGCACGCCCTTGCCGAGTGGGAGACGACCGAGCCGCTGGCCGCGCGGTGAGCCTGCCGTTAGGGTTCGTGGGAAAATGAGATCGGTGCTGAGGTGGTCTGGGGACGAGCGGGGCGGCGCGAGCGGACGGCAGCCGGATGACTCGGGCGCGGCCCAATTAAGCGAGGCTGGATGCCGAGCGGGCCGCAAGCCCGAGGCAGCAGCGCTGCGCGAGCCGGCCGATCGTGTCGCATCCGCGAAGTCATCCAGGCCACATCAGTGCCGAGATCATTTTTCTACGGGCCCAAGTGTCTTCACCTGCCGATGAGCACGGTCCACGCCAAGATCGACATTCGAGCACCGCTCGAGCAGGTATGGGAGACCGTGATGGATCCAAGCCGCCTGAAGGATTGGGTGACGATCCACCGTTCGGTGGCCGACGTGTCGGCGGAGCCTTTGACACGAGGCGCGACCATGAACCAGGTGCTGCACATCCGCGGCGTCTCGTTCCGCGTCCATTGGACGCTTACAGATGTCCGCGCTCCCAATCGTGCCGAATGGGAGGGCCAAGGACCGGCGTACTCGCGCGCACGGATTCTGTACGAGTTGTCGGCAGACGGCGATGGCCCAACCGTGTTCAAGTACACGAACGAATTCATGGTTCCCGGTGGGCGGCTCGGGAACGTCGCCACGAGGGTGATCGTCGGACACACTTCTGAGCACGAAGCCAACCAATCACTGGCTCGCCTGAAGGCACTCCTCGAGGGCACGTGAACGCAAAGTTGAAGAAAACATCGGTGACTGTCGCTATGGTTATGGCGCCACTTTCATTTACTACTGAAGGAGTGTGCGTTGGCCGAGTTTGTCGACAGCACTGTGAAGGACATCGATGAGCGGTTGCGCCAGCTCAAGGAAGAGGTTTCGAGGCTAGAGGCAGCTCGCTCCGCGCTCGTCGGCACGAGGCGCGGGCCGGGCCGTCCGCGAGGCTCCGCTGCGCGCGCAACTACGACCACGCGCCGGCGCGCCGGGCGTCGTCCCGGCCGGCCGCGGGGCCGCCGCGGAGGTAACACGCGCGCTAATCAGGCCCTGGAGCTGGTGCGAGGCCGCCCCGGCATCACGATCCCGGAGATCGCCAAGTCGATGGGGATTGAGCCGAATTACCTGTACCGGGTGATGCCAAAATTGGTGTCGGACGGACAGGTGAGGCGCGAAGGTCAGGGCTGGCACCCCGCCGCGTCTTCATGACTTGGCAGCCCCGCCTCCTGACCCCCGCGCGTCTATCTGCGTGGCGACCCACCTCTGGTCTCCCGCGCGATGAATGGAAGGTCGAGGAACGGACGTTCCCGGGACTCGCGCGAGGAGACCAGGAGGCGGGGTGCGCCACGCCCTACTTCTCCGAAGCCGTCCCGACTAGACCAAACCTAACCCCTTAACCGTCTCTCGCTCGGTTTTGAGCTCATCCACGCTCGCTTCTATCCGTGAGCGTGAGAAGTCGTTCAGGTCGAGGCCTTGGACGATCTCGTAGGTGCCGTCGGAGCACGTGCACGGGAAGCCTGAGATCAACCCTTCCTCGACCCCATAGGAGCCGTCGGAGGGGATCCCCATCGAGACCCAGTCACCCGACGGGGTGCCGAGCATCCAGTCGTGCACGTGCTCGACCGCGGCGTTCGCGGCCGAGGCCGCGCTCGATCCGCCGCGGGCTTCGATCACGGCCGCGCCGCGCTTCTGGATGGTCGGGATGAAGTCCTCCTCGAGCCAACGCTGGTCGCCGACCAGTTCAGCAGCATTCCGACCGTTCACCTTGGCGTGGAAGATGTCCGGGTACTGG
>JAFASF010000275.1 GCA_019244745.1 Solirubrobacterales bacterium | reverse complement strand
CCGAGCCGTTGTCGGTGGTGACGGTCTTTAGCTTCCAGCCGGCGAGCGAGAGCTCGTGCGCGATGCGGTGAAGCAGCCGCTGGCAGTGCTGCGATCGCGGGTTGCGCTCTGAGGCGTGCAGGTCGGCCCACGTGTAGCCCGAGGCGACGTCGATCGCGGTGTACTGCCACACCGAGCCTTTGCTGCCAGACAGCCGGCCGATGAAGAAGCAGTCCATCTGCACGATCTCTCCCGGATGGGAGGCATCGATGTGGCGTTCGGGCGGCGGCGGTGAGGGAGCGCGCTCGTACGGGTCTCGGTGCCGGGCGATCAGCGCCAGCCGCTTGGCGCGCGTATTCAGTCCCATCCGGCAGAGCACCCGCCAGACACCGTGCTCTGAGATCCGCAGAGCGCCCCACTTCTCCCGGGCCAGCTCGGCGCTGATACGCCTGGGACCGAAGCCGGGATGGGCCAGGCTGAAGGCGACGATCCGTTGCTCCAGGTGCGGCCCGATCTCATTGGGCATCCGCGGCCGCCGCCGCTCGCGAACATTCAGGGCCTCAAGGCCCCAGCGGTCGACCTGCCGCTTCCAGCGATAGTAGGTCGAGCGATGTACCCCCATCATCCGGCACGCCCGACTCACGCTGCCGAGCTCATCGGCCAGCGTGAACAGACGCAAGCGATAGCCGACCAATACGTCATGCTCTGTCACGACGACTGCTCCTCTCCTTCGGACTTGGCAGAACGAAGACTGAGCAGACGCACGGACGGCCCCACCAACCGGCGGGGCCGTCCATTCAAGATCCCTACTCCAAGATCAACCCGGACGTCGCAACAACTCCGGGTTAGTCCAGATTAGCCCGTCGAGCAGCGCGGTCAGACCGATGTCGTAGCTGTCCTTGCCCCGCGCCGGCGCCCAATACGGGCCCAGCGCGGCGAGCGTCGGCAGCTCGCGCCGGTCGACGCGGGTGAGGACCTCGAGCACGAACGGCGGGCGTCCAAGCGTCGCGACCCGATCGAGGCCGCGACGGACGATCAGCTCACCGACCGTGAACTGCCACACGGCGCGATAGCCGTCGGCGGCCTCGGCATACGAGAGGCCGCAGGCGACGAAGCCGGCGACGATCTCCTCCATCAGCCACAGGATCGAGGGCGCGATTAGGTCCCCCTCGGCGAGGACGTCGACCACCCAGGGGTGGGCGGCGAGGCCGTCGCGCATCGCTCGGCACGCCCGCGCGAGCCGCGCCCGCGGCTTGCGCGGCAGCCGCGGCCGCGGAAGCTCGGCCGCCAAGCGGTCGAGCAACAGCACGAGCAGCTGATCCTTGTCGCGGACGTGCCGGTAGATCGCCATCGTGGAGCTGCCCAGCTCCCGCGCGACCCGCCGCATGCTCAGCGCGTCGATCCCGTCGCGCTCGACGACCGTGCGGGCCGCGGCCACCACCGCATCGCGCGAGAGCCGAGGCGGCCGACCCACCCGCCGCGGTGCCGGCCGCGAGCCGCTCACAATCGCCGGCGGGCGGTCACGCCGCGATACCGGACCCTTCGCGCTCGGCGGCCGGGCGATACGTGCCGAAGTGCCACAGGTTGCCGTCCAAGTCTCTGGCGGCGTAGTCGCGCGAGCCGTAATCGGTGTCGTGCAGCTCGGTGACGATCTCGGCGCCGGCCGCGCGGGCGCGCGCGCAGTGCTCGTCGGGATCCTCGATCGCGACGTAGATCCAGCCCGTACCGGCTCGCGAGCCCACCAGCTGGTCGTCGCGGTCGGAGCCCAGCATGAGGATGCTCGGGCCGAGGCTGAGCTCGGCGTGCGCGATCGTGCCGTTCTCGTTGGCGATCACCTCTCGCCGGACAAATCCAAACGCCCGTTCGAGGAACTCGATCGCCGCCGGCGCATCGCGGTAGCGCATGGTCGGGTACAAGGTCGGTGCCTCGCTGGTCATCTCATACCTCCAGAAATCGAGAAGTTTGCGTACGCGTACACAATCTAGAGCAAGCGTCGCCCGTAGTCAACCGAGAGCGTACGGTTCGTAGTGCGTTCGGGGGATCGCTGTTCGGTCGCCAGAACTAACGGTCACACACGGCAATCGAGGAGGAGCAGTGAGCGACGTTGTGTTGATGGAGGTCGAGCAGGACGTGGCTCTGCTCACGCTGAACCGTCCGGACCGGCTGAACGCCTGGACCCCGGAGCTCCAGACCAGGTACTTCGACCTGCTCGAGGAATGCGCGGCGCGCGAGGACGTGCGGTCGGTCGTGGTCACCGGCGCCGGCCGTGGCTTCTGCGCCGGCGCGGACATGCAGAACCTCCAGGCGCTTTCGACCGGAGACGCCATGAGGTCGAGCACCCCCGAGGACCCGCGGCCGGCCGCCCACCCCCTCAGCATCCCCAAGCCGATCATCGCCGCAATCAACGGTCCATGCGCCGGTATCGGGTTCGTGCTCGCGATCATGTGCGACCTGCGCTTCGCCGCCACGGCGGCCAAGATCACCACCGCCTTTTCGCGGCGGGGACTGATCGGCGAGCACGGCATCACGTGGATGCTGCCCAGGCTCGTGGGCCACGCCCGCGCGCTCGACCTGCTCCTCTCAGGCCGGGTGGTGCTGGGAGACGAAGCCGCCGCCCTCGGGCTGGTCAATCGCGCCGTCGACGGCGGTCGGGTGCTCGAGGAAACGATCTCCTACGCCCGCGAGCTCGCTCGGGAGTGCTCGCCGGCGAGCATGGCCACGATCAAGCGACAGGTCTACGCCGACTACGACCGCACCCTGAGCGAAACGATCGCCGGCGCCAAGCAGCTGATGCTCGAATCGTTCACGGCTCCGGACTTCGCCGAGGGAGTGCGGAGCTTCGTCGAGCGCCGGTCGCCACGGTTCGCGCCGGTGACTGTCGCGCCGGAGGAGGCGGCCGCGGGATCCCCCCGCTGACGGTCAAGGTCGAGGAGGTGGCCGCGGCCTCGTCCCAGTAGGGTCCCGATCCGGGTGACCCGCGTTCTGCTCATCTCCTGGGAGTACCCACCCGTGATCGAGGGCGGGCTGGCGCGCCATGTGCGCAAGCTCTCGGAGCATCTCGTTCGCGAGGGGGTCGAGGTGCACGTGCTCACCCGCGGCGGCGGACATCTGCCCGCCCATGAGGTGCGCCACGAGGTGGTCGTGCACCGGGTGCGCGAGCCCGAGTTCCCCAAGGACCCGAGTGCGTTCGTGCGCTGGGTGAAAGCGATGAACGAGCACATGCTCGAGCCTGCCCACGAACTATCCGACTCCCTGCCGTTCGATCTCATCCACAGTCACGACTGGCTGGTCGCGCGGGTGGCGCGGACGGTCGCCCGCTGCACGCGGGTTCCCTGGCTGACCACGATCCACGCGACCGAGTTCGGCCGGCATCAGGGGTGGGTGCAGAACCACCCGCAGTCGCACATCCACGCGGTCGAGCGGGCGATGGCCCGCCGCGCCGACCACGTGATCACCTGCTCGCACTACATGCAGGGTCATGTGACGGCCGTGTTCGGGGTGCCGCCGAAGAAGATCACGGTGATCCCGAACGGAATCGATCCAAAGGACTTGGAACCAGACGCCTCCGACCTTCCCGCCCTCCGGGCGCGCTACGCGAACCCAGACGAGCTCCTCGTTCTGCTCATCGGGCGGCTCGTCTACGAGAAGGGTTTCCATCTCGCGCTCGATGCCCTCGCCCCCGTGATCCGGCGCCTGGGGAACGTGCGCTTCGCGGTCGCCGGCACGGGCACGGCCGAGGCCGAGCTAAAGCGCCAAGCGCGACGGCTGCGGCTCACCCGGCGCGGCTCGTTCCTCGGCTGGGTCGGCGACGACATGCTCCACGCGCTCTACAAGGTGGCCGACCTGTGCATCGTCCCTTCGATCTATGAGCCGTTCGGACTCGTCGCGCTCGAGGCGATGGCCTCCGGCTGCCTGTGCGTGGTCGCCGACACCGGGGGTCTGCGGGAGGTGGTCCCGGGTGACGAGAGCGTCGGGCTGCGGTTCCGCGCGCAGGACGCCAACGCGCTGCGCGGCGTGCTCGAGCGGATCCTGACCGATGACCGGACCCGGGAGGAGGTCGTCTCCGAGGCCCGGGAGTATGTCCTTCAGTTCGATTGGGCCGAGGTCGCCCGCCGCACCCACGAGCTCTACCGGGCGATGATCGGCGCCCAGACGGTGAGAGGCTAAGGGCTCGTAGAAAAATAGGCTCGGCGATGGATGCGGCCTGGATGACTTCGCGGATACGTCGCGACCGGCCGGCTCGCGCAGCGCTGCTGCGCCACGCCGTCCGCTCGCGCCGCCCCGCTGGCCCCCAGACCACCCCATCCCCGATCTTATTTTCCTACGAACCCTAAACGGAGGATTGTCATGCCCCCAAGCAGCGTTCACTTCAACGGTTCGGTCAACCTGCCCGACGCCGAAACCGTGATGCGCGAGATCAGCAAGCGCATCCCGAGAGGCGTGCGGCGGATGACAGATGGCGAACCCGGCGAGCGCAACTATTGGATCCACTTTCAGATCGAGAAGTTCGCCGCGATGCCGGAGTTCGAGTCCGCGGGCGCCCCGAGGGACGCTTACGACACGAGCGGGGCACGGGGGCCGGCGCCCGCGATGCCCCAGCTGCGGCTCGCCGAAGGGGTCTCCCCCGAGGCGGTGAAATGGCCCGACCTGGGCTACGCGGACGCGTACCGGCAGTCGTACGAGTCGTTCTGCGCTCTCCAGGAGGCCGGGACGATCCCACCCGGGGTGCGCCTCCAGATGCAGTACCCGACGCCGCTCGCGCCGATCGCCGGCACATTCATACCGGAGCAGATACAGGGGGTCACCGCCTCGTACGCCAAGGCGTTGTTCGCCGACCTCGATAAAGCGCTGGCCGTACTTCCTCACGATCGTTGCGCGGTTCAGTGGGACGTCGCGGTCGAGTTCGGACTCCTGGAGGGCGGCTTTGGTCCATCGGCGCCGCTCGAGCAGGTCGCGCCCGGCCTGGTTCGCTGCGCCGACCAGGTGCCAGACGACGTGCCGGTCGGGATGCACCTGTGCTACGGCGACTACGGCCACCAGCACTTCACCCAGCCGGATTCCCTCGAGATGCAGGTACGCGTGGTGAACGCCGTCACCGAGGCGGCGCGCCGGCCGGTCAACTGGTTTTCGTTCACCGTGCCGCAGGCCCGCAGCGAGGAGAGCTACTTCGCACCGCTGCGGGACCTGCAAGCCGGACCGGAGACGGAGCTCTACTTCGCACTCGTGCCCTACTACCCCGCCGACCAGTCGCCGGGCACCACGGGCGAGCAGGTCAAGCTGATCGACGAGTGCCTGGCGCAGTCACCGGCGGGAAGCCGCGAGTGGGGAATCTGCACCGAATGCGGGATGGGACGCGTCGTGGGCGAGGACGTGCCCGGGCTGCTCGACGTGCACCGGCAGATCCTCGAGAGCTACGCTCCGGCCTGAGATCGGATCAGGCGGGCCTGCGATCGATCACCCGCACGGCCTTGCCCTCGCTGCGCGGGATCGTCCCCGGCTCCACCACCGCGACGACCATCCGCACGCCCGTCCCCTCCCGCAGCACGCGCTCGAGCCGTTCGCGCAGCGCCTCCTCATCGCCGCCGGTCTGCCCGGGCTCGCACTCGACCGTCAGCTCGTCCATCGGACCCGGACGCTCGACGATCAACCGGTAGTGCGGGGCAGTGCCCTCCACCCCGAGCAGCAGGCGCTCGACCTCGGAGGGGTGGAGGTTGACGCCGCGGATGATCAACATGTCGTCGCACCGGCCTCGAAGGCCGGTCAGGCGCGCCATCGTCCGGCCGCACACACACGGCTCGTCGATCACGCGCCCGAGGTCGCCCGTTCGGTAACGGATCAGCGGCAGCGCCTCCTTGCGCAGCGTGGTGAACACAAGCTCCCCCTCCTCGCCGGGCTCGAGACGGCGGCCGTCACCAGGGTCGATGACCTCGACCAGGAAGTGGTCCTCGGCCACGTGCAGCCCGTCGCGGGCAGCCAGGCACTCGCTCGCAACGCCGGGTCCGCACATCTCCGACAGGCCGTAGAAGTTCACTGCAGCGAGGCCGAGCGCCCGCTCGATCTCGGCCCGCATCGCCTCCGTCCAAGGCTCACCGCCGAACAGGCCGAGCTCGAGCCGCGGCCGAGCTCGGCCTGCGTCACCCCGATTCTCGAGCGCCTGGGCGATGGTCAGCGCGTACGAGGGGGTGCTGGCCAGCACCTGCGCACCGAGATCGGCGAGCAGCACGGCCTGCCGCGAGGTCAATCCGCCCGAGACGGGAACCACGGTGGCGCCGATCCGCTCGCCGCCCTGGTGGAAACCGAGACCGCCGGTGAAAAGACCGTAGCCGTACGCGTTGTGGATCACCATCCCCGGCCTGACGCCGGCCATCGTCATCGAGCGGGCCATGAGATCGCTCCAGTCCGCGAGATCGGCGCGCGTGTAGCCGACCACGGTCGGCTTGCCGCCGGTGCCGCTCGAGGCATGGACGCGCACCAACGCTTCGCGGGGCACAGCGAGCAGGCCGAACGGATACGCCTCGCGGAGGTCGGCCTTGCTGGTGAGCGGGAAGTTCTCGAGCTCCTCGAGCGAACGCACGTCTTCAGGGGCGCCGATTCCGGCGGCGGCCAGCCGGCGCGCGCCGAGCGGCTGGCCCTGAATCACGCGCTCCACGGTCTCTCGCAGCCGCTCGAGCTGGAGCGCCTCGAGCTGCTCGCGGGGGAGCGTCTCGATCGCGTCCCAGATCCGGGGCTCAGACGCTTCGCTCACGTGCATTCCAATACCTCTCGAGGTTTCGCACGAGCGCAGGGCTGAGGTGGCAGTCGGCCTGCTCGCGCGAATACAGCGCCATGTACTCGCGGAATGAGTCAAGCGGCTCCGCACCGATGCGAAGGGCACGCCGATTGGCCGCGGCGCTCACCAGCCCGGATCCGGTGAGCGCCTGCACGCGCGCGGCGATCGCCCGGTCCATGTCCTCCGCGGGCACCACCTCGTCGCACAGCAAGTCGGCGTCCGGCTCGCCGGCGGTCCACTCTCGCCCGGACAGGATCGCCTGTCGCGCGGCGCGGTCGCCGACGAATCGCGGGAGGCGGAGCGGCGAGGCGCCGGGGATGATCCCTTCCTTGCGCGCCGGCAGGAAGAGCCGCGAGCCGTGCGTCGCGATCACGTGGTCCACCACGTGCAGCAGCTGACAGGCGCCACCGATCGCGAACTTCTCGACGGCCGCGATCCACAGCTTCTCGGTCGGCTCACCGTCGTCGGGGATCAGGCCCCGATAGATCTTGTTGACGAAGCCGAGGTCCCGGACGACGTAGAACAGGAAGTCGATCCGGCCCTGGTAGAGGTGCGTGAGGTTGATGCCCGAGCCGAACACGCGCTCCCCGGCGTGGCGGGGATGGTCGACCACGTCACCGCGCAGGACCCCTACCTCGATCTCGGGATCGAGCAGGATCAGGTCGACCGCCACCTCGGTCGGACCGAGCGTCGCGCCGTCCTCGGCGTTCAGGTGCCGCGGGTTTCGCAGCTCCAGGATTCCCGCCCGCCCATCGCGGATCACCCGCGCCTCACCCAGGTCCGCCTCGCCGGTGGCGCGGAACCCGTCGAGCCGCTCGAGGGCCTGCCTGGTGGGGCGCAGCATGGCCCGCACCAGGTGACGCCCGGGCTCCGGGCGCATCAGGATCTCGGCAATCAGCCGCCCCTGCGCCCGCTCGAGGCCGTGCTTATCCACGAGCGCCCGGCCCCTTTCCGCTTCCATCTCGGACCGGGTGGGCACCAGCCCCGGCATCAGCTCGGCCGCCTGGTAGACGAGCTCCTCGAGCCGCAAAGACTGGCGGCCGCCGTCGGTCAGCCGGTCGTACAGCTCGCCGGGATCGACATCGATGCTCGTCGCCACGGGGATAAGGTTCGCACCAATGGCCGGTTAGACCTCGGCTTCATCCATCCTGCATTAGGCTGTGCGGCTTGCGGAGCACGGAGCGCAAGGAGTGGGCCTGCTCGGCGACGAGCCGGGCCGAACGCTTCAGGGTGTCCGGCGCCGACTCCGCTCAGCGGCTGCAGTCGTGGTCGGAGATCCTGGCCGCGACGCACCTGAATTTCGACGTGCGCTTCACGCACCGCACGCCCCCGAGGTTCAACGGCGCGGTCACGCGCCGGGCGATCGGGGACCTGCGGCTCGTGGACTGCGCCGCGTCGCCGTTTCTGGGTAACCGCGGCCGTGGCGTAATCGGCGCCGGCGGAGAGGGCCTCCAGCCGGAGGAGATCTTCGGCTTTCAGTTCGTCTGTAAGGGGGCAGAGCTCGTGCGCGAGGGCGGCCGCCAGCTCGCGCTGACGACCGGCGACGTGGTCCTGTGGGACGGGCTTCAGCCGACCGAGGTCGAGATCGTGGAGTCGTTCTACAAGCGCACGCTGCTGTTTCCGCGCGAGCGCGCACTGGCCGTGTGCCCGCGGCTCGCCGAGCCCGCCACGCTCCCCTCGCTCGAAGGCAGCGGGCCGGCTCGGCTGCTCGTCCGCTACATGAACGCACTCGCCGCGGAGCTGCCCGGGCTCGACGACGCCGCCGGCGCCGCGGCCGCGAACGCCGCGCTCGAGCTGCTGCGCGCCGCGGTCGAGCCGAGCGTTCCCACCAGCCGCTCCGCGACCCGGGCGGCGATGCGCTCGGAGATCCGGCGCTACATCCAGAACCATCTCCACGATCCGGCGTTGAGCCCGGCGTCGATCGCCCGCGCGTACGCGATGTCGGTGAGGGCGCTCCACGCCTTGTTCGAGGAGGGAGAGACCTCCGTGGCCTGCCTCGTCCGCACGGAGCGGCTCGCGCGCTGCCTCGAGGACCTGCAGCGACCGAACACGGGCTCGGTGACCGACATCGCGTTCCGGTGGGGGTTCTGCGACGCCGCCCACTTCTCGCGCGTGTTCAAGCGCACGTTCGGCGCAACGCCGAGCGAGATCCGCCACGCGACGCTCGCGCGCCTACAACCGCTCGAATAGATCCGCGACCGAGTCGATCACGTCGTCGGGGCGCTGGCGCGGCGGCAGGCGCTCGAGCGCGATCATCCCGCTGATGCCGCTGCGCACGAGCACCGTGCGCGCGCCGGCCATGCGCCCGAGCGCGACGTCCATGCCGAGGTCGTCACCGATCACGGCCAGCTCTTGCGTCGGCAGCCCGAGGCGAGCACCGACCTCGGCCACGGCCGGGCGCGAGGGCTTGCCGAGCACCTTCGGGCGGGCTCCGGTGACCTTGGCGATCGCCGCGGTGACCATCGCGCCGCGGCTGAAGATCATCCCGTTCGCGCCGGCATAGCCCCGGGCGTAGCTGCCGGTCAAGAGCGGCGCGCCTCGGGAGACCGCGCGCGCCGCCCGCTCGAGCGAGGCCAGGTCGACCTCGTCGACGTGCGCGACGAACACGACGCCGGCGTCGTCGCGGTCGCTGAGCGGGATCCCGGCCGCCGCCATCCGCTCCTTGATCACCTCCGAGGCGAACAGCATCGCAGGCGCCCCCGGGTGGCGCCGGAGCAGGTACCGGGTCGCGCTCTCGACCGGCGTTAGCAGCTCGTGGTCGCCCACCGGAAGACCGTCCTCGCGCAGTCCCCGGGCGATTGCCTCCGCACCTATATGGCTGCCGTTCGTGAACAGGACCAGCGGGCGCCCCGAGGCTCGGATCCGCTCGAGCACCTCGACGGCGCCGGGCTGCGGCCGGCCGCGGCCGTCGGACCCGCGATGGACGAGGGTGCCGTCGACGTCGAACACGAACCCGCGGGCA
>JAFASF010000208.1 GCA_019244745.1 Solirubrobacterales bacterium | reverse complement strand
CCAGGGGTGCATGATCCGGGGTTGGGGTAGCCATGGATCCGCGATGGGACCGAACCGGCCCCAGGTCATGTGGTCTTTTTGGCTTCGGCGCCTAAGCGCTTGGAGCAGTGCCGTTTGACCCGCTCGCGGAACGCGCGCAGCGCGTGGGCTGTTGTCGGGCACCGCGTAGAGTTGTAGTGCCCTTGTAGGACGCTGGCCAGCCAGCGCCCCTGTACGGGGATCGGGTGATGCATACGCCGGCGCATTTCGGCTTTGACCGATTTGAGCTTGGCTCGCATCGCTTCTTGCTCGTGGTTCGCCTGAGCTTGAACCGGCCTTTCCTGGAGGTCGCGCAGATGTGCGTGAGCCCCAGGAACTGGAACGTCTCCGGCTTGGGATCACCGCGGCGGGCTCGGTCGCGGGCGGCGAACCGCCCGAACTCGATCAGCCGCGTCTTCTCCCCCGCCAGCTCCAAGCCGAAGTCCGCGCGCAGGTCGGCCAGAAACCGCTCGGCGTCCTCACGGGTTCAAAGCCCGCCAGGAAGTCGTCGGCGAACCGCACCAGGATCACGTCCCCGCGCGCGTGCCGCCGCCGCCACCGGTCGGCCCACAGGTCAAAGGCGTAGTGCAGGTAGACGTTGGCAAGCAGCGGCGAAACTGACGCCTCTTGCGCGGTCCCCTGCTCGGCGCTTAACCATTCCCCGTCCTCGATGACTCCTGCCCTGAGCCACTTCTAAATCAGGCGCAGGACCCTCCGGTCCGCGATCCGGTGCTCGAGAAACCTTCCCAGCCACGCCTGGTCAAGCGAGCTAAAGAAGTCGCGGATGTCCGCGTCGAGCACCCAGTTCACCCTCCTGCGATAGATCCCGGTCGCCAACGCGTCCAACGCATGATGCGGGGAGCGCCCCGGCCGAGACCCATACGAGAAACCAAGAAAGTCCTGCTCATAGATCGCGCTTCAGCACCTCCACCACCGCCCGCTGAAGAAGCTTGTCCTCCAACGCGGCGACCCCGAGCGGCCGCTGCCGCCCGTCCGGCTTCGGGATGAACACCCTCCGAGCAGGCCTCGCCCGGTACGCCCCCCGCTGGACACGGGCGTGCAGATCAACGAGACTGGCCTCGAGATCCAGCCCGTAGTCCCGCCACGCCACCCCGTCCACCCAGGTCGCCGCCTTGGGATTCAACGCCCAATACGCCGCCCGCAGCCGATCCAGACTGACGTGGTGAAGGAGCGCGGTGAACCGCACCTTCCTGTCCTTCCGCGCCACTCGGCGCACACGGTCCAGGTCCGTTGACACGCTCACTCCGGCGCTGTGTCCGGGGCGTGTTTCGCTGCCCGCGTTCCCCTCGGCCGATCCCCTTCCCTCCACCACCTCCGCCCCCGCCACGGCGGGGTTGTTCGGCAGCTTCGCAGGTGCTACGAGACCGTCCGACTTCCCACGATCGTCCATCACGGGCGTACCGCCACAGGCGTTCCCCGCACGACCCGCCCCCGACCACAGGACGGGTGACCATGGGACCTCCCGGTTCTCGCGCATGGAGAACTTCGTACGTGCCTGGGCTCTCCGACCGCGCAGGGTCCCTCAACGACTCGCGCTACCGCCGCCGAGGACGTGGCCTTCCGCTTGTTATCAGAGCGTCGGCACCCCAAACAAGTGACATTTCGCGGCTCAATAACCCCGCCCGCACGACCCCTATCAACGCTTCGCCGCCACCCTCGCGAACAGCCGACGCATGACCCAGGGCCACCGTGGATCGCTACTCCTTCGATGTAGAGCTCCTTCCGCTCCTTCTCCATTCCGGTTTATCCCGGCGCTTTCGAATAACTCGCCACTCGACTAGCTCCCCGGAGCGAGTGATACGCGGCTCGCGCTATACCCGAGGGAATTGCCACTCAGTGCGGTGGGTGCGACGAATGGCGAGTTATTCGGGGTCCGATCGCGGGGCACGCCGGGAGTGTCCACCCGGGATGCGCCGGCGGGTCGAATTGAGGCGATTGTTGCTGAAACGATGCCGCGGTGTGACGAGGCTTCGTCCGGCGCGAGGAGCGCCGCACGGGAGCCGCGGCCCGCGTTAGAAGCCGGTCAGGCCGAGGGTGGGCGACGGGCTCGACGCCGCTATTGTCAGGTCGCGTGTCGCGCCGTCGTCGTCCTCTGGCGGATGGTGGTCAGCCCAACCGCGGGCCGGCGGTGTCGCGCGCTGCGTGGCTCCGGCTGGCGGCGTGTACGGGGGCGGCGGCGCTACTACAGCTCGATGGCACGCTGATCACGGTGGCGCTGCCGTCGGTCGCGCACGGGCTGAAGGTTTCGAGCGCCTCCACCGCGGTGGTGCTGAGCGCCTACTTCGGCGCTTACGCGCTGGTGCTGCTCCCCGGCGGGGAGCTCGTTGACCGCTTTGGCGCCCGGCGGCTGGCGCTGGTCGGGCTCGGCCTGTTCGCGCTGGGGGCCGGGCTCGGCGCGCTG
>JAFASF010000083.1 GCA_019244745.1 Solirubrobacterales bacterium | reverse complement strand
TTGACTGCCTGGAACCGCGGATAGCTGCGTGAAAGCCGGAGGGACTAGTCCCGGCGGCCACCACGGCGGTGTCTCGGGGGGACTCCGCTAAGCGGGGTCAGCCTCCGACCTAGCGGCCGGACACCTCCAGGGTCCCACAAGAACTTTCAGACAGGCGGACCACCTCCTTTCTCTGGTAACCGGGAGGATAGCGAAGGCCGAGGCGGTTCCATCCCGCGGCCGGGGCGACGGCGTGCGTCGTCACACGCCCGACGTGAAGAGCACGATCGCCTCGCTGCGACGCCCCACGTGAGCGTGCCCGGCGACCTCGCCGCGGTTGCTGATGGCCGAGGCAATGGTGGGCGAGTTGCGCACTTCGCCCAGGTCGATGAGTCGCCGGTTCCGCCAGATCGCGGCGTGCGAACCGCCGGTCCTCGGCTTGACCCACCCCACGACCGCGCCGAAGCGATCGATCGCCAGCGCCGCGCCGCTTGCGCCCAGCGTCGGGAGGACCGCCAGCGCGCCACCAGACCAGACCGCGGGCCAAATGCGGCCGCCGCCGAAGACACCTCCGGCGATCTGGCCGTTGCCGTTGATCGCGGTGGCCGCACTATTCAACCCGGCCGACGTGGGGAGCTGGTTCATGACGCCGCCCCGCCAGACAAACGCTTGCTCGGAGCCGGAACGCGTTCCGCTCCACCCGACGACCTGGTTGTGGCGGTTGATCCCCAACGCGACGCTCGCGTCGTACTTCGGCCCGAGCGTGCCCAGGCCTTGGATCGCCCCATTGACCCAGATGACGGCCTGCGGCGGGGCATCGGCGCCCGCGGCGCTCGAACCTGCGACGACGCCGTACGCGTTGATCGACGCGGCATTCGAGTACGGGCCCCCCAGCGTCCCGAGGTCGCGCATCCTTCCGCGGGACCACAGGAAGGCGTGGACCACGGTGCCGCTGGTGTTCGAGCAATTGCCGACGATCTGGCCCCGGTCGTTGATCCCGAGCGCCGCACAGTAGGTCAGGCCCCCCTTCAGCGTCCCGAGGTAGACCGTCACGCCGCCCTGCCACATGACCGCGTGGGACGTGCTCCTGGTACCGACGCTACCCACGACCTGCCCTTGGTCGTTGATGCCGCGCGCGACGCCCTTGCCGACCTCAGCCCAGCTGGCGCCGGCGGGACGAGCGCCCGCCGCCCCCGTCCCGAAGACGAGCACCACCACCGCTACGGCCCACAGCCCGCCGCCCCATCGCGTTCGTGACGCGAGCATGACGCGACGAGGGGCTTCCATTTACTCCGAAGGCGGTTCGTCCTCGACCACCGTGGCCGCGGTCTGGGCTTCGGACTCAACCACGAGCGCCACCGCACTCACCTGGTCGTCGTCGCGCAGGTTCATCACTCTCACGCCCTGGGACGCCCGGCCGTAGCGGTTGATGCCGCGTACCGACGTGCGCTGGACCATGCCGTTCTGGGAGATGAACACCAGCTCCTGGTGCTCGCGTACGACCAGCGCGCCGGCGAGCTGGCCCTTGTTCTCGGTCAGCGTGATCGTCTTGACGCCCATCGCCCCCCGGCCCTTGACCGGGTAGTCGGGAATCGGGGTCCGCTTTCCGAAACCGTTCTCGGTGACGACGAGTAGCTCCTGGTCATCGCGGGCCACGTCCATCGCCAGCACGGCATTGCCCTTCTGGGCCACGTTCATGCCGCGGACGCCGCTGGTGTCGCGACCCATCGCGCGCACCTGATTCTCGCTGAAGCGGGCAGCCTGGCCAGACCGCGAGACCATGATGATGTCGTCGTGGCCGCCGGTCCGGCGGACCGCGATCAGCTCATCGTCGTCGCGAATGTTGATCGCGATGATCCCATCGGCCTTGATCGGCGTGTTGTAGGCGGCGAATTCGGTCTTCTTGACCATCCCGTTCCGGGTCGCGAACACGAGGTACTTGCCCTCGTTGAAATCTCGGGTGGAAAGCACCGATTGGACGCGCTCACCGTCGCGCAACGGAAGCAGGTTGACGAGCGCGCGGCCCCGGGCAGTCCTCGAAGCCTCAGGTAGCTCGTAGACCTTCAGGCGATAGACCTTGCCTCGGTTCGTGAAGAACAGGAGGTAGTCGTGCGTGGAGGAGACGAACAGGTGCTCGATGTAGTCCTCATCCTTCATCTCCATCCCAGCGACGCCCAGCCCGCCCCGGCGCTGCTGGCGGTAGGTCGAGAGCGGTAGCGACTTGATGTAGCCCGAGTGCGTGATCGAGATCACCATCTGCTGGTCGGCGATCAGGTCCTCGACGTCGATCTCACCCTCGGCGTGGGTGATCTCGGTGCGGCGCTCGTCGCCGTAGGCGTCGGCGATCTCCGAGAGCTCGTCCTTGATCAAACCGAAGATCTTGCTCTCGTCCCCGAGGATCTCGCGCAGCTCCTTGATCCGCTCGACGAGATCGGCGTGCTCCTGCTTGATCTTGTCGGCCTCGAGCGCGGTCAGGCGGCTGAGCGTCAGCTGCAGGATCGCCTGGGCCTGAACCACGGTCAGCTCGTAGCGCGCGACCAGCTCGTTGCGCGCCGCCTCCGGGTCACGGGAGCTTCGGATAAGCGCGATCACCTCGTCGAGGTTGTCCAGTGCTATGAGCAAACCCTCGAGCACGTGCGCCCGCTCCTCGGCGCGCCGAAGCTCGTATTGCGTACGCCGCACCACGACGTCGCGCTGGTGATCCACGTAATGGCCGATCACTTCACGCAGCGACAGCGTCCGCGGCACGTTGTCGACGAGCGCGACCATGTTGACGCCGAACGTGGTTTGGAGCGGCGTGTGCTTGTAAAGCTTGTTGAGCACGACCTTGGGGATGGCGTCGCGCTTGAGCTCGATCACGATCCGCATTCCGTGTCGATCCGATTCGTTGCGTAGGTCGCTGACTTCGGGGAGCTTCTTCTGCTCGTGCAGCTCCTTGATCTTCAGGATCAGACCACCCTCGCCATCCCGGCGTACTTGGAAGGGAAGCTCGGTGACGATGATCGCCTCCTTGCCCTGCCCGATGGGCTCGATGTGAGCCTTGCCCTGGACCCGCACCCGTCCGCGACCGGTCTCGTACGCGTCGCGGATCCCGTCGCGGCCGAGGATGATGCCGGCGGTCGGAAAATCGGGACCCTTGATGTGCTTCATCAGTCCCGCGACATCGATGCTCGGGTTATCGATGTAGGCGATCGTCCCGTTGATCACCTCGCGTAGGTTGTGCGGAGGGATGTTCGTCGCCATCCCGACGGCAATGCCAGACCCACCGTTGACCAGCAGGTTCGGAAACCGCGACGGGAGGACGACCGGCTCCTGGCGGGAGCCGTCGTACGTCGGCATGAAGTCGACCGTCTCGGCGTCGATGTCGCGGAGCATCTCGGTCGCGAGCCGGTCCAGCCGCGCTTCGGTGTTGTGGCTCACAAATCCGTTCGTTAGGAACGAGTGATCGTTGGTGTCGACCCGGATCGAGTAGACGGGCTGGACGCCGGAATCCACCACCGAGGCGACTTCGGCGTAGTAGTAATCGCCCGCGACGAGCGGCTCGATGACCTGCCGAACCTCCTCGGAGGCGATGCGCTCCATGATGGCGGCCCCTTCGCGTTCCCATCGCTCCACGCGATCGATGTTGTGACGCGTGAGCCAGTGGTGGTCGCCGCCGCCCGACCTACACGAGGAGCGGACGTACGCTGCAACGTGCGGCACGCGATCTCGGCTTAGAGCGCGGCTGGTCAAGGGGATGGTCGCAAGGGCGCCGCGCAGCTTTTGCTGTTTGGCGCCGAGAAAACCGACGCGCTCGGCAAACAGCCGCGCGTCGCGGCGGTTCGTGATCACGACCTTGATCTCGCCGCGCTCGTAGCGGCACAGACGGCTGACGACGCCGAACTCGAGCAAGAGGAGTTGGACGCCCTGCGCAAGCTGCTCACTGTAGGTGGAGTAGGAAACCTGGATCGTCGACCGCGGAAGCAGAGAGCAGGAGCCGTCTCCGGTAAAGAGCGATTGCAGGAAGGCGGCCTTGAATTCCCGTCCCGCGGACCAGACCGAGTCAGGGACCTCCTTTGCTGCGCTCTGGATCCCGATCAGCCCCGCTAGGGGGCTCGACCGGAAGGCACCCAGGTTGTGGATGTCCAGCTCGTATAGCTTGCTGCCGGACGCGATGAAGCGCTCTGACGTGTACCGAGTCCCACCTACGACCGAGTCGTATGCGTGCAGTACATCTTCGAAGTACTCCGCGTCCACATTGTTGAAGCCCGCCCGGCGGTCGCTGGCCCAGCCCTCCGACACGAAGGCGCCGAGAAGGAACGCCGCACTCCACTCCTGACCGCTCAGCGCTCCGACGCCGGCGTCCCCCCGGGCGCGTGACAACACCACGCGGTCGCCTGGCCGGATCTCCTCGAGCAGCTTCCACATCAGCAGCGGCACGCCCGCCATGTCCACCAGACACAGCACCGGATGGTTCTGGGTGCCGGTCAGCTCGTAGCCCTCACGGGTGGTCAGCCGGAGCGTGGGATGAGAGCCGGAATGGAAGACCTTGGAGGCATGGACGGGGCGGCCCAGTCGGTCGAGGACCGTCAGGTCGATTTCGGCTTCGCTGTTCGGTGCAAGACCGTAGGCCAGCGCGTCGATCCGGTGCGTGCCATCCGGCGTTGCCACACGGGTCTCTCCGGTCACGCAGTAGCGCATGGCGGCTGCCGAGTAGCCGTCGATGTTCCCGAAGTTGCCGTGGCCGTCGACGAGCGGGTAGCGCATCGAGAAGTCCTGCGCCAGCCGCACGAGCGCGTCGTAGATCGCCGCGTCGCCGTGCGGGTGGTACTTGCCCATCACCTCACCGACGATCTGAGCGCACTTCACGTGCTTGCGCGTCGGCTGCAGGCCGAGCTCGTTCATTACGTGGAGCACGCGGCGGTGCACGGGCTTGAGGCCGTCGCGCACGTCGGGCAGCGCGCGCCCGACGATGACCGACATGGCGTAGTCGAGATACGCAGAGCGCATCTCCTCCTCGAGCCCGCGCGGCTCGATGTTGCCGCCGCCGATGGTGTCTATCGCTGACACACTTGCCCTCCTCAGACGTCGAGGTTGGCAGCCAGTGCGTTGTC
>JAFASF010000066.1 GCA_019244745.1 Solirubrobacterales bacterium | reverse complement strand
TGGCCGGCTCGGTGATCACGATGTCGCTCGCGACCACCACGAACGCACGACGAAGCTCTCGCAACCCCGCCGACCACGCGTTCATCGCGATCACCACGCGGTCGGCGATGATCCTCCCGCCCGGCGTGGTCACCACCAAGGGCGCGCTGCGGTCGAGCGACACCATCGGCGAACGTTCGAACACCGCCACGCCCGTTTCGCGGGCCACGTGCAGCAATCCTCTCGCGAGCAGGGCCGGCTGCACCGTGGCCGAGGTCGGCTCGAACACGCCGGCAACGTGTGCGCGCGAGCCGCTGCGGGCCGCGAGCTCCTCGGGGTCGACGTTGAGGAACGGCCGCTCGCCGTGGCGCTCTAGGGCGGCGACGGTGCTTTGCCACGCGCCGAGCTGGGTCTGGGTGGTCGCCGTCCACAGCCATCCGTCGCGGCGGTAATGAGCGTCGATCGCATGCTCATCGCAGAAGGCGCCGATCTCGTCGACGGCCGCACACGACGCGCGGCCCAGCCGCAGGGCCTCGTCGCTGCCGCACGCTCGCGCGAGACCAACAAAGTGATGCCAGAAGCTCATCGCGAAGCCGCCGTTGCGTCCGCTCGCCCCCGCGCCGCAGATGTCGGCTTCGATTACCGCCACGTCCGCCGACGGCTCGCGCTCCTTTATCCGGATCGCGGTCCAGAGCCCTGTGAAGCCGCCCCCGACGATGCACACGTCCGCTCGGCGGGATCCCTCTAGCCGGGTGGGCTCGTCTTCCGCCCCTGCCTGGGCGAGCCACCAGCTTCGCAGGCGCGCGCGTGTAGGGGCCGCGGCGCTCAGTGCTCCGGCGGCTCCCAGCCCTCCAGCACGGACGGCTTCCAGTCCGTCCCCACCGTCGGTGAGTCCTCCACCCACGGGCCGAGTTGGGGCTGCGGGAACTTACAGTGGCGCTCCTTGAGCGCGATGCCGTACGAGTTGCCCGCCTGCAGGTGCTTGATCAGCACCTTGCGCGCGATCTCGTTCTCGCGTCCTTCCGGGATCGGAAAGTAGATCTTGAGGAACGAGTTCGAGTAGCGGTCGAACACCGCCGGGGTTCCCTCCTCTTCCAGCAGCTGGACGTCTTCGAGCCAGTTGAGATCGGGGCCGGGCGTAGCGGCCATCAGGTCGATGTCCTCGACCAGCGAGATGTCCTCCTGATAGGGAAAGCGGTGACCGGACAGGTACTCGGCATCGATGCTGATGATCTTCTGCGGCTCCGCGGGCGCGTGGTGGGTGTCACTCATCGTTACCTACCTACTAGTCTCGCCGGCGCGCTCAGGCTCGGGCGCCAGGTAGTCGATGGGGTTCTCGACGTGGCGCTCGAGCAGCCGCTTGATCTCGTTTAGCGTCCGCTCCTCCGAGACGCCCGGAATGTAGTCCGTTCCCGCCAGCGGTACTCGCGCCATGGCCGCCGCCTCGACGGTGAGGGCACACAGATCCTCGGGCTCCAGGCTGTGGACGTTGGTTTTGCCGCAAGCCCGCGCCAGCATCTGACACTCGAGGGTGAGCGAGTGCAGGAAGTTGTAGACGCGCTGCGCGGCATCGTCGACGTGCAGACGCTTGCGCAGCTCCGGGTCCTGCGTGGTGATCCCGACTGGGCAGCGGCCGGTGTGGCAGTGGTAGCACTGACCGGCCGGCACACCGACCGTGCCTTCGTAGTCGGTGACGCCGGGAATCTGCTTGTTGCAGTTGAGCGCCATCAGCGCCGAGTGGCCGATCGCGATCGCGGTGGCTCCCAGCGCCAGCGCCTTGGCCACGTCCGCGCCGTTGCGAATGCCCCCGGCGACGACCAGATCGATCTCGTCCGCCATCCCCACGTCCTCGAGCGCCCTTCGGGCCTCGGGAATCGCAGCCATCAGCGGGATTCCGGTCTCCTCGGTGGCGATGTGCGGTCCGGCGCCGGTACTACCCTCGGCGCCGTCTAGGTAGATGATGTCCGGACCGCACTTCGCGGCCATGCGCACATCGTCGTAGACGCGCGCGGCGCCGAGCTTGAGCTGGATCGGGACCTCGTAGTTGGTGGCTTCGCGAACCTCCTGGATCTTCAGGGACAGATCATCAGGGCCTAGCCAATCTGGATGTCTCGCAGGCGAGCGCTGATCGATCCCGACCGGAAGCGAGCGCATCTCGGCCACTTGTTCGGTCACCTTCTGCCCCATGAGGTGCCCGCCGAGCCCAACCTTGCATCCCTGTCCGATGAAGAACTCGACCCCGTCGGCGAGCATCAGGTGATGCGGGTTGAACCCGTACCGGCTCTGGATCACCTGGTAGTACCACTTGGTCGAGAGGTCGCGCTCGGGCGGGATCATTCCGCCCTCTCCCGAGCAGGTCGCGCTCCCCGCCATCGAGGCGCCTTTCGCGAGGGCCATCTTGGCCTCCAGCGAAAGCGCTCCGAAGCTCATGCCGGTGATGTAGATCGGGATGTCCAGCTCCAACGGCTTCTTGGCAAACCGCGCGCCGAGCACGGTCTTCGTCACGCACTTCTCGCGGTAGCCCTCGATGACAAATCGGGTGAGCGTTCCCGGCAGGAACATCAGCTCGTCCCAGTGGGGGATCTTCTTGAAGATCGAGAAGCCGCGCATGCGGTAGCGGCCCAGCTCGGCCTTCACGTGGATGTCGTCGATCACCTCAGGCGTGAAGATGCCGCTGTGGCCTAGCCGGTTGCGCGCCATCGGTGCGGTTTCGTCGGCCATCCCGTCCACCTTTCTAGAGCACGAGCTTGCGCTCGGAAGGCTCGAGCGAGTCGTAGTTGTAGAGCTTCTTGCCGCAGACGAACTTCTGGAAGCGCGGCGGCGCGCCGAGCCCGTAAATCTCGAATTTGCGGTCTATCAGCTCGGTGTCGGCGTCCGTCCACTCGCCGGGCACGCAGTCGATCCCGAGGGACTTGATCTTGCCGGCCACGTAGATCGTGCCGTCATAGATCGAGTCGCCCAGTCCGGGACCGACGTCTCCGCAGATGATCTGCCGCCCGCGCTGCATCATGAATCCGGTCATCGAGCCGGCGTCGCCGAGCGCGATGATCGTGCCGCCCTTCTGATCGATCCCGCTGCGCGCGCCTACCTGGCCCTTCACGACGACGTCGCCGCCGCGCAGAGCCGCACCGGTCAGCGAACCCGCGTTGCCGTCGATCACCACCACCCCGGACATCATGTTCTCGCACGCCGACCAGCCGACGCGACCGGTGATGTGGACCTCGGGGCCGTCGATCATCCCGCACGCGAAGTACCCGAGGCTCCCCTCGAAGGTGATCGAGCAGCGCGTGAGGATGCCGACACCGAGCGAGTGGCGGGCGCCCGGGTTGCGCACGGTCACCTCGTGCACGTTCTCCTCGTAGAGGAGACGCCGCAGCTCGAGGTTGATCTGGCGGGTGGTCAGCTCGCGGGCGTCGAAGGTCGCGCGACCGCCCTCGAGCTCCGCCACGCGGGGGACACGCTCGTCCAGCTCCACCAGGCCACGGGGATCGAACCGCGCCTCGCGGCCCGACGTCTCGGTCCTCACCGCGTCCATACCATCACCTGGCTCTCGTATGGGTCATAGGTTTCGATCTCGCGATCGATCACGGCCCGGATCGCGATCTCCTCGGAGGCCAGCGCGACCATGTCGTCGCCCTCGTAGAGCACCAGCGGCTTGGCCGCCAGCTCATCCTTGGCCATACCGAGCGCGTCCTCGCTCACGCAGATGTAAGTGAACACGCCGTCGAGCTCCTCGAGGCTGCGGCGCATCGCGTCCTCGAGCGAGTCGCCCCGGGCCATCCTCTCGGCGAGGTAGACCGCGATGATCTCCGAGTCGCAATCGGAGGCGAACCGGTGCCCGGCCGCCTCCAGCCGCCGCCGCCACTGGTGATAGTTGGTCAGCTGACCGTTGTGAACGACCGCCACGTCCGAGAACGGATACGCCCAATAGGGGTGAGCGTTGGAGATGTCCACGTCGGACTCGGTGGCCATCCGCACGTGACCGATGCCGTGGCTGCCGAAGTAATCGTCGAGATGGTAGGAGGAGCCCACGGTCTTGGCGTCCCCCAGGTCCTTGACGATCTCGAGGGCGTGGCCCAGTGACAGCACCTCGACCCGAGGGACGGACTCGACGTAATCCGCGAGTCGCTTGAGGTCGACCTCGTAGCTCAGCGACGCGCTGAACGTGTACTCGTTGATGTCCTCCGTGCTCAGGATCTCCGCGCCGGCG
>JAFASF010000436.1 GCA_019244745.1 Solirubrobacterales bacterium | reverse complement strand
GGCTCAGCCGTGATGCCGCCGCTGCGCTGGACCGCGCGGATCCGCTCCGCGGCTACCGCGATCGGTTCGTGTTCGCGGACGATGACCTCGTGTACCTGGACGGGAACTCGCTGGGCCGGCTTCCGCGCGCGACCGCGGCGCAGTTGGACGACGTGATCCGCCGAGGTTGGGGCGAGCGTCTGATCCGCGCCTGGAGCGAGGGCTGGATCGAGCTCCCGCTGCGGATCGGAGACCGCCTCGGCGCATCCCTGCTCGGCGCAGGCCCCGGGCAGGTCGTCGTCGCCGACTCCACAACCGTGTGCCTATACAAGCTCGCCAGCGCGGCGCTCGCGGCCCGCCCGGGCCGGTCGGAGATCGTTACCGACCGCGACAACTTTCCCACCGATCGGTACGTGTTCGAGAGCCTCGCCGCCCAGCAAGGTGTGACGATCCGTTGGCTCGAGTGCGATCCCGCCGCCGGACCCGAGCCGGACGATGTTGCGGCCGCAGTGGGGCCGCAGACCGCTCTCGTCTCGTTCTCGCACGTCGGATACCGCTCCGCGTTCGTGCTGGACATGCCGGCTATCACCGAGGTCGCCCACGAGGCGGGCGCGCTGGTGCTGTGGGATCTGTGCCACAGCGTGGGCGCGATTCCGGTCGAGCTCGACGACGCCAAGGCCGACCTGGCGGTCGGCTGCACCTACAAGTACCTCAACGGCGGGCCGGGTTCGCCGGCGTTCCTATACGTGCGCGACGTTCACCTCGGGCAGCTCCGTCAGCCGGTCTGGGGCTGGCTCGGCACGCGCGAGCCCTTCGAGATGCCGCAGGGGTATCAGGCGGCGCAGGGCATCGCGGCGATGCTGTCCGGAACGCCTTCGATCCTCGCGCTGACGGCGGTGAGCGCCGGCGTCGAGCTCGCGATCGAGGCGGGTATCGCCGCGATCCACGAGAAGGCCATCGCGCTCACCGAGTTCGCGATCGCGCTCGCGGACGAGTGGCTCCTACCGCTGGCCGTCACCCTGGGTTCTCCTCGCGACAGCTCGCGCCGGGGCGCTCACGTTGCCCTCGTACACCCGGCGGCGCGCGTGTTGTCCGAGCGCCTGATCCGCGACGGCGTCGTGGTCGACTTCCGGCCGCCCGACACGATCAGGGTCGGACTCTCGCCGCTGACCACGAGTTTCACCGAGGTGTGGGACGGCCTCCAGCGGCTGCGGCGGCTGCTCGAAACCGGCGCCTGAGCAACGGCGCCCCTTAACGAGGCTGGTGCCCAAAGTGCGACCGACGCCCGCCCGGGTTGTAAGTAGCCAACAACCGACTGGCGCAGACACCCGCCCCGAAGAGGACGTGGTCAGTCGAAGGTTGCACATATCAACCTCAAACCGACCACGTGCCCGTTACTCAGCATTCGCTCTCGGCTAGTTGTGATCGACACACAACCGCGGTTCGTTGTGCAACAACCGCTTAACCCGCCACCTTCTCGTCCGGCGCCACGATTCCGGCGCGTTCGCGTTGCCAACGGGCGATGCGACCCCCGGCGGCGGACAGCAGCATGCCGATGATCGCCGTCAATACCACGAGGAACGGCGGGAAGCTCCCGAGCGACACCTTCGCGTGGGTCCCGACCAGCGCATGGGTGATGAGCAGCGCGGTGCCGTAGAACGCGCCACCGAAGAACCCTCGGTCGGCCCCACCCCACCCATCACGATGCTCGAACCCGGCGAGGAACCCCCCGACGGCGGCGATCGCACCCCAGATCCAGTAGGCGGCGGCTGAGACGCCGAGCAACACGCCGGCGATCGCACCAACGGCGGCCGGGATGACCCCACCGAGGAGCACCTGGACCGGCCGCGAGCGGTCGCGCAGCAGCACCGGCGAATACATCACGCTTGCATCACCATGGTCCTCCCCCGGGCCCGGCCAATCGATTCAGCGCCGGCCGTGGTCGCCTCGGTTCCGCGATGTGGGCGGTCGAGCACGCTACCGAACTCCCGGGCGAGACACAAGGACGCCGACTGACGAGCGGGGTGGGTCAGAACCCCGGCGTCAGGTCGGGGCCACGGCCGAGAAATCGCAAGGCCCGTGCACCGCTCCTGCACAACAGCCTGTGCAAAAACTGGCCCGGGCGGGAGAACGAGGCCGGCTCGAGCGTTACATCGGTTGGGGCATGCGGCCGCTTTGGCTGGCGCACCCACGCGCCCGCTCGCGCTCGACGCGTTCGCGCGGCCACCGCCGTTGTGCTGATTGTGGGAGCGAGATGAAAGCTTTAGATGCGAAGGCGGCCGCGATCGGCATCGCAGTTGTGCTCGCCATCGGCGGTTGCGGCGGATCGACCGTCACCGTGATCAACAGCACGACTACGACCACCGTCGCGCCCCGGTCTCAGCCGAACACTACGACCACGACCACCGTCCCGCCCGCGCCTCAGACGACGAGCGCGAGCGGCGGGGGTCCCTGCGACGGGCAACCGTGTATCGGGGACTGGCAGAAGGAGGCGGCGGAGGGCGGCACCGTCGTCCAGTGCAGCGATGGCACGTGGAGCCACGCCGGCGGCCTCTCCGGGGCATGCTCCGATCACGGCGGCGAGACAACCGGCGGGACCGCGACCAACGGCGGGGGTTCCGGCTCCACCGTGCAGGACCTCCCCGTGCAGTGTGGCTATGGCGTCGCCGGCAGCTCGGGGATGACGTGCACCTTCGCCGAGAACGCTTTCTATGAATACTGGCAAGCATCCGGTGGCGACCCCACCCGGGCGGAGAGCATCAGCGTTTGGAGCCCGGACGTGCAGCAGTCCTACCCGCTCTCGTGCGAGTCCGGTGGCGACGTCGTCGATTGCGTGGGCACAGGCGGCGGCGGCGTTTCGCTCGACGCGCGTTTCACTGACGGCGCCGTCTCGGCCTACACCAACGCCGAGGCCGCCGCCTATGCAGCTTCAGGCAAGCTCGGGCCACCCCCCTCTGGCTTCACTCCCGGGGATCAGAACCCCAACGATTCCGACGCCGCCGCTTGCGAGAGCGCGATGGAAGTTGGCCCTCATTCGGACTGCGCGGTCGCGCAGCAGGTGGCGGCTGATCTCGCGCAAGGCATGTGGTCCGCGCCGGGTTCCGACACCGTCTCAGAGGGCGGCAACACGATCACGTTCAATTGCTCCCTCATCGGGCACGACCAGAGCCAGGCTTCCCAACCTGGGATCTATTCGTGCGTCAGCGCGCGCGACCCACAGGACTGGTTCGAGTTCGCCTTCACGTAAGCACCCTCGGCCGTTAGCGCCCGATCTCCCTCGTGTTGCTCCCGGCGATCTCGCCGGTTAGAGTCGCGACTGAATCGAGGCCGGAGGAGAGACATGCCTACGTACCTGACGCTTTGGAATTGGACCGAGGCCGGGATCAAGGAATTTCGCCAAACGACCGCGCGCGTCGAGCAGATCAAGGCGGATTTCGGGAAGCTCGGGGTCACGCTCGACGTTCGCTGGACAGTCGGACCGTATGACGGGATGGCGATCGTCGAGGCACCCGACGAGGAGTCGGCGACGGCGGCGTTGCTGCGGCTGGGCTCAGCAGGGAACGTTCGCACCACGACGATGCGGGCGTTCGACTCGGACGAGATGGCCCGCATCCTCGAGAGGGCGGGTTCGTAAGCGGACGGCTCGGCTACGGACACGCGCGTGAGGCTAGTCCCTCGAGGCCGTGCGCGGACCACTATGGATGACCCCCCGGCAAGCCGGCTTCGCGCAGCCTGCGCGCCATATCGTAGAACCCGGTCTGGAAGTCGGTCAGCTCCGTCGGGCGCCCGACGGCGGCAATCGGATCGGTAAATCGCGCCCCGGCCCAGCCCGCGCGCCACGCGATCATGCGATCTGCAAGTGCACCCTGATCCGGCACCTCCGCGCGCGCCGCTCCGCCCGCCAGCAGGTGCCCGAGGTGATTGGCGGCGGCGACGCGCGCGGTCATTGCCGGTATCCGGCCGCCGCGGTTGCAGAACCTGGTGAGGATCGTCTTGATGATCGAGGTGTGGTCGAAATGGAAGTCCGGCCCCAGGAGCGCGGTTGAAGTCGACCCTCTGGCCACGAGCGGCGAGACGATCAGCGCGGGCACACGGACACCGAGACGCTGAAAGCTGGGGTGATCGTCGACGACGGACGGCGGGGGGACGTGGTCGTAGAAGCCGCCGTGCTCGTCGTAGACGATCAGGAACAGCGTCCTCGGCCAGCTCGGGGCGGAGCTGAGCGCGTGGTAGACCGTGAGCACGAGGTCCTGCCCGGCGAGCACGTCGGAGGGCGGGTGATCGTCGTTGGAGTTGGGGCCGAGCACACGCAGGTCCTTGAAGCGTGGATCGATCCATGCCACCGCCGGCAGGTTGCCCGCGGCGGCGTCGTCGAGAAACGATGGTCCCTCCTCGGTCAGCTCCCCGGCGGCACGCTCCTTGGTGCTGAGCGTGCGGGCATCGCAATAGGCGAAACGATCGTGGCAGCGGAAGCGGTACGCGGGATCGGCGGCCCGGAGCGTCCCCGGGTCGAACGAGTACCAGCGCCAGTCGACGTTGTTCTCGTCCAGGTAGCGGACGAAGCTCGGGAGCGCGTATATCGGCGGCGCGGCGTCATCGCGACTTCCCGCCGCCTGGCCGGTGAGCGCGTAGAGCCGGTTCGGCCAGGTGGCGCCGGGCACAGAGCTGAACCAGCGATCGACGAGGCAGTACTCGGCCGCGAGGTGGTCGTAGACGGGTAGATCGCCGGCGTCGTAATAGCCCATCACCAGCCCGGGGTCAGGGGCGGGCTGGTTGGCCTGGACGGCACGGGCCTTGGAGATCCGAGCGAAGTTGGCGACGAAGCCTTGCCCTCCGTTGGCGAGCTGCTCGTCCACCGAGCCGCCGCTGTGATCCGGGTCCTCGACCTCGCCGTTGAACTGGGTCCGGTCGAGGTGGTGGATCGGGTATGTGGTGCCGCCGGAGCTATTGAAGTTGACGTCCGGGCCCTTCAGGCCGTCGACGTCTCCGCGCCCACCACCGCCCCCCTCTGCCGGCAGCGAGAGGTAGCCGAGCATGTGGTCAAACGAGCGGTTCTCCATCATCAAAACGACGATGTGATCGACCGCGTCCAATCGCCGTGCAGCTTCGTCGGTAGGGGCCGGTGCCATCCCGGTCGGGGCCGGCGGAACGGGGGCCGCGAGCAAGTCGACGACCCGGCGCCACTTCGCCGGCAGCAGGCGGCCGATGCCTCGCACGGCCAACTGCTCGGTGCGCTCGAGGACGTGCCGGCCGTGGATCACTCCGGGGCGCCAATACTCAGTCACGGTTGGTCTCCTTCCTTACACGGGGGATCGGCCGCCGAGGCCGCCACGCGCGCCGAATGGTCGGGGCGGTCTCAAGGTGCCGTGAGCGATAGCTCGTGGCCGTCTCAAGGTGCCGTGAGCGATAGCTCGTGACCGTCTCAAGGTGCCGTGAGCGATGGCTCGTGGCCGTCTCAAGGTGCCGTGAGCGATGGCTCGTCAGGTCCTTGGCTGAACGCGCGCTGGCTGTCGACGATGATCTGGGGCGTGATCCGCTCGTAGATCACGGTGTCGATCTCGGCCGACCAGAGCGGCTGCTCCACCCGCCCGATCGCCCTTCCGAGCGCCCCACCGACCCCGTTGTAGCCGAGTCCCAATGCCACGACGATGCTCGCCACCCCACCGACGACCGCCGTCGGAGTGCTCGAGATCGCGACCACCACGATCCCACCGATGAAGAACGCCGGAATGAGGATCACCAGCCACCAGAAATGCTTGAGAAAACGCCCCCCGAGCGCCGCCGAACGGCGTACCAAGCTCTCCCCGGCGCGCATGTAGTCGGATGTCTCGAGCGTGTCGGTTGGACGCTTCTCCCCCGAGAGCAGGCTCCGCCACAACCGGCCCTGAGCGCCGAGCTTGGCCAGCACCGCGGGGTCGACCTCCGCTCGTGGCTGCTTCGGATGGGCCCACCGGCTCCACGCGTCGAGCGAGTCGGCGACGGGGTGGGCCGCGTGGGGTGGAAGCGCCGACGCCAGTTCCCTGATCCATCCCGTGATCGCGGCCACCCGGTCGGGAACGAGCTCCGCACGGTAATCCGCCGGCGGGCGGGTTGTGTCGGCGAGGGCCCGGCCGAGCTGGTACGCCTTGCCGAGCCGGTAGTCCGCGGCCGTGAGGGTGGCAAGGAGGTCGATGTGGAAGTCCCGGATCGCCTGCATCCGCGCATTCCCATCCGTGGTTGCCCTCACGGTCGCGACGAACTGGTGAGCATCGGGAGCCTCGAGACCCGCGTCGGAGATTGGCCCCGAGAGCTTGGCGATACCCGCGAGGACCCGGTCAAGTCCCATGTTCGTCCACTCTTCCGGGCTGAGCCGCGAGAGGCCCGGCAGGTCGTTCTCAGAGACCAATGGTGCCGCGCCCTCGGAAGGATCGGGG
The DNA here is from genome assembly GCA_019244745.1 of Solirubrobacterales bacterium. Lineage (GTDB taxonomy): Bacteria > Actinomycetota > Thermoleophilia > Solirubrobacterales > Solirubrobacteraceae > Palsa-465. The sequence continues at coordinate 1,731 of JAFASF010000436.1, read as the reverse complement.
CGATAGACCTCCGCCACCTGCCAGCCCAGGACAAAGGCGACCGAGACGAGCGGGTCGGGCTGCCCGGGCTGCCCGATCGCCGCTTCGCTCGGCTCCGAAGCGGCCGCGTGGGCCGGAGCCGGGGGAGCGGGGGGTGCGCCGCCCTCGCGTTTGTCGGGCGCTATCACCGCGAGGATCAGCGGTTGACTGCCGCCATCCCGGTCTCGTCGTATCGCTCTCCGGCCGCCTCCGGCACCTCGGAGTCGATGCGCGCGAGATCCTCGGCGCTCAGCTCGACCTCGACCGCGGCGGCGTTTTCCTCGAGATAGCGGCGCCTCTTGGTACCCGGGATCGGGACCAGGTCCTCGCCCTGGGCGAGGACCCACGCCAGCGCCAACTGCGCCGGCGTGATCCCCTTCTCCCGCGCGATCTCCGCGACCTTGGCCGCCAGGCGCAGGTTGGCTTCGAGGTTCTCGCCGGTGAAGCGGGGCCCGCTGCGGCGAAAGTCGTTCGCGTCGAGCTCATCCGTCGATTTGAAACGGCCCGAGAGGAACCCGCGGCCGAGCGGCGAGTAGGGGACAAAGCCGATCCCGAGCTCCCGGCAGGTCGGGAGCACCTCGGCCTCGGGGTCGCGCGACCACAGGGAGTACTCGGTCTGCACCGCGGTGATCGGATGCACCGCGTGGCCGCGACGGATCGTCTCGGGCGCCGCCTCGCTCAGCCCGATGTGACGGACCTTTCCCTGCTGCACGAGCTCCCCCATCGCCCCAACGGTCTCTTCGATTGGCACGTTCGGATCGACGCGATGCTGGTAGTAGAGGTCCACATGATCGGTTCCGAGCCGCCGCAACGAGCCCTCGATCGAGGTGCGGACGTGCTCGGGTGAGCCGTCGAGCGCCCCGACCGTCGACATGTCGCCCGGCTTCGCGCCGTCCGTGCGGCGCGCGAACTTGGTCGCGATCACGTACTCGTCGCGCCGCCCCTTGATCGCGCGGCCGACGAGGTCCTCGTTCGTCAACGGCCCGTACAGCTGCGCGGTGTCGAGGAAGTTGATCCCGAGCTCGAGGGCCCGCTGGATCGTGGCGATCGATTCGGCGTCATCGGCTGAGCCGTAGAACGCCGACATGCCCATGCACCCGAGCCCGAGGGAGGAGACCTCGAGCGATCCGAGCTTTCGCGTCTTCATTGCGGCTCCAGTCTTTCGCGGTACCGGCTCTCGTCATGCATCGGCGCGCGAGCGCGCGCAACCTGGAGATGTTGTACCGACTGATGAGATCCCAGGCCCGGCTCGGTCTAATTCACCATGAACGCTATGAAGGCCGCATCCGACACCGGCGAATCCGTCGACGTCTTGATTGGCGACAGAACCATTCGGATCTCGAGTCCCGACCGGGTCTACTTCTCCGCACGCGGGAAGACCAAGCTCGACCTGGTCAACTACTACCTGAGCGTGGGCGATGGGATCGTGCGCGCGCTCCGGGAGCGGCCGTGCATGCTGCACCGGTTTCCGCGCGGTGTCGACGGCAACAAGGTGCACCAGAAGCGGCTGCCATCGGGCGCCCCCGACTGGATCGAGACCGTTCGGGTCAACTTCCCCCGCTACGGCCGCCACGCCGATGAGCTGTGCGTCACCGAGCTCGCGAGCGTGATCTGGGCAGTGCAGATGTCGACCGTGGAGTTCCATCCGTGGAACTCGCGGCGCGCGGACGTGGAGCGTCCCGACGAATGGCGCATCGACATCGATCCGATGCC
>JAFASF010000412.1 GCA_019244745.1 Solirubrobacterales bacterium | reverse complement strand
TGTTGCCGCTTGCGGCACCTCACCCCGCCGGGAGGGGCGGGTCTCACGCGGGCCCTCGCACGGGCAAGCAACCGAGGCCCTCTCCCGGCGGCGGTCGAGGCCACCGCGACCTCAACGGTCGCGACGACCTAAGGATGACCAATGAGCGACTCGCGCGAGGACCTCGACGGCCGGGTCGGCGAGGGCTACGGCGGCCCGGCGGGGCCGAACGGCAGCCACGTGAACGTGGTGCTCGCGCGCCGCGGAACGCCGACGGCGGGGGCGCTGCTGGGCACGTTCACCGCGCCGGCGCCGGGGCACACGCCGATCCTGGTAGTGGTCGGCGAGGACCAGCCGAGCTACGAGCCGGTGTGGCCGCCCACGATCATGATCAACAAGGCGACCGCGCTCGAGGCGCGCCACCAGACGATCACCTGGGGCGCGGGTCAGCTCGGTATTGCCCAGGGGGTGCTGGATGCGGTCGCGGACGGGCTGCTCGAGGCTACCGCGGAGGTGATCGTGCTCGTGTGCGTGTGGATCGATCCAGCCGCCTCGGATGAGACCGTGGTGCGAAAGTCGACCCGCGCGGCGGTGCGCAAGGCCATCGGCGTCGCCGTGCAGGGGCGCGATCCTCACGCTGCCCAGGCGCTTGTGGAGCGGCGTGACGAGGTGACGAGCCCGTTCTACGGGGGCTCGTAGTGGGCCACGTCGTATTCGCGAAGGGCGCCACTTAGGTGCGGATCACGGCGATTCGCCTCCAGCGTCTGCGGCTGCCGCTCGACCCCCCGTTTTACGCCGCCTGGGATCCGGTGCCCCGGCGGTCGTTCGAAGCCACGATCGTGCGCGTGGAGACCGACGAAGGGGTGGTGGGGATCGGCAGCGGCGACACGATGACCGGGTTCGAGGAGTTCGCCCACCTGTTCATAGGAGAGGATCCGTTCTCGATCGCGCGCCACGTGCGCGCGATCGAGACGACGGCGTTTCACGGGGCCCGGTACTGGCCCTTGGAGGCGGCGCTGTGGGACCTGATCGGGCGCGCGGTGGGGCGCCCCTGTGCCGAGCTCCTCGGCGGGTCGGTGGCCCGGGTGCCCGCGTACGCCTCGTGGGGCGAGCTCCGGTCGGCCGAACAGCGCGCGGAGGACGCCGTGGCGCTGCTCGAAGACGGTCTTCGCGCCGTCAAGATCCGGGTCGCGCCCGAACGGGTCGATGAGGGCGTGGCCGTGGTAGCGGCAGTACGGGCCGCCGTTGGCGAGCGCCTTGAGATCATCGTCGATCTGAACCAGTGGTGGCGGATGGCCGGGGACGTCGGGCGGGGCCTCGGGCCGGTGGACGCTCTACGCGTGATCGAGCGCGTGCGCGAGCACGGGGTGCTGTGGGTTGAGGAACCCCTGCCGGGCGGCGACCTCTCGGGGATGCGGGCGTTGCGCCAGGCGACGGGCGTGCGGATCGCCGGCGGTGAGATGGTCCGGACATTCGACGAACTCCGGGCCGCCCTCGATGCGGATGCGCTCGACGTCTACCAGCCCGACGTGGTGCTCGCGCTCGGGATTTCGAGCGCTCGGACGTTCGCCGAGCTCGCGCTGAGGCGCAACCGCTGGTTCACGCCGCACACCTGGACCAACGGCATCGGGCTCCTCGCGAACCTGCACCTGTGCGCCGGCGTCGGCGGGGGGCCGTTCATCGAGTACCCCTGCGATCCACCGGGATGGACGCTCGAGAGACGCGACTTCATGCTCGCCACTCCGTTGATGGCCGACCGCGAGGGCGGGCTGCGCCTCCCCGAAGCCCCCGGCCTCGGCGTGCAGCTCGACGAGGAGGCGGTCGCGTTCTACGCCGTCGACTCCGAGGCCGTGACAACGTGAGGACGCGATGAGGCGGGTCGGTTTCGTCGGGCTAGGGAACATGGGCGGCCCGATGTGTGGGCACCTGGTGCGGTCAGGCTATTCGGTGAGCGCCTACGACCTCAATGGCCAGGCACTGGGACGGGCCGTGCACGCCGGCGCCCGGGCGGCTACCTCGGCCGCCGACTGCGCCAGCCGGGTGGAGGCGCTGATCACGATGCTCCCGGCGCCCCCGCAGGTGGAGGAGGTGCTCCTCGGCTCAGGCGAAGCGCTGCGTGCCCTGGCGCCCGGCGCGGTCGCGATCGACATGAGCACGAGCTCGGTCGCGGTCGGCTCGCGGGTGTTGCAGGCGGCGCGGGAGCGCGGCGTTGACGTGCTCGATGCGCCCGTGGCCGGGCAGTCGATCGGCGCGCAGGCCGGGACGCTGGCCATCTACGTCGGAGGGGAAGAGCACGTGTTCGAGCGGGCGCGGCCGCTGTTCGAGGCCATGGGCGATCCTCCGCGGATCTTCCACCTCGGCGGACACGGCGCCGGCTACACGGTCAAGCTGCTGCTCAACCTGCTGTGGTTCATCCAGTCGGTCGCCGTTGGGGAGGTTCTGACCGTCGGGGTCCGCGCCGGCGTGCAGCTCGGCAAGCTGCACGCCGCGCTGGTGGGCTCGCCGGCCAACTCCAACTTCCTCGAGCGCGATGTGCGCATGGTGCTCGACTCCGGCGACTACGACGAGGCGTTCCCCATGCGGCTGGTCACCAAGGACCTCGGGTTGGTGGTCGACCTCGCGCGGGATGTCGGGATGCCGGTCGAGCTCACGGCGCTCGTCGAGCAGATCCACCGTCGAGCGCGCGCGGCATACGGCGACGACGCCGGCGAGATCAGCGCGATCCGCCTGTACGAGGATCTGGCGGGGGTGCAGCTGCGCCTGCAGGACGGATGACGATTCAGCGGGCGGCTGCCAGACGGAGAGCTCAGGGCCCCGGATCTCACGTGTCGCCACCGATCATTAGGGGCCGTGGCCGTCCGCACGGCGGTAGATCCACGGCATCTGACATGCCGCGCCCGACCGCTCGTACGTTCGCCCGCGCCAACCCGACCTACGTACGGACGCGAACTGGGCGCAGGGAACGCGCCACCTACCCGCCGGGTTGCCGGTCCTCGGCGGTAGACGTGTCGCTCTGCCGCGGACCCGGGCTTGGGGCGGCACGGCTCAGATGGTCAGTGATCACCGACTCGACGACGCGCGCGCTGTCGGAGTAGCCGGTTACAGCTGTGACGAACGCACTCCGGTTCAGCGTCCGTAGCGTCAGCGCCGTTTTGGCCCGCACGGATGCAGTGCGCCGGCCTCCGCGAATCAGCGCAATCTCGCCGAATCCTTCGCCCGACTCGAGCGCGCCGATCCGTTGTCCGTCGCACAGGACATCCGCACGGCCCCGCTCGACCACGTAGAAGTCGTCCCCTTGGTCTCCCTGCTCGAACACCGACACGCCTGCTGCGATCTGCGCGCGAGCCAACCGCGTTGCGAGCTGCTCGATGGTCACGGTTGGTAGTGGACGGATCATCGGGATCTGTCTCAGCAGAGCTACATCGGCATCCTGAACTCGGACGCGAGCGTCGAGGACGCGCAGCGAGCGCCAGCACGCAAGCACCCCCGCGGGCGCGACCACCCCGATCGCCACGAGCGCACCACGGATGCCCAGCGCGGAAATCAGCACCGGCGCGGCTATCGCGCCGGCGGCAACACCCAGCGTGATGATGCCCTCGAAGGCCGCGTACACACGGGCGAGAACGGCATCTTCGGTCAGCCGGGCGAGCAGCGTAAACACACCGACGTCCACGAGCGCGTTGCCTATTCCGACGATCGCCAGCAACAGGATCGCCGACCACAGGTGCGCGAGCAGGCCGATCACGGCCAGCGGCGCACCCCACAGGGCGACCCCGCTACCGAACCATCGAGCAAGGCTGCCCTGTCCGACGAGCACCGCAGCCGCCAGCGAGCCGACGATGGCGCCGGCGCCCACAGCGGCCGTGAGCACGCCGACTCCGGCGGCGCCCGTGCCGAGCAGCTTGAGCGCCACCACGACCGAAAACACACTCAACGCCCCACGGGTGAATGTCTGCAGCGTGGTCACGCCGGTGAGCAGCGTCAACGTGCGGTCCGTAGCGATCACCCTGATCCCCTCGACGGCCTTCGTGAGCAAGCTTGTGGCCCGCGCCCGGGTCAGACGCGGTGGTGCTTCGTAGCGAACACCAACGACCAACACGCCCGCGAGCGCCGACGCAGCCGCAGCTGCGACGAGGACGGCCGCCGGCCCACTCGCTTTCAACAGGAGTGCGGCGGTGAGCGGGCCGACCAACGTCGCCATCGAGTCGAGCAGCCCGCGTACGACGTTCGCGCTGGTCAGCTCGGTCGGGGTCGCACACAGGGTGGGCAGGAGCGCCGAATGGGCCGGCCGGAACAGAGTCTGGGCGATGGTCGCGATAACGAGCGCTAGGTAGACGAGGAACACCGGGCCGCCACCGGCGCTGACCGCGGCCGCTGCGCCGAGGCTCAGGGCTCGCACCCATCCCACCCAGGCAAGAACGGACTCCCGCCGCGCCTGGTCGGCGAACGTCGCCGCAAACGGAGCCACCAGTGCCGCAGGAATCATCCGCGCGACCGCAACCAACCCCACGGCACCCGCGCCACCGTGGCGGAAGGCGATCACTCCCACCGCGACCGTGGCCGCCCACTCAGCGCCCCAGATGAGACCGAAAGACCCCTGCGCGCGCCGCAGATTCGAACTGCGGAGGTTGACCGAGCACGCCGCGAAAGAGTCGACGACCCGCTCACGCACCCCGCTGAGCATCGTCGAAGTATCTCGCGGAGCCCATGACCACGCCGGCCGACGCGCACGTCGCGAGCGCGTGTGGTAGGTCCTCGGGCCCGATCCCTTCCAGATCGGGATGGTTGAGGTCGATCTCGATCTCGGCTGGCTGATCGGTGATGCCGAGGCTCGCGCGTCCGCCATCGACAAGCGCTCGCCACAGGTCGGTTTTTGGGGCGCGCGACAGCAACGCATCGCGGGTCTCGCGTTCGCGGCGGGCGCCGGTCTCGAGCTCTCTGGTCTCCTCGAAGGGGTCGATACGGACCTGCGAGTCCGACCCGATCGCGTAGCGCACGCCCGCGTCGCGGTAGCGCATCGCCGGCTGGTGGCCGTCGCCGAGGTTCCCCTCGGTCGTCGGGCAGGCGACGACCGTGGTGCCCGAGTCGGCGAGCAGCTCGACGTCGTGCTCGGTGACGTGGATCGCGTGGATCACGCTGGCGCGCGGGCCGAGAAAGCCGCTGCGCTCGAGGAGTTCGATCGGGGTGCAGTCGTGCTCGAGGCGGCATTCCTCGAGCTCGCGGCGCTGCTCGCAGGCGTGGATGTGGCGCACGAGGTCGTGGCGCTCGGCGTAGGCGGCGATGTCCGTGAGCCAGGCGGCCGGTACCGCGCGCACGGAGTGGGCGGCCACGCTGACGTCGACTTGGTCGCGCCCGGCGGCCCAGGCGCGCAGCGCATCGACGCGGGCCAGGAACGTGTCCACGTCGGGGTCGCAGAAGCGGCGCTGGCCGCCGGTGGCAGGGCGCCCGGGGCCGGCGCGGTGGTATGCGGCGGGGAGCAGCACGATGCGCAGGCCTTGCGCGTTGGCGGCCTCGGCGAGCGCGATCGCCATCGCGTTCGGTTCCTCGTACGGAGTCCCGTCTGGCCGGTGGTGGACGTAGTGAAATTCGCCAACCGCGCCGTAGCCGGCGCGCGCCATGACGGCGTAGCAGCGCTCCCCGATAGCGCGCATCGAGTCCGGGTCGTGTTTAGCGGCCAACCGGTACATCTCCGTGCGCCACGCCCAGAAGTCGTCCTCGGCGCGGACGTGCTCGCCCACCCCGCGCAGCTCGATCTGAAAGGCATGGCTGTGGGCGTTGACCATCGCGGGGACCCGCGTCGTGTTGTTCGCGCGAGCCCGCGCGGTCGCGTCGTGCATCAGTCCTCGAGCATCGGCACGCGCAGCCCGTGCTCGCGCGCGGCGTCGATCGCCTGCGGGTAGCCCGCGTCGGCGTGGCGGACGATGCCCAGGCCCGGGTCGGCCCTGAGCGTGCGCTCGATCCGCGTGGCCGCTTGCAGGGTGCCGTCGGCGACGCACACCTGGCCGGCGTGGATCGACTTGCCCATGCCGACGCCGCCGCCGTGGTGGATCGAGACCCAGCTGGCTCCGCACGCGGTGTTGAGCATCGCGTTGAGCAGCGGCCAGTCGGCGATGGCGTCCGAGCCGTCGGCCATCGACTCGGTCTCGCGCTGGGGGGAGGCGACCGAGCCCGTGTCCAGGTGGTCGCGTCCGATCACGATCGGCCCCTTCAGCTCACCCGAGGCGACCATCTCGTTGAAGCGAAGCCCGGCGCGATCGCGTTCGCCGTAGCCGAGCCAGCAGATCCGCGCCGGCAAGCCCTGAAACTGGACGCGTTCGGCGGCGAGCTCGATCCAGCGCGCGATGTGCGGCTGGTCGCCGAACAGCTCGAGGATCGCCCGGTCGGTGGCGTAGATGTCCTCGGGCTCGCCCGACAGCGCGACCCAGCGAAACGGCCCCTTGCCTTCGCAGAACAGGGGGCGTACGTAGGCGGGAACGAATCCCGGGTAGCTAAACGCCTCGGTGTCACCGTGCTCGGCGGCCAGGCCGCGGAGCGCGTTGCCGTAGTCGAACGCCTCGGCGCCCGCTCGTTGCAGGGCCCGAATCGCGCCCACGTGAGCCACCGCGCTCTGGCCGGCGCGACGCAGGTACTCCTCGGGATCGCTGGCGCGCAGTACCTCCGCCTGCTCGACCGTCAGCCCGGCCGGGATGTAGCCGTTGAGCGGGTCGTGCGCGGAGGTCTGGTCGGTGACCACGTCGACTTCGACACCGCGGTCGACGAGTTCGGGCAGGATCTCGGCCGCGTTGCCGGCGAGGCCGATGGAAAGGGGCCGGCCCTCGCGCTGGGCCGCTTGCAGGCGGTCGAGCGCATCGTCGAGGTCGCCGGCGCGCTCGTCCAAATATCTCGTCTGCAGGCGTCGCTCGATCCGCTGGATGTCGACCTCGACGCACAGAGCCGCGCCGCCGTTCATGGTGATCGCCAGCGGCTGGGCGCCCCCCATTCCGCCCAGGCCCGCG
>JAFASF010000352.1 GCA_019244745.1 Solirubrobacterales bacterium | reverse complement strand
ACTCGGGCTGCTCGATCCAGTTCGGCAAGGGCGGCCGGACAACCGCTGAGCCGGGCTCCGCCCAGGCGATGATTCTCGTCGTCACGGACATCGACGCCGCCCGCGACGATCTGATCAATCGCGGCGTCGACGTCAGCGCGGTCCAGGAGATGAAGCCTCCCGGCTTCGATGCGCCCGGGCACTCGTACTTCGCCCGCGCATCCTTCAGCGATCCGGATGGCAACGGCTGGGAGCGGCAAGAGATCACCACCCGGCTGCCCGGCCGGACTTGGGAGGACTGACATGGATGTCGCCGCGTTGGCAGATCTGTTGCACGAGACCTCCGAGCGTCACGGTTCGTTCGAGGCGGTCGCTCCACCGCACGACTGGTGGGACTGGTACGCGGCCTACATGCATGCCCGCGAGGGCGGGAGTACCCCGGACGAAGCATCAGACGCCGCCGGGCGCTATATGGCGGAGGTCAAGCACGTTGTGGTGAAGCCATGAGCACGATCGACGCCAGTCCTTCCCACAACGGCAAGAGTGCGTCCGACGGAGGCACGCCATGACCAGCAGCCACGACAGCCAAGACACTGACGGAGTCCCCACATACCTGCAAGGCGGCGATCCCGCTGGCAGGTTCACCGACTACTACCCGGCCTGGCTCGAGAACCTGGCTGACGACGTCACCATCGAAGGCTCGCTATTGGACGGCGCCGCGCTCGGCCCGGATGCCCTCCGGACAATCATCGGCGTCATCCGCACGCTGTATGAGCACCAGGTGTTCAACTTCGCCGGCGCCTACGGCGACAACGGTTGGCTTGAGGACTACACCGCTCAGGTCCGCGGGGAGCCCATTGGGTGTGCCGTCCTGATTACCAGCAACGCCGCAGGGCGGACCCAGCACGTCGCGGCGAACTACCGGCCCCGCAGCTCGCTGCTGCTCTTGTCCCGCTTGGTGGGAGAGAAGCTCGCCGGCACCCCCTATGCCAAATACTTCGTTGCGGGCGAGTCCTGAAACGAACCTAACCAGCGGGGAGCAGGCCCGTCTGGCACGCACGTTCCCGCACCAGAGCGACAATAAAAAGCGAGGCCTGCTCCATGGCTACCGTGCCCGCGAGCTTATAGGAGCAGCGTCGCCTCTCCTCCGAGCGACATCACAAGAAGCAACAGCTCCAAGTCTGAGCGGGACACCTGTTTCGCCGTCGCAGAACCCAGCCGCAGGCTGCCGCTCCGCCGGTTGGAGACCCAGAGGAGGAGTCCCGCTAGCCCAGAACCGGCCCGGCCAGACGGCTCAGCCTTCGTGGAACCAGCAGCGGCTACCTCGTCTGGCACAGCGGGACCGCGTAGGCCGGTCGACGGCTTCCCTTCGCGGCCCGCTCAGCCGTCCAAAGTGGGTTGTTGCTTCTCCGCGGCATGACGTCGAAGCTCACGATCCTGGGCACGCTCGCTCGCATCCGGCTCCTCTGACAATCCTCACGCGAGCTCAGCGTCGGCGTGGTCACGACGCAAGTCGCGCCGAGTGCCCTCGAGCACATCCAACGAGGCCAGCGACAGCGCTCTGGTGCCGCCCATACTGCCGCCGAGCGCCAGCGCGTCCTCAGAGAACGCGTAATAGGCGCCAAGCCTCCCAATCCGCCAGCTCGTCATCCGTCAGCGACGCCGCACCGTCGACGTCATCCTCACCGGCGATCGATCTCGGCACGAAGAACTGCGGTAGCTAGCTGTCCTGCTCACGGAGGTCGTGAACGCGGCTGATGGTCGCCAGTTCCCGGCCGTTATGCGACGAACTCCGCAACGACACGACCGTGCGAGTCATAGGCGACCACTCGGCGCTCGTACTCCGCGCCCCGGGTCAGCTGACTGTCGCTCAAGGTCTGCGGCAACCACGCGACCGTCCCGCGGATCCTGAGCGCTCGCGGGAGCGGGTGGGTACGCGCTCGCAGACCTCACCGTATCGAGGTTCCACACCACTCGGCGGGCACGCGGATCCGCCAGCGCGAGCGTCACGCGAAGAAAGGGCGGGCCGGTCACGAACCAACCACCGATGGCGGGGAAGACGGTCCCCTTGAGGTTCCAGGAGTGGTAAACGCCGTGGAGGGTCACGAACGCCGGCTCGCTCAGGCACGGGCCGCCGCCCGACTCGAGGGGCTGACCGGACGCCGGGCTAGTCCAGACTGCGGGGCACAGCGCCTCTTGGCCGTGCGAATGACGCAAGTGTATCCTGGCGACTCTCAGCTGCCAGGTGTAGGAACCGTTGGTCCCGCTTGCGACGACGAAGCCCCGTGCCGACTCGCTGCCGGCAGCCACCAGCAACACGACCGCAGAAAGGGCGAGGGCGCAGCGCTTCATCGTCGGGACCATATATCTGGCGTGCGGGCGCACTTGACGCAGCGCCAGCCTGCCCGCTCTGCGCCGCGACAACCGCCTCGAGACGGAGACTGCCGCCTTGTCGCCGCCGGGGGACCCAGCCGCGGGCTCCGCTTCGGCCGGCGGGAGACCAGAGGAGAAGTCCCTACAGGTGAGAACAAGCCGGCCAGATGGCTCAGTGTTCGTGATTGGGGAAGTATTCGCGGAGGCAATGTACGGCGCCGACGCTGCCAGGCCCGAGTCCCGGACCCGGAGGGACGTCCGGAACGAGCGCGCTGTCACACTCGTCATCAAGACCAGATCCGACAGAAGAGGTCATCGATGATCAGATTCCTGGCGGTGTATGACAAACCGGATGATCCGGAGGCGTTTGATCGCCACTACCGCGAGCTCCACATCCCGCTGGCGAAGAAGCTACCTGGGCTACGCCGCTACACGATCAGTCGCAACCCGGCGCCAACTCGCGACCGTGAGGCGTACTACCTGATCGCGGAGCTCGACTGGGACGACGTAACGGACCTCCGGCATGCTTTTGAGACCGCTGAGGGCCGTGCGACCGCCGACGATGTCGCCAACCTCGCGCCCACAGACAAGGTCCGAACCATGGTCTATGAGCTCGAGGACGCGCTCCAGTGAGCACCGTGACACGATCACGCCAGAGCGTCTCGGAACCAACTGACGACTGTCGTGGCTGGCGGATTGTCGCCGACGCAGAACCCCAGCTGGGGGCTGCTGCTCCCGGCGGCAGGAGACCAGGGAGCAGAAGGCGCAACAGACCAGAGCCGGCCCCGCCAGAAGGCTCAGGGTTTGTGGGTGCGACGGTCTGCGTTGGTCCGGCGCTCGTCTTGGCCATCGCAGGACTCCATGTGGGGGGCCTCCTCTCGGGCGAATCCGCTCCTGCGCCACGTCGCCGATCGCGGTGAGTTTCTCATCGCCAAGGCGTTGGTGCGCTGCCGGCGGGCAAGACGATGGTTTTCGTTTCTTCGGGCATGCTGACAGCAGAATTAATCGTCTCGCTCGTCAGCGCAAGCCAGTGCAGCCCCAGGGACGGCTCTCACACCCGCGTATAGGCCTCTCGCCGACCATCTGTCGGTGAGGCGCGCCGCAATGATGGGGTGGGTTAAGGTCTAGCGGCGGTGCCTGCGTAGATGCCGGACCGGTTGCGCGACTGGGTGATCCGCAGCCCTCGTCCGAGGTCACCGTAGCCGATCTGTCCTTTGGCGCGGGCGCGCAATAGCGCGATCGCGCGTGGTGGGGCGACCGCGGGTGCCAGCCCGAGGATTCGCCCGGGCACCAACCCGGCGCCGCGGAGGTACTGGTCCATTTCCTTGGGGCGGATAAACATGGCGTGGTCGTGGAGGTTCGGCTCCATGAAGGCGGTGGCTTTCCATTCCTGGAAGAGCTTGATCATGAGCAGCTTGCTGCGGAGCGTGCGGTTGATCGTGTCATAGAGGTACAAGCCGCCGGGACGGAGCGCCCGGGCGGCCTCACGAACCGCCTGCCGCGGACTGTCGACGTGCTCGAGCACGTCGCAGCAGATGACCGCGTCAAACACGGAGTCCTCGACCGGCAGCGCTTCGGCTACCCCGGGGACAAACTCAATGTCTAGGTCTGAGCGTTCGGCATGCTCACGCGCGGTGGCAAGTGAACCCTCGGACGGGTCAACCCCGGTTACCTCGCAGCCGCGCATGGCGAGCTCCTCGGAGAGGAGGCCGCCGCCGCAGCCGACGTCCAACACCGTGAGACCCCGAAGCGTGTCGAAACGGGCGGACAGCTCCCGCTCGAGAAACGCAAGCCTGGCCGGGTTCAGCGCACTTTGCAGGATGTTCAGAAAGCCGCGGTCATCCCACCACGTGTGGCTGAGGCGGTCATACAACTGGTTATCAACGGGCATGAGACACCCCCGGCAGATCGAATTTCACGGTTCCACCGGGATTACGCGGCCGCGGCGAAAACGGTTCGCGTCGAGGAACACCAGCCCGAGCGACCGGGCCTCGTTCGTGGGACGTGCTTGTTAGCTTCGCTCGCCGATTCGGACCTCCGGTGCCCTACGGCCATCAGACGAAACTGCTGCTTTGTCGCCAACTGGGCACTCTCGCCCAGCGCGGAGATGTCCTCGCTTGCATAGGCAACGCCCGCTGAGTGCCGGGTACACGGGAACGTGCGCTTTGCGCGTGAAGCAGTCACGGGCTCCTCGTCACCGCCGCCACGACGCGCGTCTGCTTCCGGACAGGATGGGTAGCGATGGGTTCGCCGCGGGCGTCGACGACGGGGACAACTGGACCTGCCCCGGTTTGCGTGACACCGTTGGTGTTGTTGTTGTCGTTGATTTTGCTTGTTCGAGCCGTTGCTCGCAACTGCCCAGCGGA
>JAFASF010000224.1 GCA_019244745.1 Solirubrobacterales bacterium | reverse complement strand
CGAACTGGTCGATCGCGTGGTGAGTGCCGCGTGAGCGCGCTCCGCGCCTTAGCGGTAGCGCCGATCAGGATCTATCAGCGCCTGTTCTCGCCCCTCGGGGGGAATCGCTGCAAGTTCTATCCCTCGTGCTCCGAGTACGCCGTTCAGGCAATTCGGCGATTCGGCATACTCCGCGGACTGGTCCTGGCCGGCTGGCGGCTGCTTCGTTGCAATCCGTGGAGCCACGGAGGGCACGACCCGGTCGAGAATCAGCAGCTGTTCAAGGGTCGAGCACCCGCCGCGAGCGCCTGACATGCTTTTCATCGCCAACATCTTCCAGCCGCTGATCGACGTATTCGAGGCGGTACTGAAGTTCTTTCACAACAGTGTTGGCGTCCCGTGGGGATGGTCGATCGTCCTGCTGACGGTCGTGATCCGAGCGTTGCTCGTGCCGCTGACGCTCAAGCAGTTTCACTCGATGCAGAAGCTCCAGCGTCTCCAGCCAGAGCTGAAGGCGATCCAGAACAAGTACAAGGAGGACAAGCAGCGCCAGCAGCAGGAGATGATGAAGTTCTACAAGGAGAACCAGGTCAACCCGTTCGGTTCCTGTCTTCCCCTCGTCGCCCAGCTGCCGGTGTTCATCGGGCTGTTCTACATGCTTCGCTCGAGCCTGCGCGCCGACATCTGCCCGCAGAGCCAGCCGGGTGCCCACCTGGTCAATGGCCATTGGGAAGGGATCAGCAAGGCCCACACTGTCCCGTGCGGACCCCACAACGGAGCCCAGTTCCTCTTCATCCCGGACCTGACGAACAAGGCCACCGGTGCCGTGCTGGTCGTGCTGTTGATCCTTTACGTCGGAACGCAGCTCGCCTCGAGCCTGATGATGTCGAGCCCCACGATGGACAAGACGCAGCGGCAGATCATGCTGTTCCTGCCGCTGATCTTCGTCTTCATCATCATCAACTTCCCCGCCGGCGTGATCGTCTACTGGATCACGACGAACGCCTGGACGATGGCGCAGCAGTACGTGATCAAGAGACGTATCGGTCCTATTGGACCGCCAGCTCCCCTGGGGCCCTCGGATGGAGGTCGACCAGGAGGGCGCGGTGGCGCGGGGCCCGACGGGCGAAAACCCGCGCCCGATGGCCAGGGGGGTCTCGGCGGGCTGCTGCGCGGCCTCGCGAAGTCCACTGGCACCGAGAGGTCCGAGAAGGGGGAGGCCCCCGAGGAGAAGGCCACGGAGCAGAAGGCCAAGGAGCAGAAGGCCAAGGAGCCCGTTGGGGCAGGCGCTCGCTCCCGCCCCACACGAACTTCCGCACCGCCGCCACCGCCGCGCAAGAAGAAGAAGCGCTCCGGGCGCAGGAGATAACGTGGGTGCGACCCCCAGCGAGGGGGCCTCGCGCGTCCGCGCGTTGCTCGAGAGGATTGCCGCCGAGTCGGCCGTCGAGGCCGAGGTACGAGTTCGCGAGGATCAGGACGGCGTGGTGGCGGAGTTCGTCGGTGACGACCTTGGCCTGCTGATCGGGCACCACGGCCAGACCATCGACGCCATCCAGCACCTCGCCTACCGGATCGCATACCGAGGCGCAACCGACCGGAAGCGAGTGGTCGTTGACGCCGCGGGCTACCGGGAGCGCCGCGCCGTCGCCCTCCGGGCGGCCGCCGATCAGGCAGCTCAGACGGCCATCCATGACCGCCGACCGGTCGCTCTCGAGGCGATGAGCGCGCTCGAGCGCAAAGTGGTTCACGAGCATCTCAAAGCCCGGCACGATGTCGAGACGTACAGCGAGGGCCAAGAGCCCGAGCGGCGGTTGGTCGTAGCGCCACTGGTGCAGTAGCGCCTCGGGCGTTTCACGTTTTTCTGCACGGTGAAACAGCCGAACGTGTAGAACACGACTATGCCCGATCTGTCCGACTTCGATAGAGGGGTGTTCGTGGGGCTCCTGATCGGCGAGGGATCGTTTGGCGGAGACGGCAAGCAGCCGCAGGTCACGCTTCGGATGCACACCCGCCACGAAGCCCTGTTCCGATGGCTCATCGAGCGGTTTCCCGGAACGCGGTTATATGGCCCCTACCAGCACGGCGGCCGCTCGTACTACCAGTGGATGGCCCGGGGACGCGCGCTCGTGAACGACGTGCTGCCGCTTATCGAGCGCGAACTCCGACCCGACCTCGATGGCCACGCCGCCCTTCGCTTCGACCGGATGTGCGAGCGGTACGCGGGGTACATCCAGCGCGAACGCGCTCGGCCGAGCTGACCGATTCCATGGCCTCGCGAGTGGCCGCCGGAATCCAGGCGCTTGTGGAGCGATACGACCTAGACGCCGGTGCGGCGCCGCGGCTCGAGACGCTCGCTCGACTCCTGATTGACGATCCGATCGCCCCGACCACGATTCGGGAGCCAGCGAAGGTGATCGACGACCACCTCGCGGATTCTCTCGTCGCCCTCGAGCTCGGTCAGGTCCGGTCCTCGTCGGCGATCGCCGACCTCGGCGCGGGCGCGGGCCTCCCCGGCCTGCCGCTCGCGATCGCGCTTCCATTGGCGACCGTCGACCTCGTCGAAAGCTCGACCCGGAAGTGCGCGTTCATCGAGCGTGCCATCGCGGAGTCCCGAACGTGGAACGCGCGGGCGGTCAACGCCCGGGCGGAGGCCTGGAGCGCCGGCATTGGTCAGATGGACCTCGTGACGGCGCGGGCGCTCGCGCCGCTTGACGTAGTCATGGAGTACGCGGCCCCGCTTCTGCGAGTGGGAGGCACGCTCGTGGTCTGGCGCGGCCGGCGAGATCCAGAGGCCGAAGCCGCTGGCTCTGAGGCAGCGGCGAAGCTCGGGCTCGAAGTCGCTGAAATCCGACGCGTGCGGCCCTATATGGATGCCTACGCCCGCCATCTATACCTCGCGTTGAAGGTTATGGAAACGCCTAAGGGCTTCCCCCGGCGGTCCGGGGTCGCCCTGAAGCGCCCGCTCGGACGGCGCTGACGACCCCTGACGCTCCTGGCTCGGCGGTGCCCCTCCACACCCGATTGCCCGCGCGGCGCAGATCTGACCGCTTCCCGCGGTAGCGTGAGGCGGTCATGGGTACGGTGTACGCGATCGCCAATCAGAAGGGTGGCGTGGGCAAGACCACGACCGCCGTGAACCTGGCTGCCTGCATCGCCGAGGCCGGTTACGACGCGCTGCTGGTGGACATCGATCCGCAGTGCAACGCGACGATCGGGCTGGGGCTCTCCAAGGATGCGGAGATGACCGTCTATGACGTGATCCTCGGCGACGTTCCCCTGTCAGAGGTGGTCGATCGGACCGCCATCGAGCACCTGTGGCTCGCCAGGGCGGGCCCGGATCTCGCGGGCGCGACCGTTGAGCTTCCACGGATGTCCGGATCCGAGACACGCCTCCGAGAAGCCCTGAACGGCGTCCGCGACCGCTATGCGTTCACGTTGCTCGACTGCCCTCCGTCGCTGGGTCCTCTGACCGTCAACGCGCTGGTTGCGGCCGACCGGGTGATTGTTCCCGTTCAGGCCGAGTACTTCGCGCTCGAAGGTCTCGCCGGCCTGCTCGAGACGCTGTCACTCGTGCAGCGCGAACTCAACCCGAGGCTGACCATCGCCGGCATGCTGCTCACCATGCACGACGGCCGGACCCGCCTCGCCCAGGACGTCGAACGCGAAGTGCGCGAACACTTTCCCGAACTGGTGTTCGACACCGTAATACCCCGGAACGTGCGTGTGGGTGAGGCGCCGAGCTTCGGCAAGCCGGTGATACACCACGACCCCCACTGTGCAGGGTCTGACGCGTATTTCGAGCTCGCAAAGGAGGTGGCCGCTCGTGGCTGAACGGCAGAAAGGAATGGGCCGCGGCCTCGCGGCGATCTTGTCCGTGGCTCCGAAGGACGAGCTGGAGGAGCTGCGCCAACTACCGCTCGACATGATCACCCCGAGTCCCCACCAGCCTCGCCGGATGATCGAGGAGGAGGCACTGCTCGGATTGGCCGAATCGATCAAGCTGCGGGGCGTCCTGCAGCCTGTCCTCGTTCGCCCGCTCGCTGCCGGCCGGTTCGAGCTGATCGCTGGCGAGCGTCGGTGGCGAGCGGCTCAGGTGGCGGAGCTGAACACGATCCCGGCGATCATCCGTCATCACGATGACGCCGCTTCGCTCGAAGTCGCGCTGGTCGAGAACATGGCCCGCGAGGACCTCAACCCGATCGACGAGGCCCGAGCGTGCGCCGCTTTGGTCGAGGAGCTGGGACTCACCCGCGAGGAGGTCGGCCTTCGCGTTGGCCGCAGCCGAGTCGCCGTCTCCAATCTGATCCGCTTGCTCGACCTGCCAGACGAGGCCATCGCGCTCATCGAGCGGGGCGAGCTGACCGAAGGTCATGGCCGCGCGCTCCTTGCGGCCGACGATCACGCAGAGCGCCGGCGCCTCGCCCGTGCCGCCGTAGCTGGTCTCTGGTCGGTCCGCGAGCTCGAATCTCGGGCCCGGACGGCCGGCGCCGGTCGCGCGCGGTCGGAGGGCAAGGCCAAGCGCCGTCCACCGCTCCATCCCGATCAAGCCGCGGCGGTCGAAGAAATCTCTAACCGCTTCTCGGTCCTCCTCGGCCGCCAGGTCGAGGTCAGGCCCGGGCGGGCGGGCGGCTATCGGCTGGAGGTGAGCTTCGAGTCGCTCGAGGCGGCCCTCGACACCGCGATCCGCATACAGACCCGCGCTGCTGCGTGACACCCTCTCGCGCTTTCGCTTGCCGCTCTGCCCGGGTTGGGCTGCCCGGGCCGGCGGGCTTAGCCGGGACCCGGGTATCCACTTCGCTCCCCCGATCGCGAGCCAGCCGGCGATCCTGCGGATTCGCCGATGGTGGGGACCCTCGCGCGGCGGGCAGGCCGCCATCCGCCTCGTTGCTCCCCCGCAAGCAGTGGGTGGATTACAAGCTCGCGCGCCCGGGAACGAGGAGCCACAGACCTGGACGCTCCAGTACGCCGTATATGACGTACTAAAGCGACCAGGTCACCCCGGGGTGACCCCGCAGGTATTCGCCGTTGGCATCTCCTCACAAATCCGGGGTCGGTCGCGTTCACCCGCGCACGCCCGACCACCCCGAGCACAGGCAGGGGGACCGAAATGATAGCCAGCACCCGGGAAGCCGGTGGCTTGCAGCGTTCGGGACGGTCGCCGGACGATCGGGCACGCCATCGGGCCGTCGCTGAAACGCCGGTAGAATCGATCCAGCCTTCGCCGCGGTCCGACTCCACAGCGAAGGCGACCTCGCCCCGCGCCGCGTCGGCCGGGGCGAGAAGCGAAGGGCGATTAGCTCAGTCGGTTAGAGCGCTTCTCTGATAAGGAAGAGGTCCCAGGTTCGAGTCCTGGATCGCCCA
>JAFASF010000189.1 GCA_019244745.1 Solirubrobacterales bacterium | reverse complement strand
GGTCTCATCAGCGGCCAGGTTGTCGAGGACTTGGCTGGGCAGAAGGCAACCAGCGGAGGGGACAGTGAGACGGAGGTGAACGAGTTGCAGGACAGGCCCAGGGGCTGGCCGGACGGGCCGATCGTCGTCACCACGCAGGCTCCGGTGGGCAGATGCCCGAGGACGTGGCGGAACAGCTGAGCTTCGACACTGGAGACGGGCACCATCTACAGCCTCACCAGACCTCCGTCCACGACGATCGTCTGGCCGGTCAGGAACGCGGCATCATCGGAGGCCAGGAAGGCGATCGCTCCAACCATGTCCACGGGCTGTTGGGTGCGCTTGATCGCCTGCGCCTGGGCGACGGCGTCAAACATTTCCGCCTGGGGCCCCGCCTCTGTCGTCGCGGTCCGAACCAGGCTCGGCGCGGCGGCGTTGACGGTGACACCGTGGGTGCCGTATTCGGTGGCCAGCGCCCGGGTGAGGCCAATCACCCCCATCTTCGAGGCGCTATAGGCGCTGAAATCACCGACCGTCAACCACGGAATCGTGGTTGCGATATTCACCACGCGCCCGTAACCGCGCTCGCGCATCCCGGGCAGGAACGCCTTGCACATCAAAAACGTCCCGTCGAGGTTGATCGCGATCACCCTTCTCCAGATCTCGAACGACGTGTCTTCGAACGGCACCACCGGATAGATACCCGCGTTGTTGACCAGGATGTCGCACCGTCCGTGACGATCGTGAACCTGCGCGGCGAACTTCCCCACGCTGTCCTGGGAGCTGACGTCACAGTCCGCGCACCATCCCGATCCGCCGGCGTCCTCTACCAGCCGCACGGTTTCCGAGGCGTCCGCGATATCCGCGATGCACACGTGCGCGCCCTCGGCCGACAAACGAGCGGCGTAGGCCCGGCCGAGGCCGGAAGCAGCGCCGGTGACCACCGCCACTCGTTCGGTGAGTCGCTTTGGAGGCGCTCCCGAAACCCTCGTCGCGCGTACTTCCTTCATCCAGGATTGATCATCACAAGCCGCATTCAGCGCCATTCCCGGCAACTAGCGCCGGCTGGACCTCCTCGCACTGCGATAGAACCGCGTGCATCGAGCGGAGGCTAGCGTCAGGCGTCGGTTACTGTCAACAGGATACACTTTCTCCTCGGATGTCGACGGGCGCGACCACAGCCAGCTGGGTCTCGGATGCGATCGTCGACCTGCTCACCGCAGCCGGAATCAGCCACGTCGCTTTCAATCCCGGCGCGAGCTTTCGCGGCCTACAGGATTCACTGGTCAACTACCGCTCGGACGGACCCGGCACCGTGCTCTGCACGCACGAGGAGATCAGCGTGGCGGTCGCCCACGGCTACGCCAAGGCCACCGGGCGCCCCATGGCGGTCCTGCTACATGATGTGGTCGGGCTTCAGCATGCCGCGATGGCCATCTACAACGCGTGGTGCGACCGCGTGCCGGTGCTGCTGCTCGGAGGGACGGGACCGGTTTCGACCGCCAAGCGGAGGCCGTGGATCGATTGGATCCACACCGCCAATGTGCAGGGCGAACAGGTTCGCGATTACGTCAAATGGGATGACCAGCCGGCCGATGCCGCGTCGATCCCCCGTGCGTTGGCCCGCGCTTTGAACTTCGCCCGGGCCCAACCTCCGGGTCCGGTGTACCTGTGTCTCGACGCGGGGCTGCAGGAGGAGCCATGGCAGGGCGGGTCCTGGCCGTCGCCGGACTCGTTCCCCGCGCCCACCGCGCCGGCCACCACCGAGACGGAGCTCGACGCGCTGGCGTCGCGGCTGCGCGAGGCGCGGTTGCCGGTGCTGATCAGCGACTACGCGGGTGACACCGCTGCCGGCTTCGAGGGGTTCGTGGCCCTCGCGGAGCGGCTGCACGCTCCGGTGATCGACCGCGGCGCGCGGCACAACATGCCGGTCGACCACGAGCTCAACTTCACCGAGTTGCCCGAAATCCTCGGGGAGGCCGATCTGGTCGTCGGCTTTGACGTGGAGGACCTCTACGGCGCGCTCGACGCCGCCGGACTCGGATCCACGCCGCGGCCACCACCGCGCGGAGAGGGATCGGCAGCCGTCGTCCACGTCTCCGCCGGGCACCTGCGGGTGCGCTCCTGGGCGCACGACGTAGGCGAGCTGGTGGCGGCCGAGCGGCAGATCACCGCCAGCCCGGAGACGGCGCTGCCTGCGCTCGTGTCGCGGATCGAGCGCCAGGGCCCCGAGGCGACCCGCCTGTCCGAGCGGCGGCGGCGCCTGGCAGGAAGGGCGCGGGCTCGCCGTGAGGCTCTCTGGCGGGAGGCATCCGACGCCGGCGCGCGGAATGCCGTGCATCCTGCCCGGCTCGCGGTCGAGGCCTGGGAGGCTCTCGCCCCGGAACGCCCGTGCGTCGTACACAGCAAGACGACCGACTGGGAACGCCGGCTGTGGCCGCTGGGCGGCTTCCGCGCGCACCTGGGCTGGCACGGGGGCGGCGGCCTCGGCTACGGCCTCGGAGCCTCGATCGGAGCCGCGCTCGGGTTCGACGACCCCGACCGGCTGCTCGTCGACCTGCAGCCCGACGGAGACCTGCTCTACACGCCCTCGGCGCTCTGGACCGCGGCCCATCTGCGGAGTCCCGTCCTGGTGCTCGTGCAGAACAACCGCCAGTACCGCAACACGGTCGAGCACGCCGCCCGGATCGCCGAGCAGCGCGGGCGTCCGGAAGGGCGACGCCACGTCGGCGCGGTCCTCGATCATCCGCACGTCGACTACGCCAACCTGGCCAAGTCATTCGGCGTGTGGTCGATCGGTCCGCTGCAGCGCCCGGAGGAGATCGTCCCAGCGCTTCGCCGGGCGGTGGCCGTGGTGCGCGGCGGCCACCCCGCCTTGGTCGAAGTCGTGACCGCCGGCGCGTGAGCCCGACTCCGGAGCGGATCGTGGTGGTAGGCGCCTCGCTGGCCGGACTGCGCGGCGCGGAGGCCCTGCGCGCGGAGGGCTTCGACGGCGAACTGACCATCGTCGGGCGGGAGCGCTGGCGGCCGTACGACCGGCCGCCACTTTCCAAGGAGCTGCTCGCCGGCAGGCTCGAGCCACCCGACGTCGAACTGCGGAGCCTTGGTGAGCTGCAAGCCACGTGGCTGCTCGGATATTCGGCGGTGAGGCTGGATTGTGTCCGGCGCCGACTCAGGCTCGGTTCGGGCGACGAGCTCCCGTTCGACCGGCTGCTGATCGCTACCGGCAGTCGCCCGCGGCGGCTGCGCGCGCTCGATCCAGCAGCCTCCGGGATTCACGAGCTCCGCACGCTGGATGATGCGCTCGCCCTGCGGCGCGCGCTCGCGGCCGCTGATCGGCTGGCGATCGTCGGCGCCGGCTTCATCGGCGTCGAGGTCGCCTCGACCGCGCGGTCCCTCGGCCTCGAGGTCGACGTGGTCAGCCTGGATCCACCGCTCGCGATCGCGGGCGAGTTGGTAAGCGAGTTCACCCGGCGCCTGCTCGCGGAACACGGCGTCCGCGTGCACATCCCCCGGACGGTGGTCGCCGTGCAGCGGAGCGAGGCCGGCCAACTTCTCGTGCTCGACGACCAGACGCGCCTGGAGGCAGACGTGGTACTCAGCGCCGTCGGCGCGGAACCCGCGGTCGACTGGCTACAGGGCAGCGGGCTGCAGATGGACGACGGGGTCGTGTGCGATGAGTGGTGCCTGGTCCGCGGTGCCCCGGGACTGGCGGCGGCCGGCGACGTGGCACGCTGGCCCCATGCTCTGTTTGGACCTTCGCCGATGCGCGTGGAGCACTGGAGCAATGCCGGCGAGCAGGCCCTGGCCGCCGCTCGCGCGCTCCTGCGCGGGCCTGGACACGGCAGGCCGTATGCGCCCATACCGAGCTTTTGGTCCGAGCACTTCGGCGTGCGCTTGCAATCGATCGGTCTTCCCGAGCGTGGCGAGCAGCTCGAGGTGGTGGCCGGAGACCCGGCCGAACGCCGATTCGCGGCTGTCGCGCGCCACCGCGGCCAGATCATCGGCGCCGTCGCCTATGGGATGCCCCGCCCGCTCGCCGCGCTGCGAGCGGAGATCGCCCAGCGCGCCGCCAGCTTGCCTTTCGTCGCCTCCTAATGTATACAGTCTCCAAATATGGTCGTGGCCAAGTCTGAAACAACCGCTCGATGGTCCGGGTTTGACCGGCGCCCCGCGCTGATCGCCGGAGGCGCCGGCGGCATCGGGCGCGCGCTGACGAGCGCCCTCGCCGAGCGGGGGGCCCGCGTCGGAGTGCTCGACCTGGCCGACGCCGATGTCGGTGGCGCGGAGCTGATGCTCCGCTGCGATCTGACCGATCCCGACGATGTCGCCGCCGCGGTGGCGCTGGCGACCGAGCGTCTGGGCGGACTCTCGCTCCTGGTCTGCGCCTCGGGCGTGGTGTCGGAGGCCCCCCTCGAGGAGCTCGCCCTGGAGGAGTGGCGTCGGATCGTCGATGCCTCCTTGACGGCCACGTTCCTGCTGCTCAAGGCCGCGGTTCCGCGTCTGCGCGCCGCCGGAGGCGGGAGCGTCTGCGCTTTCTCCTCGGGCTGGGCCCGCCGTCCCTATGCGCTCGGCGCGCACTACGCCGCCGCCAAGGCCGGCGTGGAGGCACTCGTGCGTTCCGCCGCCGCCGAGCTGGGTGACGACGGGATCCGTGTCAACGCCGTCGCGCCTGGGCCGATACGCACGCCGATGCTCGACGATCTCCCCGACTTCGACGAGGCGGCCCGAGCCGAGGTGATCCCCCTGCGCCGGATCGGCGAGCCGGGCGACGTCGTGGGCCCGGTGTTGTTCCTCCTCTCCGACGAGAGCCGCTACCTGACCGGTCAGGTGCTCGAGGTCAGCGGTGGGCTGGTGATGGCGTGAGCGGGCTCCCCTTGAGGAACGGGTAAGTGGCGCTGTTCCTCTCCACCGACGACGTTCGCGAGCTCGCGACGGCGGACCTGGTGATGGACGCGGCGCGGTCGGCGGTCAACGCCGAGCGAGAGGGCAGAGCCGTGATCCCGCCGCGACTCGACGTCAACCTTCCGCGCGGCTTCCTTCGCGTGATGCCCGGTGCCCTCGACGGGCTGATGGGCCTCAAGGTGATGACGCTGGTGAGGGGCGTCGGCAATCGGTACCTGCTGCTCGTCTATACCCAGGAGACCGGCGAGCTGCTGGCGATGCTCGACGCCGATGAGGTGACGCGGCTTCGAACCGCGGGGATCACGGCGGTGGCCGCCCATGTGCTGCAACCCGAGCCCCAGCGGCGGATCGCGCTGATCGGCTCGGGTTTCGAGGCCACCACCCACCTGCGGGCGATGGCGAGGTTGTGGCCGCTGGAGTCGGTTGCGGTCTACAGTCCCAGCGTCGAACGGCGCACCGCCTTTGCCGAACGCCAGACGCTCGAGCTCGGGATCGATGTCAAGCCGGTGTGCTCGGCGGCAAAGGCGATCGGCACGGCTCGGACCGTGGTGCTCGCCACGAAGGCCAGCGAGCCCGTGATCGACGGCCGCGACCTCCAACCGGATTCGGTCGTGCTCTCGATCGGATCGACGCGCCCCGACCTGCGCGAGCTCGACCGCTCGACGCTGCGGCGGGCCGCGGTGGTCATGGTCGACGACGCCGCCTCGGTGCTGCGGGAGTGCGGCGACCTGATCGACGCCATCGCTCACGGGGCGGTCACCCCCGACCACCTGGTGTCGATCGCAGGCGTGATGAGCGCACCGGAGACGCTCGAGCGCTCGGGGGAGCGCGACCTGCGCGTGTTCAAATCGGCTGGCACGGCGGTGCAGGATCTGGCTCTGGCTGGGCGATTGATCACCGCGGCTACGACCCGCGGCGTCGGCCGCGAGCTGGGCGAGCTCACCCGTCTGAAGCCGGCCACCGCCCCGGTTCAGCTGGAGGGAGAGGTGGCTTGAAATCCGGCCACCCGCTCTAGGGCGACGACCGGCCGCAGGCGGCCTGTCGCTGATGGCGCTCCCGGCACTCGAGCTCATCGAGCTGCGCTTCGAGCTCGAGGCGTCAGGGGATCCTGACCTCCTCGCGAAGGTCATCGACCGGCACGGCGGCAATGTGCAGCCGCCGTGCCGGGAAGCGGGGCTGCGCTTCGGAGACCCCAACGACGCGCACGCTCAACGTTCGGGGTTCGGCCCCGCCGCCGGGGAGCTTTCTCGCGCAGCCGTCCGTCCCACGAGGAACTGCTCCTCGGAATCGTCGCTCGGCTCGATGCCTAGGGCCAGCAGCATCGCTCGCCGGGCTTGACGCTGCTGGGGGTTGACGTGCAGCGCGGGCTCGCGCGTCACGCCCCCGTTGCCCCCCACGGTCCAGCTGCAGTATTTGGCGAGCGCCAGGTGCGGCATCCCATCGACCTCGGGCTCGAGCAGCCCGCCGCCGAAGGCGATCCCCCGCGCGGGCGCCAATCGCCAATGGACCTCGAGCGCCTGCTGCCTGCGGCCGGCGCGCAGGTGTTCCAGATAGCTGACTAGGTGCGGGTGTTGCGGTGACTGCCACAGCTCCCAGTGCGCCGGGCTCAGCCAGCTCACGCCGTAGTGCTCATGGAGCAGCGGCATTACGCCGAGCAGCAGCGGCGTACCGATCCCCACCTCGAGGCGCCCGGCGAACATCCGCAGCGCCGCGAACAGAACGTGCGGCATCCACGTGGTGACGTGAACGCCACCGGCGCTTCCCTCACCGGCCAATCTCGCCCATGCACCCCACGGCACCCCCCCTCCGAGCTCGGGCGGGAAGCCGACCGGACCAACCGGCAGCACGAAGGGCACGGTGCTCGCCTCGGCGAGCGAGCTATACGCCTCATAGACCTCATCGTCGGTCCGCGGCGCAAATCCGGCCGGCACGGTCAGCAGCGCGTGGCTGACGCCCATCGGGCCGACGATCTCGAGCAGTTCGCGCGCCACCTCAAACGAGGCAGCGGGCGTCTCGATCCCGATTTGCAGTCGCCCGGCCGCCGCGTCGACCGCCACCTCGATGAACCGTCGCATCTCCTCGGGGGACAGCCCCGCGTTGAGCGCGAGCAGCGAGGCGGCGAAGCCGTGGGCCACCGCTTGCTCGACGTCCCACCGGATCCCGCTGTCATCGAGCGTCCTCAGCGTCCGGTCAAAGGACGGGACCGTGATGTTCTCGGCGCCGGCGATCCTCATCGAACCACCGCCGACCTTCCGGCGCACCGGCCATGGCAGAAGTCCTCGTCGGACCCTTCGGCCAACCGCAAACCGCAGGCCAGGAACGCTGTCCTGATCTCCTCCATGTCCGCCCGGGTGAGGCGCATCGCCGGCGGCCGGGTGACCCCGCCGTTGCCGCCGCTCAGATACTGGATGTACTTGAACAGGGTCCAGTGATAGGTGCCGCTCGGCATCATCCGGGCGAGCCGCGGTCCGAACGCCGCGAACAGCGGCCCGAGGCGGGCGAAGATCCCCATCGCCTCGTCGATCCGTCCGGCCCGCAGCGCGTCGAACATCTCGATCACCAGCGGCTGCTCGGGCGTCTGGAAGGCCTCGATCGTCCAAGCCCCGGTCCACTGCATGTCGTAGTGGCTCATCACCAGTGGCAGCTGCAGCACGGTCGGCGTCGACACCAGTACCCGGCCCCCGTAGCGCTCGAAGCACAGATCGAGCGTGGCCAGGTCCATCACGCTGACCTTGACCGCCACCACCGTGTCGCGGTCCACGATCCGGTCGTAGACCCCGATCGGCAAACCGCTGGGATGCAGGTGGTAGAGGTTGAACTTGTCGTTGTGAAACAGCACCAGGGCGAGATCGCTCGCCTCGATCAGCTCCTCGTGGTAGCGCACCAGCGCGTCGGGGTCATTCAGCGGCAGGTTCTGCGGGTAGCTCACCATCGCATGGCTGGCGCCGATCCGCTGACCGTGCGCCAGCAGCTCGAGGTTCTCCTGCACCGAGTCGCCCTGCAACGGGAATCCGACGCAAATCTGATCACCGGCTTCGTCGACCGCGATTTCCAGGAAGCGTTTCTTCTCCTCGTGGCTGAGCCCGGTCTCGATCGCGCAGAAGGCCGAGAACGCGCCGTGACGAATGCTCTGGCGGACATCGAGGCGGATGCCGGCCTCGTCGAGTTCGCGCAGATCCGGCGTAAAGGAGGGCATGACGATCGTCTCGGCACCCACGAAGTGTTCCCGGGCCCACTCTTTGAGTTCACCTCGGCCTGTCGCCATATCTCACCCCTTCTCCTCTCCCTCGATCGATATCCTGCCAACTGTATACAGCATACGGTACCTTTGCGGAGCGTTCCCGACCAGCGACAGGAGATCCCTTGGCCACGACAACCCGATCGACGATCTTTGACTCAGACGCCGCCCGCGCCAACCTGTGGGCCGGCGAGTAGCGCCCCGCCCGCCGAACACTAGCGGTCCGCGAGCCCGCCACCGGCGAGACGCTGCTCGAGGTCGGGGAAGCGGACGCCGAAGACGTCGCGCGCGCTTCCGCCGAGGCCGCCGCCGCCCAGTCGCAGTGGGCCGCGCGTCCTGCCGGCGAGCGCGCCGCCGTGATGTCGCGCGCGGCCGAACTTCTCGAAACCCACCACGAGGAGGCGGAAGGGTGGCTGGTCCGAGAGGCCGGCTCGATCCGCCCGAAGGCGGCACTCGAGGTCATGCAGCTGGTCCTCGGGGAGCTGCGGGCGGCAGCCCGGCTGACCGAGGAGCCGCTCGAGCATGAGCTCCCGGATCCGACTGGCCGGCGCAGCGTCATGCGGCGCGTGCCGATGGGCGTCGTCGGGGTGCTCGCCCCGTGGAACTTTCCCATGATCCTGGCCATCCGTTCGGTCGCGCCCGCCCTCGCCCTCGGCAACGCCGTGGTGCTCAAGGCAGATCCCCATACGCCCATCTCGGGCGGCTTCTTCCTCTCCTCGCTGCTCGATGCCGCGGGCCTGCCTGCGGGTCTGCTGCACGTGCTTCCGGGTGGCGCGGAGGCCGGAGCGGCCGTTTGCGAGGTTCCCGAGATCGGGATGGTCTCCTTCACCGGCTCGACTGCGGTCGGTCGCCTGGTCGGGGAGGCGTGCGGTCGGAACCTCAAGCGGGTGGCGCTCGAGCTTGGGGGCAACAACGCGTTCATCGTCCTGGAGGACGCGGACGTCGCGGCCGCCAGCTCCGCCGGCGCCTGGGGCTCCTTTGTGCATCAGGGGCAGATCTGCATGACCGCCGGACGCCACCTAGTTCACGAGCGGCTGGCCGAGGCGTACCTCGATGCGCTCAGCGACCGCGCGAGGCACCTACCGATTGGGGATCCCAACCTCCAGGAGGTGGCGATCGGGCCGCTGATCGATCCGGAGCACGTCGCGCGCGTGGACGCGCTCGTGCGTGAAGCGCGCGATCACGGTGCGGAGGTCCTGGCCGGAGGAGCAGCCGACTCGCCGTACTATCCGCCCACCGTACTCGGCCAGGTGCGCCCCGAGATGCGAGCCTGGCGAGAGGAGATCTTCGGCCCGGTGGCCCCGGTGATGACCTTCGCCTCCGATGAAGAGGCCATCGCGCTGGCCAACGCCACCGAGTACGGGCTCAGCACCGGGATCTACACCGCCGACCTCGAGCGCGGCCGCCGGATCGCGGAGCAGGTCCGGACCGGGCTCCTCCACATCGGCGACCAGACGGTCAATGACGATCCCGCCGCGCCGTTCGGCGGGATGGGCGCATCGGGCAACGGGGCTCGCTTCGGGGGCCCGGCCAACCTGGAGGAGTTCCTCCAATGGCAGTGGCGCACCGAGCGCGCGGAGCCGGCGACCTACCCGTTCTGAGCCGCGGCGCTAGCCGGCGATGGCGATCGCGCGGGGCCCGCTGACCGCGAACTGAGGCTCCCAGGGCACTTCGAGCCCCTGCCAGCTCGCCCCCTGATCGACCGAGCGGAAGATCCCCTTGTTGGTGAGGGCATAGAACGTGCCGGGCTCGCCGGAGCTCGAGGCCAGCAGCGGTTCGATCGTGCCCCGGGGATCGGCCAGGCCATCGCCACACGGCACCCAGCCGTTACCAGTGCGGCGGTAGATGAACGACTCGCCGACCATCGGGCTGTGCAGGGCGGTGGGGCAGTTGGCGCCCGACATGACCATCGCGTCCGGATCGGCGGGATCCACGGCGAGCCCCCACAGGTAATGATGCGCCATCCCGGCCGTCGGCCAGGACCACGTCGCGCCGGCGTCTGGGCTCTCCCAGTACCCGTAGCCGGCGCGCACGAACCCGTCCCCCGTCACCGCGCACAGGCGGTCCGGAGCGTCCGGGTGGATGAGCAGCGTGTGGATGTCGAATGGACCGCCAGGGACCCGGTCCTGCCAGGTCTCACCGTAATCTCGGGTGCTCATCAGACCTCCCTGCTCGATGGCCACGAAGGCCCGGCCGGGCTCGTTCGGATGCGGCGTGATGCACCGAACGTAGTGAACCTCCGGGCGGGGCGGGTAGAACCAATCGGGCTTGGAGGCGAGGCGCTGAAGCGCCGCCATCTCCTCCCAGGTCCGCCCGCCGTCTCCCGAGCGGTACACGGCGCTCAGCTCCGTGCCCGCCCACGCGGTGCTCGGCTCGCTTGGGTCGAAGGCGAGCGCGGTCACCTTGTCATGAGCGAGCTCGATCTGGCGCCAGTCGCGGCCGCCGTCCTCGCTGATCCACAGACCCGCTCCGAAGGTGCCGCACAGCACGCGCGCGGCGTCGCGCGGGTCGATGGCCAGGCACATCGGAGACCAGCCCTCCCGCCGCGCTCCGATCGCCCACTTCGTGCCCTCTCCCGTAAGCACGAGCAGTACACCTTCTAGCGCGGCGTACAAGCGACGCAAAGCGTATACAGTCTAGCGTATGCAGGTGGGAGTCGGAATGCCGAGCATGCTCCCCGGCGTCGACAAGCAGCGCCTGCTGGACTGGGCCCGGGCCGCCGACGCGGGGCCGTTCTCGACGCTCGCCGCCATGGATCGTCTGGCGTTCGACAGCCTCGATGCCATCCCGGCGCTGGCGCTCTGCGCCGGCGCGACGAACCGCATCAGGCTCGCCTCGACGGCGATCGCGGCGCCGCTTCGCAACCCCGCCGTCTTTGCCAAGGAGACGGCGACCCTCGACGTGCTCTGCGGTGGACGCCTGATGTTGGGATTGGGCGTGGGCGCGCACCCCTCCGACTACGCCGCCGCCGGGCTGCGTTGGGAGGATCGGCGCGAACTGCTGGCCCGTTCGCTGCACGCGCTGCGGGCGTTCTGGACCGGCGACACGATCGGTCCGCGACCCGCGCGCCCAGGCGGTCCCAAGCTTCTGGTCGCCGCCCGCACGCAACGCTCCTTCGAGCTGATCGCTCAGGCCGCCGACGGGCTTGCCGGCTTTGCCGGCCCTCCGGACGTGTTTGCCGCGCACGCGGGCGCCGTGCGCGCGGCCTGGGAGCGGGAGGGCCGCACCGGCCAACCGCACCTCCTCGGGGCCTGGCTCTACGCGCTCGGCGAGGGGCCGGCCGAGCGGGGACGGGAGTACATCCGCAGTCACTTCTCCCCGGAGGTCAGCGAGATCTTTGCCGAACACATGCTCGCCTCGCCCGAGCAGGTGATGGGTTTTCTGAGCGCTTACCAAGCGGTCGGCTGCGACGAGGTGATCCTGTTTCCGATGGTGTCGGACCTCGAGCAGCTCGAGCTCCTCGGCGGCCTCGTGATGACGGCATTTGCGCCCGCCGCTACCGCCACGATGGGGCCGCCCGGCGACATACCGATGGACTGGCCGGCCGATGAGGCGTTCGTCGAGGCGGTAGCCCGGGCGCCCGGCTCGATGGCCGAGGCCATCGCCGCGAGCGTCGGGTGCGACCCCGGGCTCGCCCATCCCCGGCTGGCGATGCTGGCCGGCCGAGGCCAGCTGCAGCTTCGCGACATCGGCGCGCGGATCGTCTTCTTCCCGCCGCAGGGGCTGCCCCGCCGCGATGCGGGAGAGCCGGGTCCCCCGCCGCTGCCGACGGCCGGGCCTCCGGACGAGGCGCTGGCCGCCGCCGTCGCCCGCAGCCCAGGGGCGATGGCCGAGGAGATCGCGGCCGCGCTCGGGTGCCCGTCGGCGCTCGCGCACCCGCGGCTCGCGCTCCTCGCTGCGCGAGGGGAGCTTCGCTCCCGTGACATCGGCAGCCGAGTGGTCTATTTCCCGACCGACGGGCGTGCCGGCGGGGACCCGGCGGACCGATGACCGTCCAGGTGCAGGCCCCGGTGCGCGAAGACGGCGCCATCGAAGGGCTGACGGCCAGGTTCATAGACGTCGGAGACATCCGCACGCGCTACTACGAGGAGGGAACCGGACAGCCGGTGGTGCTTTGCCACGGCGGCAACTGGGGTGGCTCCAGCAGCGCCAACGTGTGGTCCAAGAACATCTCCGACCTGGCCGGCACCCTCCGGGTCCTGGCGGCGGACCGCGTCGCGTGTGGGCTGAGCGACAACCCAGCTCGGGAGGAGGACTACGTCTATCGGACCGAGGTCGACCACATGCACGACTTCGTCCGGGCGCTCGGCTGCGAGCGTTACCACCTGGTCGGCCAGTCTCGCGGCGCTGGGCTGGCCGCGAGACTGGCGGTCGAGCACCCGGACGAGGTGCTGGGCCTGACGATTATCAACTCCGAGACGATCGCGCCCCGCTGGGGAGACTTTCCCCGCCGCCAGCGACTCGTGCTCGAGGGCGTGTTCGATTTCTCCCGGCCGCCGACGTTCGCCGCTCAGCGCCCGGAGCAGCTGCGCGCGCTTTATGAGCGAATGTCCTATCGCACCGAGCATGTGACCGACGAATTCGTGGCCACCGATGCCTGGATGGCTACCCGCCCAAAGGCGCTTCGCACGGCGGAGGTGATGCAGGGCGGCGGCCAGGCCCGCTGGGATCACTCTCTGGCGGAAATCCGCGCCGACACCCACCGCCAGATCGAAGCTGGTCGCCTGGGGGAACTGCCGATCCTCCTTTACTGGGGTCGCGAGGATCCATGGGCGGTGCTGGAGCAGGGTCATGCCCTGTTCGAGCTGTTATCTCAGAGCAACCCCAACGTTCGCTTCTATACGGTCCGCGGGGCTGGTCACTTCGCGTTTCGCGAACAGCCTCGCGAGTTCGCCTGGCTGCTCAGCGAGTTCATCCGGTTCTGGTCAGGCGAGCGGGGCTAGAACTACTCGGGGCGTCCGAGAAAAGCCGATATCGCGGCAAATCTCGGACAGCCCCTCAAGCCCGCGTTGTCAGGCCTCGCATGTCGGCCGGCCTTACGACTCCTCGTCCGCCGTGATCGCCTGCACCGGACACCCTGCCACCGCGGCGCGCGCCGCCTCGTACAGGTCGGTAGGCGGCTCGGGCACCAGCACGACGGCTTGCCCCGTTTCCTCGTCTAGGTCGAATATCTCCGGCGCGGTTCCCACGCAGTTGGCGTAACCCTGGCAGCGCGAGAGATCTACAGTGACTTGCACCGCCGTCCTCCTCTCGTCCGCATCAAAGAAACACCGCCAGGTTCTTGGTCCCGAGCGAGGCCTGGTCAAACACGATGCGTCGCCGGGCAATCTTCAGTGCGCCCTCGAGGCGCCGGAGCGTGTCCTCGCGCTCACCGCAGACGATGTCGTGACGACCCACGTCGCCCCGGCTGCGGAACAGCAGCACGTTGCTCTTGACCAAAAACTCATCGTCGGCGGGGGCGGGATTGACCCGGATGTTGGTGATCAGCCTCCGGGTGAGCGAGGGTGGATCTTCAGCCCAGGCGACGTCGGTCGCGAGCCGCTTGACCCGGAGGGTCAGTGACGCCAGGTTCTCGTCGAACAAAAGGTTCTGCGCCACCACGTCCGGTGCTGGATTCTTTTTCGTGACCCGCACAGGGGCGGTGTACTCGACGTCCTCGGTGAAGAGCTCCAGCCACTCCTCGAACCGACGATTGTCGAGCAGCTCCGCCTCGGCCACCAGGAAATGATGGACTTCGAGCCAGGTCTCGATGCCGATGGCGCCGGCCGCGATCACTGCTCCGGCCGCTGGTCGAGGATCAAGTCGAGCCAGGTCCGGTAGAAGGTGCGCCCCGCCGCCTCGGAGAACTTCCCGTCATAGACGTCGCCAGGTCCGGGGAATTCCGTGAGCGGCTCGCCCGAGATTCCCATCGCGTAGTGCAGCATGATTTCGTCCTGCCGCCAGAGCGCGGTGTTGGAGTTGCGGGTCTGCGCTTCCCAGTTCTCGGTGTCGTCCTGGTCGAACATTCCGGACATACCGAAGGTCTGCACATACATCTTCTGCCCGAGTCGCTTCCACCATTCGGGAGCGTTTCTCTCCACCAGATGCCACGACCACACCTGCACCTTGTCGGGCCCGATCGGTTGCCAGAGCCGGAGCATCATGCCGCTGACCCGACGCCCATCGACGACGATGAAGTTCGGGATCAGGAATGAGAGGTTCGGGAATACGTTGCCGTGCAGGTTCTTGACCCGGTCGAGCAGGCCGAGCTGCTCGGGCTCGAGGTGGGCCCTGTATTCGTCGCGCAGGTCGGCGGGGAAGTAAGACTCCTCATCGAAGTGCACACCGACACCCAGTCCGTGACCGCCGCCGGGATCGACGTGATAGCCGTCGCGGCCGAAGTCGACTCCCTTCACCATCCCCAGCCGCGCGAGGAACGAGTGCGCCGTGGCGGTGTGGTAAGCGTCCGCGCAGAAGTTCTCCGACGGCAGCTTCCAGCCTGCCGGCAGCACCCATTTCTGTGGCGCGCCCACGACCTCCATCTCGGCCCGGCCGACCAACAGGTCCAGATACCAGCTCAGGTTCCCGAGGAACTGATCGAGCGTGGGGCCGTCCTGCGACCAGGTGGCAAAGATCAAGCCCGCGTGAGAGTCGGTGCGGGCCTCAATCAGGTGCAGAGCCTTGCGGTCGAGACCCTCGGGATAGGCGGCGCGCTCGTACGGAGCCGCGATCAGCGTCCCCATGAACTCCCCGGCCGAGTCGTAGGTGAAGCCGTGGTAGGGACAGCGCCACATCGACACCTTCCCGAAGTCCTCGCATGCCAGCCGCATTCCGCGGTGGCGACAGCTGTTGAGGAACACTCGGACTTGGTTGTCCTCGCCACGGCCCACGATTACCGACTCCTCGCCCATGTCGCGGACCAGGAATGAGCCCGGTTCCGGCACCTCCGACTCGTGGCCGACAAATAGCCAGGTGCGCCCGAACACCCGCTCGAGCTCGAGCTCGTAGACCTCCGGGTCCGTGTAGATGAACATCGGGATCCGCCCCTGCTCCGGCTCCACCGTCGCTCGCAGGCGCTCCACCGTCTTCAGCGAAGCCATCGTGGTCATGACTCTCCCATCATCGCTCGCGCATACAGTATACAGCCGCTAGGCGGAGTTCCCACAGGCGTTAGACGAGGTTCCCGCAGGCCTTAAGGCTACGACGTGCCCGCTCGTTGGCGCACGCCCATCTCCACCAGGTACAG
Organism: Solirubrobacterales bacterium; assembly: GCA_019244745.1. Lineage (GTDB taxonomy): Bacteria > Actinomycetota > Thermoleophilia > Solirubrobacterales > Solirubrobacteraceae > Palsa-465. Next base: position 29,001 of record JAFASF010000189.1, on the reverse strand, counting down.
ATCGAGCCCGCCGCCACCGGGGTCGGCCTCGAGGTGGAGCAGCTCGCCCTTGAGCAGGGTCAGAGCAGTGTTCGCGCTCAGCTCGACCGCCTCCCGGTCGGTCGTGAACGCGCGTCCCTGGCCACCATGCACGAACACCATCACCTCGCTGTCGGACAGGTGGCGCGGCCCCAACGACGCTCCGGGAGCGAGGCGTTGCTGGCAGATTTCCCGCCAGGGAGCCGCGAAGACGCCGTGCAGCACCTCCTCCGGCACCCGGTCGATGTGCGTGGGCTCCGCGGGACCTCCGGCCGCTCCGGTTGGCTCGGCGCTCAGGTGAACGACGGCATATAAGGAGGCCCGACCTGGGGTCCTCACGCGTCTCCCACCGGGCTGTGCGCGGGGAGCCGGTCGGCGATCTCCGGCGGCATGGCCTCGAAGATCAGCAGGCTCAACGGCTCATCGCCGATCGCCGTGATCCAGTGCTCGCCGCCCCGACCGGTGAGGATCGCGTCGCCCGGCCCGACCTCGCGCTGATCGGCTCCGAGTCCCACCACGGCCCGCCCGCTCAGCAGCAGGAACAGCTCCTCGGTCCGGGTGTGCGTGTGGCGCGCGGCGCCCGCACCGGGGGGCACCTCTCCCCATTCGAACAGCTGCATGTCGCTGAACAGCACGCCGCCGACCGCCAGGTAATTGACGCGGATCTGCCCGGTCCCGCCATGCAGGCCCCGGATCACCTGAGACTGACGGCGGACGGATGAGACGATCAGAGCCAAGCGCCCCCTATCAGCTCCGGCCGCGCCGCAGCCGGGCGTCGACCGCGGCCGCGAGCAGCACGATGCCGCCGAAGACCACCTGCTCCCAGACCTGGTTGAACCCGAGCAGGTTGAACCCGTTAGAGACGAGACCGAGCAGGAAGATCCCCACCATCGTCCTCCACACGGCACCCGAACCTCCCCAGATGCTGGTGCCGCCGACGACCACCGCCGCGACGGCGGTGAGCTCGAGGCCCTGTCCGGCGTCGGCCTGTCCGGTGGTCACCTTGGACGCGGACAGGACGCCGGCGAGCGACGCGGCAAAGCCGCTCATCACGAAGGTCACGGTGCGCACGGCGCTCACCCTCACCCCCGACAGGCGTGCGGCTTCCTCGTTGCCACCGCAGGCGTATATGTAGCGCCCGAAGACGGTACGAGCCAAGAGGAAGGCCATGATCGCGGCCCAGATGAGGAAGATGATCGACTCCCAGCTGACCCCACCGACGGCCGCCGTGCCGATCGACCCGAAGTTCGGATTGGTCACCAGGATCAGCGAACCGCTCGTGACGACCAGGGCGATGCCGCTGAGGATGAAGCCGGTGGCGAGGGTGGTGATGAAGGGATTGATGCCGATGCGAGCGACGAACAGCCCGTTGAAGAAGCCGATCACGCCGCCGGAGAAACCGCCGATCATGAGCGCGATCGTGGGATCGACGCCATTGGTGGCGAGCTTCGCGGCGAGCACTCCCGACAGGGCAAACGTCCCGGCCACCGACAGGTCGAACGCGCCGCCGACGATCACCAAGGTGCCGGCCGTGGCGATGATTCCCAGATCCGTCGACTGGTCGAGGACGTTGAGGAGATTGCCTTTGGTGAGGAAGTTCTGGGCCGTGAACGACAGGACCACGAACAGCACCGCGAGGCTGACCAGCACCCCGTAGTCGCGTACGGCCCCGAGGGCCTTGAGCGCCGTTCTCGAGCTGGTAGCGGGAGCGGAGACCGAGGCGTCTCCGGCCACCGCGTCGCCGGCGGGCGGCGAATCCGGACGAACCAGGCCGCTGCTCACCGGGCTCCGCTCTGTGGCTCAGCGGTCCCGAACGCGAGCCGGAGGACCGCCTTCTCGTCGGCCTGATCGAGCTCGCCGGCGATACGACCGCGGCGCATGACGAGCACTCGATGGGCGAGCTCCAAGACCTCCTCGAGCTCGGAGGAGATCAGCAGGATGGCCATACCTCGAGCGGCCAGGCCGACCAGCAGCTCATAGATCGCGTGCTTGGCCGCCACGTCGACTCCCCGCGTCGGCTCATCGGCGATCAGCACCCGCGGCGGCCGGCAAAGCCACTTAGCGAACATGACCTTTTGCTGATTGCCGCCCGAAAGACTGGACACGGATCCGCTCAGCGTCGGAGCGCGTACGCCGACCTGATCGCAGACCTCCTGCACACGCGCCCGCTGGCGAGAGCGCAGCACCACGCCCCCCCGCTGAAAGGCATGCATGTGCGGCAGGGTGACGTTGTCCAGGACCGAGTTGCCCAGCACGAGACCCTGCGCCTTGCGGCTCTCCGGAAGCAAGGCGACGCCGCGGCGGACGGCCTCGCGCGGCGAGTTGATGCGCACCGGCTGTTGGTCGATCTCGATCGTTCCGGCCTCGCGCCGCTCGGCCCCGGCGATCGCGCGCGCGATCTCCGACCGGCCGCTCCCGATCAGTCCGGCGAGCCCTAGGATCTCGCCGCCCCGCACGTCGAAGGAGACGCCTCTCACCCAGCCGCTCGTCGCCAGCCCCCGCACCGAAAGCACCACCGGAGCGTCGCTCGCAGGAGGTTGCTTGGGGGGGAAGATCGCACCCAGTGAACGCCCGATCATCGCGGTGACCAGGCCCTCGACCGTTTGCCGGGCGGCTGGAGTGGTGCGCACCACCTGACCGTCGCGCAAGACGGTGACCTCCTCACACAGTTCGAGGACGCTTTCGAGCGCGTGCGAGATGTAGATGATGGTGGTGCCGCGCGCGGCCTGATCGCGGATCACGGCAAACAGGCGCTCGGCCTCGTCGGGAGTCAGGCTGGTGGTTGGCTCATCCATCACGATCAAGCGGACCTCCCGCGCTACGGCCCGCAGAATCTCCACCTTCTGCTGATCGGCCATCCGCAGTGAGCCAACGGGCACATCGGCTGGAAGGTTGAAGCCGAGTTCCTCGAGTTCGCCGAAGCGACGGCGCATCGTTCTGGCGTCGAGCATGCCGAGGCGATGAGCCTCGGTCCCCAGCAGCACGTTCTCCATCACGCTGAGCCCGGGGACCAGGGACAGCTCCTGGGCGATCAGTGCGATTCCGTCGGCCAGAGCCTCCCGCGGAGAGCCGTAGGCGACGGGCCGTCCGTCAACCAGCATCTCGCCGGAGTCGTGCCGGTGTGCTCCGGCGATGATCTTGCCAAGGGTTGACTTCCCCGCGCCGTTCTCGCCTACCAGAGCATGGATCGATCCCTGCCTGACGGCGAGGTCGACGTCCCGAAGCGCCTGTACGCCGCCAAACCGCTTGGAGACTGCGCGCAGCTCCAAGTGGGCAGCCGCATTGGTCGGATCCCCTGGCCCTTGCCCCCCCGCTGCGATGGAATCGTCGTGGGCGAGCTCACATCCGTGGGTCAGGCGTGGAAGTAACCCTGGAAGGTCGGGTACTGGTCTTTGTTCTGCTGGTCGAACACCAGCGGTAGATTCTCCGCCTTGAGCGGATCCACCGCGTTGGGAACCGTCTTTCCCTGTGCGGCCGCGACCGCGAGCTGCACGGGAATCGCACCCTCGGGCTTGGCGGGAGAGATGATCGAGCCGTACCACTTGCCGGCGCGGATCAGCGGGACACCCTCGTAGCTACCGCCCTGGGTACCGATGAGCACGTCCTTGCCGGGCACCTTGCCCGCCTTCTCGAGCACCTGGGTGGCCCCTTGCGCCATGTCGTCGGAGAGCGACATCACGACGTTGAGGTTGGGGGCCTTTTGCAGCAGATCCTGCATGCAGGTCGTTCCACCCTGCCGCTGATAGTTGCCCGCGCACGTGCCGACGACCTGCCAGCCGTACTTCGCCGCGAGGGCATGGATCGCGTTCTCGGCCGGGGTCGTGAGCGCCAGCGCCGGATTGCCGATGATGAATGCGATTCGGCAGGTTCCCTTGACCTGCTTACACATGGAGCGCAGCAGCTGGCCGGACCCCTGATTGGGCTGGCCGCCGAAATAGGTGAGCGCGGGAACGAGCACCTGAGACGTGACCCCGGCGACGGTCGGCGCGATCTGGCCGAGATTGTCGCCGATCGGCGTGTTGGTGGCGATCAGGGGAATGTGGTGCTGCGCGGCCAGGCGGGCGCAGACGACCATCGGGGGCGAAGCTGCCGGGAGCGTGACGATGGCCTGGAACGTGCCCCGGGTGATCGCGTCCTGGCATTGGGCGACCTGGGTGGCCGGGTTGAACTGCGCGTCGAAGAACTGGATGTTGGCGTGGTACTGGGACGCCACCGCCTGCGCCGCGGCCTTCATGCCCAGGGGATAGCCGGCTGCCTCCGTGGCCAGCAGATAGGCGATGTTGGTCGTCTTGCCGCTGGTGGACGCTGTCGTGGCGCCGCTGCTGCTTGTGCTGGCGCCGGCGCTCGAGGCGCTGGTACTGCTGCTGCTGCTGCTGCCGCAGGCGGCCAGCGCCGTGACGAGTGACATGACCATTGCGGCGGCGACGAGGCGTCGACCGAGGCGCATTCCTGAGATACCTGACATCACTGCTCCCCCGTGGCTTGATTAAGTGGCTACAGTATACGGAAACGCCTCGCGGCCTGCCATTAGCGCAGGGTTATGCCCGAGGACCGTCCGAGGGGTCCGATATGCTGTTGACAGATGCCATTAGCTGAACTGCCATCGCTTGGAGATCGGCAGACCGCATCCGATCACGTCGCTGATGCGCTGCGCCAAGCGATCGTGACCGGACAGTTCGAGGATGGCGAAGAGCTCAACCAGGTTGAGCTGGCCCAACACTTCAACGTCTCGCGCGTCCCCATTCGAGAGGCGCTGCGCCGCCTGCAGGCCGAGGGACTGGTGAGCGCCGAGGCGCATCGCCGAGCCACCGTGATCGGCCTGAACCGGGAGCGGGTGGGTGAGATCTTCGCCATCCGCGCGCTGCTCGAGTCGTTCATGCTCGAGCGCGCCGCGGAGGGGCTGAGCAACGAGGATCTGAAGGAGCTGAACGAGCTCTGCGACGTGATGGATAAGACATCGAGCCATTCGGAGTGGCTGGAGTTGAACCACCGCTTTCACCATCAGCTCCTGGCTCCCGGTGGATCTCCGGTGGCGATGGCGATCGTGGAACGGCTCTCGGGGCAGGTGGAGCGCTACCTGCGGCGGTCCGGGGGCGTGCAACGCGTCGAGGAGGCGGGCCGAGAGCACCGCCAGATACTGCGAGCGCTCAAGCGCGGCGATGTCGACCGCGCCAAGGAGATCCTGTCGCGGCACATCCTCACGACGTACAAGCGCGTGAGCGAGTCGCTGCCCAGCGCCGCTCCATCCGAGAGCGGTAACGGGGCGTTCTGAGCCCCACCACCCCCGGTTCTCGGACACCCCTCTGGGCCGCTGGATCTCGTTCAGCCCCGGCGAGCTCCCCGAAGAGGGGTGCGCTGGATTTAGGTTGCATACGGCCCCTTTTTCAGCGCAGGCCTAATTCGTCGTCAGCACCCCTCGCGTCCTTGCAGTTCACCCAAGAAGTGAATACAGTCGGCAGATGCCCCAGGACCCGAGCGTAGAGAGCGCCAGCGCCCCGATTCTGTCGGGGCCGAACAAGCTAAAGCTGGCGGTCTTCGGCGTAAACGACGATCGGGGACTGGTGATGACGACCGCCCCCGGGCCGCCGGAAGCCACGTGGGAGCAGAGCATTCGCCTCGCTCGCGAGGCCGAGCGCCTGGGGTTCGAAGCGATCATCCCGCTCGCGCGCTGGCTCGGCTACGGCGGAACAAACAACTTAGGGTCACGCTGCTTCGAGACCTTCACGTGGGCCGCGGGGCTGGCGGCCATCACCTCCCGCATACAGGTGTTCGCCACTTTCCACGTTCCAACCGTCCACCCCGTGATGGCCGCCAAGATGGTCAGCACCATCGATCACATTTCCGGCGGACGATTCGGCCTGAACATCGTGGCGGGCTGGCAGCCGGAGGAGATCGCTATGTTCGGCTCTCCTCAGCGCGAGCACGACGAGCGCTACGAGGTCTCCGATGAATGGGCTGAGCTGGTAAAGCGGCTCTGGACCGAGCCCGGCAGCTTCGACTTCGCCGGCCGCTTTTTCGACGCGCCCGGCGCGCTGTCCGAGCCCAAGCCGTTGCAGAAGCCCTACCCGGTGATCATGAGCGCCGGAATCAGCCCTGCGGGCCGGGAGTTCGCCTCCAAGCACGCCGACCTGGTGTTCGCGGCGATTGTGGATCCGGCCCAGACCGCGAACACGGTGGCGGAGATCAAGCGATTGGCGCTCGAGCGATACGGCCGCACGCTGCACGTGTTCGGGCGCGGCCATATCACCTGCCGTGACACGGAGGAGGAGGCCCGGGAGGCCTACCGGTACTTCATCCTCGAGCACGGCGACCGCGAAGCGGGCGAGAACGTGCTGCGGATGCTCATGGCCCACTCGCAAACGATCGACTATTCCTCGGCGGAGATGCAGGCGCTCGTCGAGGCGGTGATCCGGGGCTATTTCGCCCATCCGATCACGGGGTCGGCCGAACAGGTGGCGGCCGCCCTCGTCGAGCTCTCGCAGGCCGGTCTCGACGGGGTCGCTCTGACCTGGAACGACTATGAGGAGGGCCTGGCGCAGTACGAGACGGTGCTCCTCCCCCGGCTGGTCGAGGCGGGCCTGCGGGCGCCGCTGAGCGAGCCGTGACAGCATGCGGGTGCTCGGCTTCGACGGCTCTCCGACGGGTGGCGGTAAGACCGAGGCAGCCATTCGCGCGGTGCTCTCGGGGCTTCCCGACGGCAGCAGCACGGAGGTGATCCCACTCGCGAGTGGGCCGGAGGAGGCGCTCGAGGCGGCCGAGGGAGCCGACGCGTTCATCTTCGGCTCGCCGATCTACCGGGCCTCCTACGCCGCGCCGATGAAGACGCTGCTCGACCGGCTACCGCGCGGAATGTGGGGCGAGCAGTCCGCGCCGATCGGCGGCCGCGCTGTGGTCCTCGTTGGGACGGGCGCCAGCTGGCATCACTTCCTGGGCCTCGACCCGCTGCGCAGCATCCTCGCCGGGTTCTTCGCCGCCCACGTCCTCCCTCCCGGGCTGTACGTTCCCGCGGAGGGCTTCGACGACGAGGGGCGGCTTCGCGAGCCCTTCGCGGAACTGGCCGCGCGGCAGGGGGCGGCTCTGGGCGAACTCACCGAGGCCCTCGCGGGCAGCCCCGCGCTTCGCCTGCTCAAGCCGCAGGCCTGAGGGGCCGGCTACAGCGCCTGCGACACCTGGAGGCGCAGCATGTCCCCGGTGAAGTCGCACGACCAGCCCGTGTAGGCATCTCGGAGCAGCTTCTCCACCGGATACTCGCGGGCGACGCCGTAGCCGCCGTGCACCTTGACCGCGCGCTCGGCGTTCCGGATCGCCGCGTCGACCGCGAACGCCTTGGCGGCGGGCACGAGTCGCGCGGCGGCGGGGTCGCGGCGATCGACCGCCAGCGCCGCCTCCCACACCAGCAGGCGAGCGGCGTGGAGGTCGATCTCCATGTCCGCGAGGTGCAATCCCACGGCCTGGTGCTCGCGTAGCGGCCTGCCCCAGCTGGTGCGCTGAGAGGCGTAGGCCACGGCCGCGTCGCGAGCGGCCCGCGCGACGCCCACAAACCCCGCGGCCAGGCCGAGCGCCATCGGCGCGGCTCCCGCACCCATCAGCTCGAGCCCCCGGCCCTCCGGCCCGAGCCGAGCGCCGGCTGGAACCCGCGCACCGTCGAAGATCACCTCTGCGTGCCACGAGCCTCGCATCCCCAGCAGCTCCGTGGGGGCGCCGACCTCCACCCCGGGTGTGTCGGCCGGGACGTAGAAGACGCTCGTTCCCTCCAGGGGACCGGCTTCGAGGTCGGTGCGGGCGAACACCATGAACGCCTTGGCCACCGCGGCGTTGCTCACGAATGCGGCCTTGCTGCCGCTGATGAGGTAGCCGTCGCCGTCGCGGCGTGCGGTGGTGCGTACGCCGAGACTGGGCTCGGGCAGCGGGCAGAACAGCTCCGAGCCGGCCACGTCGGGCTCGTTCAGGGCGCCGGCGAGGACATGGTCACGGGACTCCGCGAGCTCGCCCAACCAGCGCGTACGCTGCCCCTCGTCTGCCCCGGCGGCGATCATCACGGGCATGCCGGTGCACAGGTTGAGGCTTCCCGCGAGGCCGACGTCGACCGCCCCGAGCTCTTCCTGGACGAGGACGTTATCGATGCACGTCCCGCCGCTCCCGCCGTGCTCGGGTGCGATCAGGAGCGCATGCAGCCCGATGCCGGCCGCCTTGGCGTACATCGCCCGGTAGGCGGCGCGGGCCTCATCTCCGTGCTCGCCGGCGTCCATGCGGCGCGCCAGCGGGCTGAGCTCGCGCCCGGCAAATTCTGCCGCGAGCCTCTGGAGGTCCCGCTGGTCTTCAGACGGCGTCAGCCCGATCATCCACCGCGTCCGCGGAGGATCACGTGCACCGCCTTGAGCTCCATGTAGCTCTCGTACTCTTCGGTTGACTCCTCTCGCCCGAGGCCGCTGTTCTTGGCGCCGCCGAACGGAGTTCCCCAGTAGTGCCGGCCGGTGTCGTTGACCCACACGTAGCCCGCCTGGAGGCGGCTCGCCACGCGGTGCGCGGTGGTCAGGTCCTGCGTCCACACCGATGCGGTGAGGCCGAGCTCGGTGTCATTGGCCGCCGCGATCACCTCCTCGGTCTGATCCCACGACGCCATCGCCATCACCGGGCCGAAGATCTCCTCGCGGCCAACCCGCATCGCCGGGGAGACGTCGGCGAACAGCGTCGGGCGCAGGAAGAATCCCCCGTCCTCGGTCGAGCCGTTGGGCCGGTCGCCGCCGGTGACCAGCCGCGCACCCTCCTCGTTGCCCGAGCGAACGAATCCCATTACGCGTTGGTAATGCTCGCGCGTGACCAGGGGTCCCATGTCGACGTCGTCGGCATATGCGGGCGCCACCCGCATCGCCTCGAGCCGCTCGGCGACCCGGCTCACAAAGTCGTCGTAGATCTCGCCGTGGACGTAGTTGCGCGAGTTCGAGCCACACGACTGACCGGCGCAGACGCCGAAGTTCATCCCGCTGACCGCTCCGTCCACCGCGGCGTCGAGATCGGCGTCGGGGAAGACGATCATGGGATTCTTGCCGCCGAGCTCGAGCGAGACGTGCTTGACCGCGGCGGTGGCGGCCCGCTGCTGGATCTTCAGGCCGGTGGGCACCGAGCCCGTGAAGCCGATGCGCTTGATGGCCGGGTGGGTGACGATCGCGTCGCCGGCCTCCGCGCCGCCGGTGAGCACGTTGAACACCCCGGGCGGGAACACGTCGCGGGCGATCTCCCCCAGAGCGAGCGCCGACAGCGGAACCTGTGGGGCGGGCTTGAGAATCACCGCGTTGCCGGCGATCAGGGCGGCCAGCGTGCGGGTGATCGCGAACATCGCGGGATGGTTGTAGGCGAGGATCTTGCCCACCACGCCGTAGGGCCGGTAGCTCGTGTAGTGCAGGTTGCCCGGGCTGGCTGGAATCGTGCGGCCGCCGTGCCAACGCACGAGCGTCGGCCAGTCGCGAATGTTGGCCAGCGAGATCTTGATGTCCACCCGCGCGGCCGCCAGCGGCAGGCCGCCGTCCACCGCATCGAGCGCCGCCAGACGTTCCTCGTTTGCCTGGATCGCGGCAGCGAGCCGCGAGAAAACCTCGCTGCGGCCCTCAACGCCGATGTCCTCCCAGTCCGGTTGGGCCGCCGCAGCGGCCTCGTAAGCGCGGGCCACATCCTGAGCGCCGGCGCTCGGTACCGAGGTCAACGCCTCTCCGGTGGAGGGGTCGACTGTCTGAAGCGTGGCACCATCTGCTGCGTCGCACAGCTCGCCTCCGATCAGCAGCTTGAAGGCGTGACCGCGGACGTAGGTGCCGATCGGATCTGCGGCGGTAGTCGCGCTCATGGCTCCTCCGGGGTCCAGAGTGAAATTCTCAAGAAGTGTATACTATCTACACATGGTGCCAGCGTGGTCCGCGGTCGTGATGATCCCGCCGCGGTCGCCCTCCTGCAATCGAATCTGCGCATGAGCGCCGTCCCGACTTCCTCAGCCGGCAGGTCGCCGTCCGGCGCCGAGATCACGCCGAAGCTCCTGATCGAGTCCGCCGAGGCGCTCATCCCCCTGCTGCGCGAGGAGCAGGAGCGCACCGAAGAGCGCGGCCACTACTCCATCGGGATGCACGAGCGCTTCGTCTCTGCCGGATTCTCACGCATCCTCCAGCCCCGGCGCTACGGCGGCTACGAGCTCGGCGTACCGACGTTCGTCCGCGTCATGGTCGCCATTGGCACGGGCTGCCCCAGCACCGCCTGGTGCCTGGGCCTCGCCTCAAGCCACGCCTACATCATCGCCAGCCGCTTCAGCGAGGCCGCCCAGGCGGCGATCTTCGGGCCCACTGGCGACTTTCGCTGCCCCCACAGCGTGGCCCCCGGCGGCACGGCCGAGCGGGTGCCGGAAGGTTGGCGGGTGAGCGGACGCTGGCGCTATTGCTCGGGCATCCCGTACGCCACCCATTTCATGGGCACCGCGTTTGTCCATGACGCAGCCAGGGCTCCGCAGCTGTACGCGGTCGTCGTCCCGCGTGAGCAGATCACCGTACTCGACGACTGGCGCGGCGGCGAGGTGCTCGGCATGCAGGGCAGCGGATCCAACACCGTGGTGATCGAGGATGCGGTCATACCCGAACCGTTCGCCGTCCCCTTCGACTGGGACAAGAGCGGCGTGACCCCGGGCATGAAGCTCCACGGCAACCCGATGTACGCCGGGCTTCGCCACGCCTTCTACCACGCCACTCTCGTCGTGCCGATCGTGGGGGCGGCCAAGGCGGCGCTCGACGAGTACGAGATGCTCCTGCGGATGCGCAAGACGACGCTGCCTCCGTTCGGCGAAACGGCTCCCGTCGACCGCTGGCGCAGCCCGGATTACCAGCGCGACTACGGGCTGGCCGTGGGCCTGGTCGACACGGCCGAGGAGCTGCTCTACGCCGCGACCGAGCGCTTCATGCGACTCACGCGCGAGCGCTACGAGCGGGGCGAGCTCTACACCCTCGAGGACGACGCGAGGATCTACGGCATCCTTCAGCACGCCGGCGACATCGCCGCCCGCGCGGTGGAGCACATGTTCCATACCGGTGGCTCGAGCGCGGCCAGGCGGGGAGAGCGGCTGCAGCGCTACTTCCGCGACGTGGCGATGTACTGCGGCCACCTGAGCGCCCAGCGGCTCGACCTGGCCGGGGATTTCGGGCGCCTGTACCTCGGGGTCGAGGGCCCGGGCGGCCACTTCCGCCGACCATGATCGAAGACGTCTACGTGATCGAGGGGGTCGCCCACGGCCTGCACTTCGCCCCGGAGAACCAGACCGACTCCGTGCACGCCGACATCGGCTCGATGGAGCACCGCCGAATCCACACCATGCTCTCGCCCGCCCACCGGCCCGAGTTCATCCTCGACAAGGAGCGCTGGCTGCGAGGCGCCGATCCTGACCTGCTCGCCTCGAGCATCTTCGCCGAGAGCTGGAGCGACTTTGCCATCTACCACGGCGTGCCCCAGTTCGGGGTGTTTCGCGACGGCGGCTCGCCGCTGTGGGTGGGGGCCGACATGCGCCGCCGCTGGCCGAACCGGGTCGCGCTCTATGGCCCCGTCGATCCCTATGCCTCGGATGCGCTGGACGAGGTCGACCGCCTGGTCGAGGAGGAGCGGGTCGTGGGGATCAAGTTCTACCCCGCGGACCTGGTACACGGCCGGGTGCAGACCTTCCACATGGACGACGAGCGGCTCCTCTTTCCCATCTATGAACGCGCGCGCCAGCGCGGGCTTCGCAGCGTGGCCGTACATAAGGCGATCCCGCTCGGTCTCTTCCCGTCCCATCCCTATCGGGTCGAGGACGTCGAGGTGGCGGCCGCCGCCTTCCCGGACCTCACGTTTGAGGTCGTGCACGGTGGGTTCGCGTTCCTGGAGGAGACCGCCATGCTGCTGGGGCGCTTCCCCAACGTGGTCGTGAACCTCGAAGGAACCACCGCCTACCTGAACAATGCGCCTCGCCGCTTCGCCGAGATCATCGGCACGCTCCTGGCCCAGTTCGACGCCGAGGACCGCATCCTGTGGGCGACCGGGGTGAGCGCCGTCCATCCCCAGCCGCCGCTCGAGGCCTTCTGGTCGCTGGAGATCCCAGAGGAGCTAATCCAATCCGGCTGCCGACCGCTGACCCCGGAAGCCAAGCGCAAGATCCTCGGCCTCAACGCGGCCCGACTTCTGGGGCTGGACATCGAGTCACTCAAGAAGTCCCAGCGCAAGGACGAGTTCGGCCTCGACGGTCATCTCGCGGCCCCCTGGAGCGGGGATGTCGCGTTCACCCCGGAGCGTCGGCCGTGACCGAACAGGACGTTCGGTGCGCCCTGAACCGGATACAGGATCCCTGCAGCCTGGCCGCCGGCGCCCCCGCGGGCATCGACGAGCTCGGGCTGCTCAGCGAGATCAGCGTGCACAACCTCGCCGAGGGGGCGCACGTGCGGGTGGGAATTCGCCTCACCGACCCGGTCTGCATGATGGGCGCGGCGTTCCTGGCCAGCGCCCGAGACCTACTGGCCGGCCTCGATGGCGTGGCGAGCGCGGAGGTGTGGCTCGACGAGCGCTCGGACTGGTCGCCGGCGAACATGGCGCCGGCGTACCGGGCGCGGTTGGAGCAGATCCGCGCCGCACGCCGACGCTGATCGGCGACCCGCTAGATGCGGTCGCGGAGCCGGAGCTCGCGGCCATAGCCGGCCACCACCACCAGGATCAGGATCCCGAAGATGATCTGCTGGTCGGCCGAGCTGTAGCCCTTGCCGACGAGCACGGTGGAGAGCACGGTGAGCACGAGCGCGCCCAGCACGGTCCGCCAGTAATCGCCGCGCGCCCCGAAGGCCGTGCCGCCGACGATCACCGCAGCCAGCCCCTCGAACAGGTACGGGTCGCCGAGGGTGGTGCCGCCCGCGCCCGCATAGCCGGCGATCAGCACTCCGAGCAACGCCGCGAGCAGCGCGCTGGCGGCGAACGCGCCCACCCACACGCGTCGGGTGCGCACCAGGGCCAGCTCCGCGGCGACGGGGTTCGAGCCGGTGGCGTAGACGTGGCGACCCGCCAGCGTGCGACGCAGCACGACCCCCAGCACGATCGCCACCACCGCCCAGATGACCACCACCGGAGGTATGCCGATCCCCAACGTGGTGCCGTTCACCGAGCTCAGCCTGCCGAGGAAGGTCGGAGGCGAGCCCGTCTGCTGGCCGTGCGTCCACACGAGCAGCCCGCCAGTGATGACCGAGGCCATCCCCAGCGTGACGACGAGCGGCGGAACGCGGAAGCGGTGGGAGACGTAGCCGTTGACCGCCCCCAGTACGAGCGCAAAGGCCATGATCACCAAGAGCGCGGGCACGAACGCCCAGCCGTGGCTGCCGGTCAGCTCCGACATGAGGATGGCCCCCAGCGAGATGAACGCGGGGATCGAGAAGTCGATCCCGCCGACCAGCACCACGATCGTCTGGCCGGCGCCGGCCAGGCCCAGGAACGAGGCGGTGACCAGCATCGAGTAGACACTCTGCTTGGTGGCGAAGTCGGTGACCGTCCAGGTGCCCCACTCGAACAGCGCCACGAGCGCGATGATTTGGAAGAGCTGAAAGCGCCGCTGCACCGCGCCCAGCCGCACCCACAGCGACGGCCTCTCCGCGCGGTCCGCGCGCGCCTCGGCGCCGACCGTGCTCACGCCGTCCTCGCCTTCACCGCGCGCGGCGCCGCGAGCATCGAGCTGAACACGATGGCAAGGAGCAGGAGCATGCCGTACACCACCTGCAGCCACAGGTCCGACACGGCCAGCGAGTCGAGCAGCGTCTGGATCAGGAACATGATCGCCGCGCCCGCCACCGAGCCGATCAGGCTGCCGCGGCCGCCGAGCAGCGACGTGCCCCCGATGGCGACCGCGGCCAGCGCCGGCAACGTGTACTGGATGGCCTGGGAGGCATCGCCCGACTGGGTGGCGGCGGCGAGCGCGATGCCGGCCACACCGGCGAGCACTCCGCCCAACGTGAAGGCGATCACGCGTACCGCGGTCACATTGACGCCTGCCGAGAACGAGGCGGCGTCGTCGCCGCCCACCGAGAACAGCGTGCGCAGGTAGGCGGTGCGGCCCAGGGCGAACCAGAGCAGGAACGGAACCACGATCAGGATGAGCGCGCCGGGGATCGGCCCGACCTTGTTGCCGAGATGAGCCAGCCAGGACGCGGTTCCGGTGGTCGGGTTGGGCAGGATCTTCTGCGCGACGCCCTCGAGCACGAACAGCGTGCACAACGTGGCAAGCACGGCCTGGAAGCGCATCCCGGCCACGAGCACGCCGTTGATCGCCCCCACCACGGCACCGATCCCGAGCGCGATAGGGACCGCCACCCAGGGGCTGCCCAGGCCGTGGGGGATCAGAACGGCCACGATCACGATGTTGATCAGGTTCAGCAGCGGCCCGATGGAGATGTCGATGTTGCCTGCGCCGCTCAGGATCTGGGGAGTGCTGGCCATGGCGGCGAGCGCGAACGGAGCGAACGTGGCCAGGGTGGCCGGCCACGAGCTCGGCGTGGCGAAGCTGGAGCGCGCGACGACGTTCGCGATCAGCAGCGCGATCGCGATCACTGCGGCGAACCCCCACGGGCGCGCGCGTAACGTATCGATCAACGCCTGTCCCCGTCTCACGCCGATTCCCCGAAGAAGGCGGAGATCAACGCCGTGCGTGAGAGCTGCTCGCGCGAGAGCGTCCTCGACAGCGAGCCTTCGCGGAACACCAGCACCCGGTCCATCAGCTCGACATGCTCGTCGACCTCGGTGGAGACCATCACGACCGCCACCCCCTGGCCGGCCAGCTGCTCGAGCACGCGGTAGAGGTCACGCTTGGCGCCCAGATCCACCCCGCGAGTCGGATCGTTGAGCAGCAGCACGCGCGGACGAGCAGCCAGCCAGCGGGCCAGGATCACCTTCTGCTGGTTGCCGCCGCTTAGGGCCACGATGGGCTGGTTGGGGTGGGCCAGCCGGATGCCGAGCCGCTGGACGTACTCGCCCAGCCGCCGGCGCGTGGCCCGCCACCGCACCAGGGCGGCCCTGCGGTCGCTGCCGAGCGTCGGCACCGAGAAGTTCTCCAACACCGATAGGGTGGGAAACACCGACTCGGCGCGGCGGTCGCGCGGCACGTAGACCACCCCGGCCCGGAAGGCCTCGAGTGGTGAGCCGATCTCGGTGCGGGCCTCCTCGCCCGCCATCACGCGCCCCGCGTTCGCCCCGGCGCCCCGCAGCGCCTGGAGGAACGCATCCTGGCCGTGACCCTCGAGGCCGGCGAGCCCGACCAGCTCCCCGCCGTGGATCTCCACGTCGATCGGCTCCGCGGCCGGATGCAGTCTGAGTCCCTCGGTACTCAGGAGGGCCTCGCCGCGCACGCGAGCGCGGGAGGGGACCGTCTCCACGCCGGCGGTCAGGTGGTCCTCGCCCGTCATGTGGCGCACGATCACCCCGGTGTCGGCGTCCCCGCGCCCGAGCGTGGCCACGCTCTGACCCGAGCGCAGCACGGTCACGCGGTCGGCCAGCTCCTGGATCTCGTCCATGCGGTGGGAGATGAAGATCACTCCCACCCCCTGTGCGCACAGCCGCTGGATCGTCGCGAACAGGCGATCGCGGGTGGCCACGTCAAGCGCGGAGGTCGACTCATCGAGGATCAGCACCCGGGGGTCGCGGACGAGCGCACGGGCGATACAGCAGGCCTGTCGATCGCTCAGCGACAGCGCCTCCGCCGGGACGTCCAGCGGGGGCGGCGTCACGAGGAGCTCGCCGAGCGCCTCCTCGGCCCGCCGTCGCTTCTCCGCCACCGGCACGCGACGGGCGAACACGCCGTCGGTCCCCAGCCACACGTTCTCGAGCACCGGCTGCGGCCCCACCACGAGGACCTCCTGGAACACGGTGACGACGCCCGACTCCTGGGCCGCGCGGGGACTGGGACGCCCCCGCACCCGCCGTCCTCCGATCGCCACCTCGCCCGCGTCCGGGCGGTGCACGCCGGCCAGGATCTTGACCAGCGTGCTCTTGCCCGATCCGTTCTCGCCCACGATCGCGTGCACCTCGCCGGCCCGCAGCTCGAACGTGCAGGAGCGCAGCGCCCGCGTGGGGCCGAACGCCTTCGCCAGTCCATGCACCTCGAGCAGGATCCCGGCCGGCTGCGCCTTGTGGGGCGCAGCGGGCGGCACGGCCGCAGGCGCGCGTGCCGCCGTCATTTGCGTCGGAGGCGGGTTCTCGCTCACCCGTTGAACAGCGGCGCGAGGAAGTGGTCCGGCATCCAGCTTCCGGACGGTCCGGAGACCGGCGCCTGACTCGTTGGCCCCGCACCGGGAACCACCCACTGGGAGAGGTTGGAGTTCGTGATCAGCGCGCCAGGCGAGACGATCTCGTTCACCTTCGGGCCGTGACCACTGAGGATCTGCGAAACCGCGTAAGCGGTGGCTCGCGCGATGTCGTCGGGCGGGATGGTGGTGGCCACGGACTTGTACGTGCTCCTGTGCGCGTTCCAGTACGCCAGATCGCCCGCCGACGCCTGAATGTTGCCGAGCGACGGCTGCGGACGCCCGGTCTGTTCGAAGGCCTGGATGATCCCGCTGCCCATCACCGCGGCCTGCACCGCGCCGGCGACCGGCTGAGGGTGACTGGAAAGCCAGGTCAGCGTGGCCTGCTTGGCGAGCGGAGGTGAGAACTCGCCGACGATCGAGCTGTCGAGCTTGATGTTCGGGCACTTGGCGAACACGGCGTTGAAGCCGACGAAAGCCTGCTTGTCGTTCCCGGTCGTGGGGATGCCGTGCACTCCGATCACGGTGCCCTTGCCGCCAGTCAGCTTTGCCACGCCGGCCGCCATGTTCAGGCCGTCGGCGACCGAGTTGGCGGCGACGCTGATCGCGTCTGGGGTGGGGATGCCGTTGAGTACCGCGACGAGCGGGATCCCGGCAGCCTTGGCCTTCGCCGCCAGCGGCACCATCGCCGGAGGAACGATCGGCTCGGTCACGATCACGCTCACGCCCTGCTGGATCAGCTGATTGACCTGCTGTATCTGTACCGTCGGTTGAGTCGGCGACGAGGTCAGGACGGTCACATGGCTCACGCCCTTGACCGTGCCCAGCTGCCGGCTGAGCGCCGAGAGCAGGGCCGCATTGTAGGGGTTGCCCGGCTGGCTCAGGGCGACCCCGATCGTGAAGTTGCCGGTGCTCTTGGGCTTGAAGTGCGCGAACGCGCTCGGGAGGATCGCATCGGCATTCCCGTTGTAGGCCGTGGTGTAGGTCGAGCCGAGCGAGGCGATCACGCCGCTCGAGTCGTGGATGGGCAGCGAGGGGACGGTCCCGCAGCTCGTTCCGGCGGTGGGCGATGACGAGTTCGAGGAAGCTGTGGTCCCCGACGGGGCGCTCGAGGAAGAACCGGAACTGGTCTTTCCGCAGGCGGCCAGGGCCAGGCTCAGCGTGGCGATCCCTACCAGCCAGGTACGGCGCCGGGCCCACCAGCGCATCGGCGCGCCGGAATCATGTCCTTGCATCTTCTCCTCCTGCCCTCGCGGGCCTAGTGTGGGGGTTAGACCGTAGGAGTGTATACAGTCGCCAGCGGAAGTGGCACGAAACCATCGTTAGCGGTGCCGGCACACAAGCCGCACCGCTGCTCCAAGCAATTCGAACACGAAGTATGGTTCTTATACCGTGGACGTCGCCTATCGAATGGTGTACGGCGCGATCGCGCGGCGAATCACGCACGGGCCCCAGTTCGAGTCGCCGTGTGAGGTCTCGGACGAACAGCTGGTCCGGGAGCTTGCCCGGGCGGTGGCGGACTACCTGCTCTAGCCCCGCCCGGGCTCACTCGAGCTGGGTTCAGCTCACTTTGATCCGGATCTTCTTCGTGGCCGTGTTACCGGCGGCGTCCTTCACCGTCAGGGTCACCGTGTACCGGCCGCGATGCTTGAACACGTGCTTCACGGTCCTACCGTGGGCCTTGCGGCTGTGGTCGCCAAACGCCCAGGTGTAGGACACGACGCGGCCGCCTAGCTCCTTGCTCGTGCTGGTGAACTTGACCGTTCGCCCGGCCTTCGGCCCGTGCGGCTTGACCGTGAAAGCCGCCGTGGGCATCGGCACCTCGATCGCTCCTATGTCGCAGCCTTTGCCCTGGGGACGGCGGGTTCCCACCTGGTCGAAGTGCAGGTTGACGTAGACCGGGGCTAGAGCCGCGACAGCCGGCGGGGCGCAGGCGGACTTCGGGATCACGTCGATGAGCCTGCTGCCCTTCTTGGGCACGATCTCGAGCGCGCCGGTGGTCGTGAACTCGGGCTCGAACTTCGGGTCGCCACCGCCGGACCGGTCGCCCGGGCCGCCGCCGAAGCCGCAGCTCTGATCAGCGCTGAAGTTGTAGCCGTAGGACTTCGTGCCCCCGTTGATCTGGCAGTCCGGATAGGTCTTGCCCGTCGGGTGTGAGAGGCCGACCGCAGAACCGAACGAGGCCAGGCCGCCCTGTTGGACGTTGATGTTCTGCGCCGTGTTGTCCTGCACCGTCGAGTAGATCATCGTGAGACCGCTGCTGGCCGCGATCCCGCCCACGTTGGCGGGCGACCCCGGGGCGGTGCCGCCCGTGTTGCCGGTCACGGTTGAATTGACAAGTTCCATCGGTCCAATGGAGGCGATCCCTCCGGCGAGCTCGGTGCCCGAGTTCGTGTTGAACGTGGTCCCGGTGATCACGAGCTTGCCTCCGCCATTGGCCACGCCTCCGCCGGCGGCGTCGGAGTGATTGTTGGTGAAGACGTCGTTCTTGAGGTCGAGCTCGCCGGTTCCCTGTGACCAGACACCTCCACCCGGCTGCCCGGCGGCGTCGCCGCCCGTCAGCGTGAGGTCGTTGATGTTGACCAGCTCGGCGGTCTGGAGGTTCAGGATGCGGTCTCCGGGGCAGGTCTGGCGCAGCGTGTTGCCGTTGCCCTCGAACGTGACCGGCACGCTTCCGAAGTAGGTGAGCGGGCCCTCCCGATTACTCGTATCGGTCCCCGGGGCGCACTGGCTCAGCGTGTAGGTCCCGCGGGCGGCGAGCACGATCTCCACCTCTCCGCTGGCGGCGTTGGCCTGGTCGATCGCCTGGCGCAGCGTCGTCTTGCCCGCCACGGTTCCGTCCTGCGTAGTGGTCACGTTGATGGCTTGGATCGCCAACGCTGGTGTGGCCAGGGCCAGAGACCCTCCCGTGACCAACAACGCGAGCAGCCCGCAACGGGTGCCCGCGCCTCGGATGATGCTGCGCACTGTCACTCCTCCTCTCGGCGGCCGGGGCCGCACATTCCTTTCAGCACGAGGTCTCCCACGTGCTCCTTTCGTTCCTTGATGAAGTCCGCAGCGAGCGGATCGACTTGTAGAACACGCGCCAGCGTGTCGCGATGCGCAACCGGGAACCAGCACATACCCGCGATGCTGAGCATCAACTGGGCCAGGTCGTACCCGGGCGGCAGGTGCGCTCGGAGCGCCTCACCCATTCCCTCGAGCGCCGCCATCACAAGCTGTGTATGCGTCTCGGCCAACCCCAAGTGGCCGCTGCTGCTCAGCGCCTCCCACTCGACCAGGCGCACGAAGCGAGGATTCGCGGCCAAGAAATCCAGATAGGCGGACACGGCGTGGCGGAACACCGCCGGACCGTCGAGGTTCAGCTTCTCGGCCTCCTCCTGTGCGGCCCTGAGCGAGCCCCTTGCCTGCTCGAAGGCGCGGGCAAGCACTGCTTGGTAGAGCTTCTCCTTGGAGCCGAAGAAGTATCCGGGGGTACCGCGGGAGAGCCCGGCGCGCAGACCGACAGTCTGCATGGTGGCGCTGGCGTACCCCTGTTCGGCGAATACGTCGGTGGCAGCCTCGAGGATCGCCTCGCGACTGCGCGCGGCGTGACGTTTCGCGGTTGGCAGCTGCTCCGTCCTCGAAGACCTCGCCTCCACGGGCGGCACTGTAGCTTGCCATCCAGCAAGTTGTCAACAAGCGACTGAATCCAGTTGACACGTAGCTTGCGAGCTGACAAGCTAGTTGCGATTGCCGCCCCGGCGGGACGGAATGGCGCCCGAGCCCTGGGACACGTAAAGCGGGACGAAATGGCGCCCGAGCCCTCGGGCACGTAAAGCGGGACGAAGACGGCGCCCAGCGGTGAGGCGCCGGAATACAGGACAGGAGCGACACAGGCATGGCCCTAGAGACCGAGCAGCAGCCGACAGCAATCCGCTTCCCCGACCCCGCGGTCGATGGCTACCACCAGTGCTGGTACGCCGTCGCGATGTCCGACGAGGTGCCGTCCGGGCGGGTATTGGGCAAGGAGTTCCTCGACGGGCGGATCGTGGTGTGGCGCGGGGATGACGGCGTGGCCCGCGTGCACAGCGCCTACTGTCGGCACATGGGGGCTGACCTCGCCCTGGGCGAGGTCGACGGCTGCGTGCTCCGGTGCGAGTTCCATCACTGGGAATATGGGGCCGACGGGCGCTGCGCGAAGATCCCGGTCCAGGATCACATTCCCGAGCGCGCGCGTTTGTTCTCCTTCCCGACCCAGGAGCGCTTCGGCTTGATCTGGGCGTTCAACGGCGAAGCGCCCCTCTACGACCTGCCCGCGTTTCCCACGACGGCGACCGAGGACATCGTCTCCCGGGTCTTCCAAATCGAGCCGCTGCCCGTGCCTCCCTACGTGATCCTCTCCAACACGCACGACTTCCAGCACGTGGCGATCATGCATGGGGCGACGATGGAGCACGAGCCGCAGCATTTCGACGTCCAGGAGCACACGATCGAGTTCGAGAACGAAGTCCACGATCCGACTTTGGGCACGACTCAGCAGCACTTCAAGATCTTCGGCACCAACACGCTGACCCTGGCCAACCAGACCGGCCCGATGCTGCTGCTGTCCCTGTTCACGGCAACCCCGATCAACAACGCGGCCACCACCGGCTACACGGTCACCGGCACGCTCGCGGCGGCCCCCGATCCTCAGCGGATCATCGATCACGGCGAGCACTTCGCTCGCACGATCATGGAAGACGACAACCCCGTGCTGATGACCATGCGCTTCCGACCCGATACGCCGATCGCGGCCGACCGAGCGCTCATGCGCTGGTTCCGCCGCGCCGCCGAGTATCCCGCGGCGCATCCCTCGAGGGAGCTGATCACCTGAGCGACTCCTCCGAGCGGCCGGTTCTGGTCACCACGCCGGGCGGCAACGTCGGCAGCCAGGTGGTGCGGGCATTGCTGGCGCGGGGCATACCCGTCCGCGCGGCCGTCCGCGACCCGGCTGCGGCCACACTTCCCGACACGATCGAGACGGTGCGTTTCGACTTCGAGGACGCCCGGACCTTCGGACCGGCGGCCGCCGGCGCCCGCGGGATCTTCCTGCTTCGCCCGACGCACATAACCAAAGTCGGCGGCACCCTCGTGAAGGCGCTCGGGAGTGCCGCGGCGGCCGGAGTCGAGCACTGCGTGTTCCTTTCGGTGGCGGGTGCCGCGCGTCAACCCTGGATTCCCCACCGCAAGGTCGAAAAAGCTCTCGAGGCGAGCTCGCTCAGCTGGACCTTCCTGAGAGCAAACCACTTCATGCAGAACATGCTCGGCCCCTACCGGGAGGCGATCCTGAGCGGACGCCTGGCGCTTCCGGCCGGCCAGGGCCGGGTCTCGTTCGTCGACTGCGCCGACCTCGGCGAGGTGGCCGCGCTTTCCTTCGCCGACCCCGCTCGCCACTCCGGTCAGGCCTACCACTTGACCGGACCGCGGGCGGTCAGCTTCAGCGAGCTGGCAGCGACGCTCTCGAACTCGCTCGAACGCGAGGTCGTCTATGAGCCGATCGGCGCCTTCTCCTACTGGCGCGCTCTGCGCCGCACCGGCGCCCCGCTCCCCTACGCCACGATCATCACCACTCTGCACGTCGGGGTCCGGCGGGGCGTCGCCGCCACCGTGGACCCGACCCTGCCGCGGCTGTTGCAGCGGCCGGCCACCACCGTCGAGGAGTTCATCGATCGCAACGTGGCCGTGTTCGGGCTCACAGCGCCAGCTCGCTGAGGCCGAGCTGGCGCATCATGGTCGCCAGGTCAAAGTAGACGGTCTCGTTGAGCATCCGGTCGCCATCGAAGCGGTAGAAGACGGCGGCGGGAACGGTTATCCGCCGGCCCGTCGGATCCAGGCCATTCCACCGGCCCGTGTGGGTGCCGATCTGGACCCCCTCGACGATGAGCGCGAACTCGGCGTGATGAATGCGGTGCACGACGAGCTCGAGGTCGGGAAAGCCCGCGGTCAGCTCGGCCAGGTGGGTCTGGACCTCTTGCGAGGTTGGATGGGTGGGGCGACCCTCGGGCGTTCCCAGGATCGGGCGCAGCGGAATGACGTCGTAGGTGGCTTCCCCGTCGGCGAACGCGGCCACGGCAGCGTCGAGATCGGTGCCTCGTCGCTCGCCGCGGATGTGGGCGAACACCGTCTCCTCGCGGCGAGCGCGCAGCTCCGCCATCGACCAGGCGCCGTCGCGCCGCCGGTTCTCAGGCGTGTCGGCCACGGGAGGCGAACGCCATGCCCGCGGTACGCCCCCGGTAGAACTCGGTGTCGTCGGGCGGCAACTCGAACCCGGAGGCCGCCGCGCCCGCTCGCAACGCCTTCATCTGACCCGGATTGAGGCGCATCTGGGGCATGCGCAGCAGTCCTCCGTTGAAGCCCTGCAACCATCCCAGGTACTTCCAGCCCACCCGGTGGATCAGCCCTGCTCCGGCGAAGCTGGCGTGGAACTGGCCCTTCGCCTCGCGGGCTGGGTGATAGCTCCAGAAGATCTCCATCGCCTCGTCGTAACGTCCCGCCGATGCCGCCTCGAAAACGCGGACGGGACGATCGCGCGCCGATTCGTAGCCGCTGGTGCCGAACCAACGAACCCCGTAGTTGCGGACGAGCGCCGGGATGTGCATCTCCATCGGGTTCTCGACCACGACGTGATCGGAGCATCGCCGGTAAGCCTCGTCGAAGGCCGAGAACAGCGCCGCCCCGCCGCCCTCGTACTTGAGCGCCGCCGCGGTCTCGAGCTTTGCCATCTCCGCCAACGCGTCGATCGGGAACCCGGCGGGATGAAGCGGCTTGAACCCCCAGGTCATCACGCCGAAGAGAATCAGCGCGAGATCCGTGCGCTCGGCCACGTGACGCGTGTGGGCGACAATCTCATCGGCCGAGGTGGGCCTGAACGAGGGCGGGTAGGAGAGGAGCGCCGCCTCCGCACCCGCGGCCTCGGCCGCCTCGGCCACGCGCAACTCGTCCTCGACCGTGTCGAAGCTGAGATGTGCGACGACGCGAAAGCCCTCGGGCGCCTCGTCGGCGACGATCTCGAGGAAGCGCTCGTACTCCTCGAGCGTGGTGCCACATTCCGACGCCACGAGCGTGCCCCAGTATCCGTACTCGTGCGCGAGGCGCACATCGTGACGGATCCCCGCCTCGTTGAGATCGCTGAACGCCTCGTTGAACGAAGGCAGGGTGACGTTGCAGAGACCCACCCACTCGCGGGCTCGGTCCTTTATCTCGGCGCGTGTATAAGGAAGCGGCATGCTGGCTCCGTTGCCGTGGTCGGTATCCGCCCGCGACCGCAGCGGCTCGCCGGCGGATCGGACTAGAGAATGTAGGCTACAGTATTCATTTGCCCGTCGCCTCGGAGGATCGATGCCCCGCCTTCATCACGTCGCCCTGCGCGCCCGCGACTTCGACCGCAGCGTGCGCTTCTACACCGAAGCGCTCGGCCTGGGAGAGCCGTACCTGTGGAACGCCCCTCCGTACGTCAGCCAGGCGGCGTTCATCCCGACGGGGGAAGGTGGCTGGATTGAGATCTTCGCGCTTGCGCCCGGCTCGGAGTCTCCAGCGGCCGACGAGGAGCAGGGCGGGATGGCGCACCTCGCCATCGCCTACGACGACGTGCAGGCCGCCTTCGACCGCGTGGTGGCGGCCGGAGCGACGGCGCTCGAGCCTCCATCCACGCGAACGTTGCACGGCGACCCACCGAAGCAGGCCACCTTGGCCTTCGTGCTCGGCCCCGACAACGAACTGATCGAGATCTACCGCAACGACGACCTCCCGTTCGGTGAGGAGCCGGCATGAGTGACGTCGCAAAGGCTGGACGCGCTGGTCGCGGAGTGCGCTGGGACTTCTCAGGGGAGGCCGTCCTCGTCACCGGCGGAGCCCGAGGTCAGGGCCGCTCTCACGCGATGGCGTTCGCTCGCGCGGGGGCGGACGTGGCGATCTGTGACGTCGCGGCCCCGGTCGAGGCGCTCGACTATCCGCTGTCGGGTGAGGAGGAGCTCGAGCAGACGGCCGAGGACATCAGAGCCCTCGGGGTTCGCTGCCTCTCCTATCCCGTCGACGTGCGCGACGAGCCCGCCGTCGCGCGGATGGTCGAGGACGTCGTCGCCCAGTTCGGGAGGCTCGACGTGCTCGTCAACAACGCCGGCGTCAACGCGATCCACGAAGCCACGGAGATGCCCCTGGAGGTATGGCGGACCGTGATCGACATCGACCTGTCGGGCGTCTATCACTGCTCCCGCCACGCCGCCCGCGCCATGCGCGAGCGCGGCGGCGGGCGGATCGTCTCCACGGGCTCCGCAAATTCGACGCTGACCATGCCCCACAACGCCGCCTATACCGCGGCCAAGCATGGAGTGTTCGGGCTTACCAAGGCGCTCGCCGTCGACCTCGCCCCATACGGCATCCGCGTCAACATGGTTGCACCGGGGCTCGTGAACACAGCGCTGCTGGCCTGCGCCGAAGCTCCCCACGTTCCCGAGGACTACTTCGAGCGCCTGCTCAAGGTGGGCGGTCAGGTCAGCCTGTTCCACGAAGAGCCCCAGGGCGTCGAGCCCGAGGAGATCACCGAGGCCGTACTGTGGCTGGCCTCAGACTCGGCTCGGTTCGTGACCGGGGCGTCGATCAGCGTGGATTGCGGATTCGCGATCACCTGAGAGCCCGGCGGGCACGTCGTACATCAGACCGGAGTTGCGAGATACGACGCTTCGACCTCGCGGATGCGGGCGCGCAGCTCGGCGGATGAGCCTGACAGCACGACCCGGCCGCGCGCGAGCACGTAACCGCGATCGGCGACCTCGAGCGCCCGACGCACGTGCTGCTCGACAAGCAACACGCCGACCCCGCGTCGATCCGCCGCCTCGCGGACCGCGACCAGCAGCCGCTGAACCAGCACCGGGGCGAGGCCCAGAGACAGCTCGTCGGCGAGCAGCACCGTGAGCTCACTGGCGAGCACCCGAGCCAGCGTCAGCATCTGTTGCTGACCGCCGGAGAGAAGGCCGGCGCGCCTGTGCAGGTGCTCGCGAAGCTCCGGGAACAGCGCTACCGCCGCGTCGGTAGAGCCTCGACCGAGCCGCAGGTTCTCGGCCACGGTGAGCTCCATGAACACCGCCTTCTCCTCCGTCACCAGCCCGATCCCGCTGCGCGCGCTACGCACCAGCGACGCTCGTGCGGCCCGTCCGGAGAAGCGCACTTCGCCGGACAGGGGGGCTAGCTCTCCCGCGAGGGTCAGCAGCGTCGTGGTCTTGCCCGCGCCGTTGGCGCCCAGCAACGCGACCACTTCGCCCCGGTGGATCTCCAGGTCGAGGCCTTTCACGGCGGCCAGGCCGCCGTAGCCCGCCGACAGCTCGACGGCTTGCAGAAGCGGATCGCCGCCTACCGGAACCGCCGCGGCAGCCCGCTGGCCGCTCATCGTCCCCGACCCGGAAGCGCGAGCCTCGGCGGGGAAGGATCCAGCGGTGCTCCCGCTCCGAGATACGCATCGATGACCGCCCGGTCGTGGCGGACCTCACCGGGCGACCCCTGCGCGATCTTCCGCCCGAAGTCGAGCGCCACCACGCGATCGGAGACGCTCATCACCAGGTTCATGTCGTGTTCGATCAGAAGCACGGCCAACCCGCGCGCCTCGGCCAGCATGCGCAACAGGCCGGCGAGCTCCAGCGACTCGCTCTCATCGAGTCCGGCCGCGGGCTCGTCGAGCAGTATCACGCTTGGCTGCGCAGCCACCGCCCGGACGATCCCGACCATCCGCCGGCGTCCGAACGAGAGCTCTTCGGGCAGGCGGTGCAGATCGTTCCCGAGGCGGAAATCCTCGATCGCTCGCAGCGCGGGAACGGGCAGCGGCGGGTTCGCCGGGCGGACGAGATCCCCGATGTAGGACCAGGACGCGGGGCGCTCGGCCGCGGCGCGCAGGTTCTCCTCGACCGTCATGTCGTCGAACAGCTCGAGTGACTGGAATGACCGCGCGATTCCTGCCCGGGCCCGGCGGGCCACCGGCCAGGCTTCGATGCGCTCTCCGTCCAGGCAGATCGTCCCGGCGTGGCAGGGGGCGAGCCCGGTCACGGCGTCGATCAGCGTCGTCTTGCCGGCCCCATTGGGGCCGATCAGGGCCAAGATCTCCCCCGAGCGCACCGACAGCGAGACGCCGTCGAGCGCGACGACACCGCCGAAGCGCACCTCGAGGCCATCGACGCGGAGTTCGTGTTCCGAACGTCGGACCGCCGCGATGCTCTGCCCCGCCTCCAGGTTGGGCGCGGTTGATGGGCCGGAGGCGAAGGGCAGATAGCGGGCGAGGCGGGCCTTCAACCAGCCTCTTAGCCGCCGCGCGTCGTAGGCCATGCGAGCTGCGAGTCCGTCCGGGTAGGCCGCCAGCCCGACCATCGTGCCGAGGCCACCTGCGATCGCGAGCACGTCGAGGAACGTCTGAGAGGTGGAGAAGATGTAGGCGATGATCCCGCCGGGTACGCCGATGGCGGCGAACACGGGCATCAGGCTCGCGGCCACGCTTGGCGTCACCCCGATCCTCACAACGCCCTTGGCCGCGCCCCGGAGCATCGCGATCTCCCGGCTCGCGCTGTCAAGCTCCGACTGAACCGAGCTGGCGTGGGTCGCGAGCGCCTCGCCGAAGACGGTCGGTTGCAGCCCCATCGGCGTGCGCTCGAACAACTTCACCTCCAGCTCGCGCTCGAGCTGGCGGATGCTCTTGCTCAGGCCGGGCTGGCTGATGTGGAGCTCCGCCGCGGCACGGCCGAGGCTCCCATGGCGGAAGGCCGCGAGAAAGTGCTCGAGGCGGCGGGAGTCCATCCGACACAGCCTGACGATTTCGCCTTCGGAGAGCCGACCCGTCCAGCTGCGGCGTCTTGCGGCGGGGCCGGTCCGCGTGACCGGCCCCGCCGGTTATGCGGATGCCGTGACCGCGGCGGTCGCCTGCGGGCCGAGCTGCTGCTTGAAGAAGTCCACGTCCATGATCCAGTCGAGCTCGCCCGTCTCGTTCAGGACCGCGACCGGGCCATAGCTGACCATCAACAACACGGTCTCCTCGTGGAAGGTCGTCGGCTGGTGGCGCGCACCCGTGTGTTCGAACACGTGGTCCCCCGTGCTGAAGTCGCCCGTCGCGCGGTGGGTTCCCGAACCTTCGATGATGTAGAGCTCAGCCGGAGCGAGGTGGATGTGGTGCGGCAGCCGCTCGCCGGCCTGGAAGCGGATCAGCACCGTCCAGGTCGGCAGGTCGTCCCCCAGGTGCAGCACCTTCATCTCGATCCCATCGGCGACTTCGAACCACGGGACGGACTCGCCCGAGACGACGATTCCGGCATCACGGCTCACTGCGACCTCCTCTCGTCAAGCGGCGACTGGCGGCCGATCCTAACATTGGCCGGCGGGTCCCCAGAGCCTATTTGGTATACGATCGCGCCCCCTCAAGCAGGAGCACGGGTTGAGGCTCGCGAGAACCCCCGCGCGACGCAGCCCCGCCTCGACGACGTACACGACACCATGAGCCCCGAAGAGGCGAGGATCCCCGCCGCGAGACGGATCGACGTGTCGGTTGAGTCTGGGTTCGCCGGCCGGGTTGAGGCAATCGTCCGCTCGATCGTGGTGGAGAGCCGGACGGAGTCAGAAGTGCACAGTGCCGACGGGCGGCCATTCCGCTCGATCGACTTGGCCCTCACCGGGCTTGTTGACGGGTGTGTCGTGCTTCGCGGCCCGGTTCCCGAGCTCGCGCCGGACCGGTACAGCTGGCTGTACGACGTCCCCAGTCTCTGCCTTCCGCAGGAGGACTTGTTGGTGGTGGACCCGGACAAGCCCTACCCGCTGCCTCTCGGCTCCGGTAGCGGCAACACGAGCCCGGCGATGCCGGCCCGCGGCCGGTTTGAGGCGGCGGACGGCGCCGGCATGCTGCTGATGTGCCCGGCCGACCGGGCGGATTGGAACGGCCGGCTGTTTCTCATTCAGCACGGGTCCTGTGCCTATATGAACATGGATGCCTGCTATGCCGGAGACTGCGAAGGGCTAGCGGCGCCGGGAACGCTGGTACCGCGCGATCCGTCCGGGGTCACACCGGGCCTCGGCGCCAACCTCTTCACCGAAGTGATGATCGACCGTGGCTACGCGGTGGCATGGCTGCGCAAGGACGCGGTGCGTCCTCCCGGCGGCTTCTCCAAGGCGATCCTCGCCGACGGCCGGGTGATCCGCACCACCCACGTGGCTCACGCGGGACTGGCCGTGGCGTTGGCGGCCTTTGCGCGGCGCGAGGTCGAGGCGGCGATGGGCGCTGCGCCTGAGCGGACGTACTACTACGGCCATTCCGGGGGCGGTATCACCGGTCGGGTCGTCAACTACTCCGGCGCCAACGTCCGGTTTGACGGAAGCGCCGTCATCGATGGCTTCCTCCTAGATGACCCCGGCAATGGCCTCTACGTGCCGGTGGTAATCGACGAGGGAACGGATGTCTCGTTGACGACCGCCGAGGAGCGCGAGCGCTTCAGGCCGCAGATCGACATCACCCGCCAGCTGTACCGCCCGGTGAGTTATCGCGAAGCCAAACGGTTAAACACTCGCGTGCTACGCGAGAAGGGCTTGGGCGACGCTCACCGCACCTACGAGCTCCGCGGCGTGAGCCACTTCGATGCCGGCATGGCCGGGGCCGCCGGCTCGATCGACTTCCTCGACCTCGGGCCGTTCATGGCTGCGATGATCGACTTGCTGGATCGTTGGGTCTCCCACG
>JAFASF010000138.1 GCA_019244745.1 Solirubrobacterales bacterium | reverse complement strand
CGACCAGCCCGAGTTCACGCCCACGGCAAGCCCGGAGAGCGCGAGCATCCAGATCGACCCGACCGGGCAGATCGTGGTCACCCTGCACTCTCAGTCCCTCTGGGGGAACAGCCCCGAGACCGTCGTCTCGCAGGTGGTCGCCGAAGAGTTCGACGTCGACCCCGCGTCCGTGGTCGTCACCTACGCCGATTCCCAGCACGCCCTCCCCGGCACGGGTCCCGGCGGCTCGCGCTACACGGTCATGGTCGCCGGCGCCGTAGCCGGCGCCGCCTCGGAGGTGAAGGAGAAGATCAGGCGGATCGCGTCGAACCAGCTCGAGGCGTCCGAGAACGATCTCGTTTTCCGCGAGGGAGGCGTGAGCGTCATCGGCTCGCCCCATCGCAAGCTCACCCTGGGCGAGATCGCGCTATCGGCCTACATGTTCCGGCTCGATCTCCCGCCCGACATGGAGAGCGGCCTGGCGGCGCAGAGCACCTACGACCACCCGCTCACGACGCTCCCCAGCGACGATCGCTCCGACCTCGGGATCTTCTATCCCTTCGTCGGGCACGCGTGGCACATCGCGGTCGTGGAGGTCGACGTCGAGACCGGGAAGCTCTCGTTCCTGCGATACGCGGCCGTGCACGACGCCGGGACGATCGTGAACCCGAAGACGCTCGACGGCCAGGTCATCGGCGGCACCATCCAGGGGCTCGGGACCGCGCTGTACGAGCAGTACCTGTACGACGAAAAGGGTCGGGTCCGCAATCCGACGTTCGAGTACTACCACCTCCCCTCGTCGATGGATGTCCCTACGATCGCGGTCGCGCATCAGGAGACCCCATCGCCGTATACGCCCTATGGGATCAAGGGCGCGGGCGAAGGGGGTCGCATGCTCACCCCCGCGATCCTCAGCGCGGCGATCGAAGATGCCCTCTCGCCGTATGACGTGCGCGTGACCGCGCTCCCGATCACCGCGGACCAGATCGTGGCCTGGGCCGCGCCGGCGCGGCGCCCTCACTGACGCCGCCTGTATATAAACCTATACGTGAGGCCCACGAACGGCCACCGACCGCTGATGCTGCTGGCCGCCCTGTTCCTGGCTTCGCTGACGCTGCGTCCGCAGCTGGTCGGCATCGGCCCGCTGCTCTCCGCGATCCGGCGCAGCCTGGGCGTATCGCACTCGGTGGCGGGCCTGCTGTCGACCGTGGTCCTGCTCTGCATGGGAGTGTTCGCGCCGGCGGCCTTTCTGATCGCGCGGCGTGCGGGAACACGCTGGACGATCGCCGGCGCGTTGACCCTGATCGCGGGGTTCGGAATGGCGCGGGTGCTCACGAAGCCGCCGGCGGCGGTCATCCTGCTGACATTGCCAATCGGGATTGGCATAGCGGTCGCCGGCAGCCTGATGCCACTCGTCGTCAGGGAGTCGTGGTCCCGGCGTCCAGTCCTGGGCACCTCGGCCTATACAACGGGTATCGGGCTCGGAGCCGCGGTCGCAGCGGCGGTGGCGGTGCCCTTGGAGCACGCGTTTGGCAGCTGGCGCGACTCGCTGGCCGCGTTCTCGCTGTTCACGGCCGCGATGGTGGTGGTGTGGATCGCGCTGACGCGCGGATACGGAGGGCGCGCGGTGGCCGCGGCCGGGTCTCTCCCGCGTCTGCCGCTGCGGATGGGCGTGGCGTGGCTGCTCGTCGCGCTGTTTGCGTTGGTGTCGATCACCTACTACGGGGTCAATGCCTGGCTGCCGTCCTCGTTCACCGAGCGCGGCTGGAGCCACGCGAGCGCGGGCGCGCTTTTGACCGTGGTCAACGCGGTGACGGTCCCCGTCGGCGTGTTCCTGGCCTTTCGCGGAGACGTGTTCGGCTCTCGGCGCTTCTGGCTCGGGGCGGGCGCGATCTCGCAGCTCGCCGGCTTGCTGGGGGTGATCCTGGCGCCAGACGCGGGCTGGGCATGGGCCGTGCTGATCGGGGGCGGGATTGGGCTGCTGTTCCCGTCGTTGATGCTGATGCCTCTCGACGTCGCCGATCGCCCCGCCGACGTTGGCGCGATGGCGGCGCTGATGCTCGGCGCCGGCTACACGCTTTCCTCCGCGGGACCGGCCCTCCTGGGATTGGCCCGGGATGCCGCAGGATCGTTCACCCTCGCGATCTGGCTGATGGTCGCCGTCACCGCGCTGGTCCTGGGCATCGCGCTGTTGATCTCAAACGACCGATTGCGCCGGCACCCCCGGGCGAGGGCGGCGCCCGAGCCGGCGGAGCCGGTGGCCAGCGTGAATTGACGCGGGCGCCGGCACCGCGGGGCGTGGGCGGAGCCCGAGCCCGCGGAGCCGATTGCCACCGGCCAATTGACGCGGGCCGAGCCCTCCGGTTACGGTCCCCGCCTAGGTGTGCTGGATCTGCCCCCAATACGGGGGGTTATCCAGCACAGGGACATGAGGAGGCTGAAGGCC
>JAFASF010000128.1 GCA_019244745.1 Solirubrobacterales bacterium | reverse complement strand
CGTGTGGTGCGCCGGGATAAACCGGCATGGAGAAAGAGATGCGAGAGCTCGACGGCGAAGGAGTAGCGATCCACGTCGGCCCCGAGTCATGCGTTCGTGCTCGTGAGGGCGCGGGCGAAGCGTTGACAGGGGTACGTGCGGGCTGGGCTATTGAGCCGCGTAAGTTGAATAAGGTTCGGGGTGCCGACGCCGTCACATCGGGCGGAAGGCAACATCGGCAGGGGCGATATCGCGAGTCGCTGCTGGACCCCGCGCGGTCTGAGAACCTGGGCACGTACGGAATCTTCATGCGCGAGAACCGGGAGGTCCCGCGACTACTCGTCCGATCGGGCGGGTCGTGAGGGAAAGGTCTAGGCCGTAACCCCTCAATGCACGGTCGTGGGAAGTCAGACGGCCCCGTAGTACCTGCGAAGCCGCCGAACAACGCCACTGTTGTGGCCGCGGAGGTGGTGGAGGAAAGGGGGCCGGCCAAGGGAAACGCGGTCAGTGAAACGCGCCCCGGACGCAGAGCCGGATTGAGCGTGTGCAGCGAGCTGGGCCGCGTGCGCCAGGTGGCGCGAAAGGACAAGGATGCGCGGTTCACCGCGCTTCTGCATCACGTGACCGTGGAGCGCTTGGAGGAGGCGTATCGGGCGATCCGCCCGGACGCGGCTCCGGGCGTCGACGGCGTGACGTGGCGGGCTTATGGGCAGGATCTCGAAGCGAACCTTCGCGATCTGCACGCCCGGGTCCACAGGGGCGCTTACCGAGCGAGGCCATCTCGCAGGAGCTACATCCCGAAGGCCGACGGGCGGCTGCGGCCGCTCGGCGTCGCCTCGCTGGAGGACAAGATCGTCCAGCGGGCGCTGGTCGCGGTGTTGGAAGCGATCTATGAGCAGGACTTCCTCGGTTTCTCCTACGGGTTCCGGCCGGGGCGCTCACCGCATCAAGCGTTGGACTCGCTCGCTGTCGGAATCAAGCGCAGGAAGGTGAACTGGGTGCTCGACGCGGACATCCGCGACTACTTCACGAGCCTCGATCATTCGTGGCTTGAGAAGTTCCTCGAGCACCGAATCGCGGACAGGCGGGTCCTGCACCTGATCCAGAAATGGCTCAGGTCGGGAATCGTCGAGGACGGGCAATGGTCGGAGACCGATCAGGGGACGCCGCAAGGAGCGTCAGTTTCAACGCTCTTGGCGAACGTCTACCTGCACTACGTGTTCGACCTCTGGATCGACCACTGGCGGGGTCGACATGCGCGCGGCGAGGTGATCGTCGTGCGCTACTGCGACGACTTCGTGGTGGGCTTCCAGCATCGTGGCGACGCTGAGCGGTTCTGGGCTGCACTACGCGAGCGATTCGCGAAGTTCGGCTTGGGGCTGCATGCCGAGAAGTCGTGGCTGATCGAGTTCGGGCGGTTCGCTGCCCAAAGCCGTGAGGCGCGTGGCCTCGGAAAGCCTGAAACGTTTGAGTTCCTCGGGTTCACGCACATCAGCGCGAAGTCGAGAGCCGGGTGGTTCAAGCTGCAGCGGGTCACGAGCAAGAAGCGGATGCGGGCGAAGCTACGCGAGGTCAAGACCGGGCTGATGCGACGCCGGCACCTACCGATAGCCGAACAAGGTCAATGGCTGCGGAGCGTGGTACGTGGGCACAGCGCCTACTACGCCGTGCCCGACAACAGCCAGGCGATCACGGCGTTCCGCAACGGAGTCACACGGCACTGGAGGCGGGCGCTCAGCCGCCGCGGCCAGCGAGGCCGCGTGAACTGGACCCGGATGCGTCGCATCGCCGATCACTGGCTACCGATCCCCCGAATCCTGCATCCATGGCCAGACGTGCGCTTCGACGCCAGAACCCAAGGCAAGAGCCCAGTGCGTTAAGGCGCACGCTGGGATCTGTGCGGGGGGCCGCTGGAAAACGGCGGTCCCTACCGCAATATCGCGGCCAGACGTTTCTGTTGCCGCCGTCGTTGATGGAGTGGTTGCCGGAGGATCACCTCGTTTGGACCGTGCTGGGCGCGGTCGAGGAGATGAACCTTGACGCGTTCTATGGGGCTTATCGTGCGAACGGGCAGGGTCGGGCGGCGTATGACCCGGCGATGATGGTCGCGCTGTTGTTGTACGCGTATGCGATGGGTAACTGCTCGTCGCGGGGGATCGAGCGGGCGTGTGTGGAGGACGTGGCCTATCGCGTGATCGCGGCGAATCTGAAGCCTGATCACTCGACGATCGCGGAGTTCCGCCAGCGGCATGAGACGGCGCTGGCCGACCTGTTCAGTGATGTGTTGGCGGTGTGCGCTCGTGCCGGGCTGGTGAGGGTTGGGGTGGTCGCGATCGATGGCACGAAGATGTCGGCCAACGCCTCCCAGGAGCGCAATCACGGGTATCAGCGGATCGTTCGGGAGATCTTGGCGGAGGCCGCCAGGGTCGACGCTGAGGAGGACGAGCTCTACGGCGATGCCCGTGGCGATGAGCTGCCCGAGCAGCTGCGCACCGCCGAGGGGCGTAAGGCGGCGTTGCGCGAGGCCAAGCGAGCGCTCGAGGCCGAGCGCGCCCGGCAGCAGCTGCAGCAGGATGCTGACGCTGATGAGGTGGTTGCGGCGGGGTTCGAGGGCTCGGGGATTCCGCTGACGCTGGACCCGGCCGAGATCGTGACCCGTAACTCGGGGCAGCGGGGATGGTTGCAAGCGGCCCGGAGGCAGGCGGACGCGCACCGCAAGGAGCAGGCGCGTCCGGTTCCGGGCTCGCGGGTTGCGAGGTTGCTTGAGGTCGAGCGGCGGTTCTCGCAGAACCTCCAGGTCGAGGTTGAGACCAACGACGCGTACAGGGCATATAAGGCGGTCGGGGTGCGCAAGGACGGCCGGCGACAGGGTCGGAAGTTCCCCGTGTGGGTCCCGCCTGAGGAACCGACCGGGGAGATCAATCTGACCGATCCGGACTCGCGCAACATGCTCGAGACGCGCGGGTTCCTGCAGGGCTACAACGCTCAAGCCGCGGTCAACGAGCAGCACATGGTGATCGCTGCCGAGATCTGTGTGGTGAACCCGGACGCTGGGAACCTCGAACCGGTTTTGCAAGCCGCCGAGACCGAACTGGCCAACGCTGGGGTTACTGGCACTCCCGAGGTGGTGTTGGCTGACGCTGGTTACTGGCATACCGAGCAGATGCAGAGGATGGCTGGGCGCGGGATCCCGGTGCTGGTCCCACCTGACGCGCACAAGCGCCACGGCGTCAGACCCGGCAGACACGCCGGGATGTACGCGTTCATGCGTCGTGCGTTGAACAGTGAGCGCGGCAAGGATCTCTACAAGCGCCGACAGGCAATGGTCGAGCCTGTGTTCGCGAACACGAAGTTCAACCGCAAGATCTACCGGTTCCATCGACGCGGGAGATCGGCCGTGCGCTCGGAATGGCGGCTCATCACCGCGACCCACAACCTCCTCCGCCTCCACCAACACCGGATCGCCCCCCTGGCAGCCTGAACCGGGGCAAACGCGCACTCGCGGTACCGATCCCGCGGCCAGCGGTCAGCCCGTAGCGCACCGCGATCAACCCCGCAACTTTTGCCCGACAGCCACCACCTGAAGCGGTCACGGGGCCCGCGTGGCTCCTCCGCATGGAAGTAGCAGCGCCGTGTTTGGCGCCGACGTGGTGCTGTTCTCGTCCCAGAGCGGCCGTATCCCGGGCCGCGTCCGGAACGCTGCTTGCACGCGATTGCGGAGGTGACGGGTTCTATTGGCTGGTGGGGCCGTGGATCAGAATCCGCTCGGTCGATTGGGTTGGACTGGGTCGTGAAGCCGCTAGGCGTCGTCGGGTTTGACGGCACGCAGATCGCGATTGCTGGGTGAGCGTGGGGGGAGCAGTGAGCTCGGTCGTTTGGGCAGCGGAATTCGGGCTGCGATCCCTGACTGGGCGCGCGCGCCCGGGTGGAGCTGCAGCTCTGCGCCGGAGGCCTTTGCAGCACTGGCGATTGGGGAGCCGAGTCGGAGCTGGCGGTGGCTGGCCGAGTATCCCCGCAGAGGCGCTGGGCGCCGCGAGCGGCTCGTCGTCCGCTGCGGCTGAGGCTGCCGCTGGGGCGGGTCAGCCCGTCAGCCGGGACCGCTCTAAGCGAGAAGTCGGTCTCGGTAGCCTTGAGCTCATGGGTGAGCAGCCCGCCCGTGAGCACGTGACCGTGTCTGGCTCCAGTCCAGGTGCTGATGGTCGGCCGGTACGTGCGCCCCACCCGCCGATCGTCCGCTATTGGCATCCGGACGGGTTCGCGAGGCTCGGACGGGCAGCGTACGCGCTTGGGTTCGAGCACGCCGCGACCCGGCGGTTCGTGCGCTCGAGCTATCTCGCCGACCAGCGCGTGGCGCAGGCTGAACCCGCGGTGGAGCCGCTGGCTCGCTCGGTGCAGGTATGAGGCGTGCGCTGAACGCGACCGCGGCGGCGATCCTGGTGGCGCTCATCGCTGCGCCGGACGCGCTCGCGCGCGCCGGCGGTGGCAGCTCGGGATTCGGCTTCGGCCGCGGCGGCGGTAGCTTCGGCCGCGGGTTCGGTCACGGCCATTTCTTCTTCATTCCCGTCGGTGGCGGCGGCGGCGTGTTGCTGTTCATCCTGGTCCTGGTGGTGGTGCTCTTCGTGCTCCCCCGGCTGATGATGTGGTGGCGCCGTCAGCAGAGCGCGGGTGCGGCCTCGCGCCGGAGAGTGGGTCAGCGTGAGCGGCGCGTGGAGCTCGCCGCGGCCGAGGCGGCCGAGGACGACGCGGCGTTCGCGTCCGACCAGGTTCGCTTGCAGGCAGCCCGGTTGTTCGTTGACATCCAGTCCGCGTGGGACGCTCGCGACCGCGTCCGCCTGCGCGGGCTTGTCGCGCCGGAGCTCCTGGCGGAGTGGGAGCGCCGTCTGGACGATTTCGATCGGAA
This sequence comes from Solirubrobacterales bacterium, assembly GCA_019244745.1. Taxonomy (GTDB): domain Bacteria; phylum Actinomycetota; class Thermoleophilia; order Solirubrobacterales; family Solirubrobacteraceae; genus Palsa-465. The sequence goes on along the minus strand of JAFASF010000128.1, from coordinate 13,241 downwards.
GGGCTGGCACAACCGTGTGCAGCCACTCGGCGAACCGTCGATCGAGTACGTGGGCCTGATCAACCGGGGCGACGATCGCGCGGACCGGGTGGTGGTCCGAGTCGAGGCGAGGCTGCGCGATTACGTCGAGGACGCATCCGGACAGCGCGTAGGGCGAGTCGACGGCGCTGGCGAGACGAGCCGGGTGCGCGAGTTCTGGACGCTTGTCAAGCGCGACGGGCATTGGATCCTGCAGTCGATCGAACAGGGCGGCGAGGGGGCTCACCGGCTGAGCGAGGGGCTCGTCGTCACCCCATGGGACGATGAGCAGGCGATGCGCGACGAGGCCTTGGTGCAGGGGGCGGTGCAAGACGCCGTGCCGGAGGGAACGAAGCTGGCGGAGGTCGCTGATCTCGACTTCAACGGTGATGGACGTGCCGCCGCGCTCGACCTGTCGCTGGCCGACGGCAGGTTCGCCCCCGACGTGCTCGAGGTCGCCGCTCGCCGTGCCGTCGCTGCCTGGGCCGACGCGGTCGACGGCGACCAGGGTGCGCTTCTGGGGCTATCGCACCCCGACGCCGCGCGCGAGCTGCTGCATCCCGGCGACCCAAGCGAGCGCACACGTCTCGTCGTGCGCGGCCTCGACGTGCGTCACATCTCGATCGTCTCGCTCGATCCCGCGTCGGAGCCAGCGACGATGACGATCGACGTCGAACTCGCCGGCCGTCGCTATCTCGAGGATCGTGACACGGCCGCGGTCGTGGCCGGCAGCCAGTCGCGGGCGATCACGTTCACCGAGCGCTGGACACTCGCCCTCGACGGACCGGACGACCAGCCCTGGCGAGTAGTCGCCGTCCGCACGCCCGCCGGACGACCCTAGACGCCGGCATTCCTCGCGGGACGGCCACGGCCACCGCCTGGACGCCCGGACTGCGTAGGCATCTCGCGAACGCCGGCAGGTCCCGCCCTGGCCCGCTCCTGCTCTGGGGAGGGGATCATGTCCCGCTCCCGAGCGCTTCTGCCGAGTCCTAACCCGACTTCGGCACGCCCCCGCCGTCGGCCTGTGAGGACTGCGCCTCCCCCCGGGCGGCCGACGGCCCGGCCGGTAGCGCTGACTGCTGGGCGCCTGAGCCGATCTCAGCCTTGAGCTTGGCGAACTCCTCGTCAACCGCGCTCTTGGCACCGAGCTGCTCGAGCTGGCGGTCGACGTCGTCCTGACCGGGGCCGAGCGCAGTCAGGTCCTCGAAGGTCCCTGCTGCCTGCAGCTCCTCGACCGCCGAGGCGCGTGCCTGCATCTGGTCGGTCTTATCGATCGCGCGCTGCATCGCCGCCCCGACGTCAGCCATCTCGTCTCCCACCCCTGTCGCCGCCTCAGAGATGTGCACCTGCGCCTCAGCGGCGGAGTACTGGGCCTTGATGACCTCCTTCTTGGAGCGGAACTGCTCGATCTTCACCTGGAGCTGCTGCTCGGACTGGGTCAACTTGTCCTGCTCTGACTCGAGCTCTGTGACCTGCTGGTCAAGCGAGCCGGCCTCGCCGGTGATCAGCTGCTTACGCTCAAGCGCTGCACGGGCGAGATCGTCGCGTCCCGCCGACATTGCTTCCCGCGCCTGGCCGTCGAGCCTGTCGATCTGCTGGCGGAGCTCCTGCTCCTGAAGCTGCAGACGCTTCTTCGCGGTGACGACGTCGGCGATTCCCCTTTTGACGCTCTGCAGATCCTCTATCTGGCGCTCGTAGGCGTAATCGAGTGTCTCCGCCGGATCCTCGGCGTGGTCGAGCAGATGCGAGATCTTGGCTTTCGTGAGTGTTGAGAAGCGACCGGATAGTCCAGGCATCTGACCCTCCTACGGATAATCGTGCCGCTGATCCAGCTCACCGCCCGCCCTGCAGCCCGGTCTCGAGCCGCTCAGAGCCGCGATCCGCCTCTCCAACGGCGAGTGAGTGCTGCCGCTGATCTTCAATAGAGCCGCATCGTACCCGCGGTCCTAACGCCCGCGTCCCCGCCTGCGCCCGCGGCGAGCGACCCTGACAGCTGCGTCAGCCGTCGAGGAGAGCGCTCGTCGCCGAGGTCGTTTCACAGCGCGCCGGTGCCGTGGTGCGTCTTGACCGGGTACGCCGTTCGCGAACGCGCGTGCTCGGGACATGGTCCCTGGCGTGGTCGATCGTCGGCGCGGTTTCGCGCTGGGCCTCATTGGGCTCGGCACGCTCATGCTTCCCTTGTGGTCGGCCTCGGTCTCGTCGTGCGACTCCCAGCGTAGCGTCGATGGCCCGTCGCGTTTGGTTACTCGCCGGAGCGCGCGCCGTCGTCGGATGGATCGGCAGCATCAACTGGATCACAGAGCGTGCCGCACGAACCATCATGTGACGCTCACCCTTCGGCTGCGCACAAACCCGTCGCTCAGCTACTCGTGCCCGGCGTCGACAGACTGCGCTGGACGATCGTGGGAATCACAATCATCGCTGCAACCGGTGAGCGTTGGCTCCGCGGACGCCCCCACACGAGAGTCCGGAGGTTGCGGCTGCGGTCCTGACGCCGGGTGTGATCGTCATGTGATGAGGCGCTCAGACGACCGCGTTGCGAGCGTACCTGGAGCAAGCCGCAGGCCGCGTTCTATGCTGAGACAGAGAAGCGAATGAACGCCGAGGACCTGATCGAGATCGACCGCGCCGGGCGCCGCTGCAGCGTTTGCCGCTCCGGGCGTAACTGGCGCCGGTTCAGCGGTGTCCGCCCAGAGGGACGCGAGGCGGTTGTGATGTGCGCCGCCTGCCGAGCCCGGTATGGAGACCTGCCGCCAGCTCGAGCGAGAGGGGGAGCTGCTGCGGCGCCCGCCTCGCCGACGACAGCCTTCAACAGTCACCCACCCAGGCAGCACGAAGATCGGCTGAAAAAGGTGCTGCGCGAGCTGCCGCGGGGTGAGCATTCCACCGGGCGGATCGCGAAGGCCGCCGGGCTCAATCAGACTAAGACGGTTCGGAGGCTGCGACAGCTGGAGGCCTCGGGCGAGGTCCGACAAGTCGGGAAACGTTGGTCAACGCAACGTGCCCCAACGGATCTGGAGGGGGCGTTTGAGCGGCTGCAAGCCAGTACGAGCAACATTCGGATCGTCAGAGAAGACCGCTCCCGGGCCTAAGCCGACCACGAGCGTCTAGTCCGGATCGCGGATGTGAGCGCCCGGTGAATGTTCGGCTATCGATCTTGAGTGAACAGCCGGCTGGACCGGCGTCCGCGACCGGGTGCGCGTCCGCTTCAGGATCGGCGAGCAGTAGACGCGCACCAGACACGGGGCCCCGTTATTCAAAACCAGCACGGTGGGTCATCGCTGCTGCATCGGCCAAGCAAAGGGCACTGGTCGCGATCACATCGGGCAATTGTCGCCACAAAGCTGTCAGGGACGGCGCGTCCGAGAAGTCGCGAGGAGTGGTAAGGCTTCCTTGAGACGGATCGGAGTTAGAGTTCTGCATCGACTGGCCGTTAACTTACTCGCGCCGTCTAGTGTGAGGGTGGACCGGACGGCGGAACGCCCAGCGCGGGTCTGGGCTCGGTTCAGCGCCGCAATAGTGATCCGCCGTAGAGCGCGGAGCTCAAGCCCGACTTTGCCGACGGAAGGCCCAGCACAAATGAGCGATACCTCAGCCCCGACTCCCTCTCCCTCGAGTACGATCGACTTCCGGAAGGCGTGCTCTTGGCGTGCCGTCCTTGCCCCCTACGCCCGGCCCCGCCTCGGCCGCAGCCTGCTTGACGTTGGCACGTCGCTGGTCCCGTACCTAGGGCTGATGGTGGGGATGTACTTGTTGCTTGGCGTCTCGGATTGGCTCGTTGTGGCTGTCTCGGTGCCTGCCGCCGGCTTCCTGGTGCGCACGTATATCGTCTTCCATGACTGCGCCCATGGCAGCTTTTTGCCGTGGCGCAAGGCGAATGAGTGGCTCGGCGTCATGTGCGGGCTGTTGGTCTTCACGCCCTTTCAGCGCTGGCGTCACCAGCACGCCGTCCATCACGCCTCCTCGGGCGATCTGGACCGGCGGGGCGTCGGGGACCTCCTGACGCTCACGGTCGCCGAGTACGAGGCGCTGCGGCGGCATCGCAGGCTCGGCTACCGGCTGGTTCGCAACCCGATGGTGATGTTCGGCCTGGGGCCTACCTGGGCGATGATTCTCGCGCCTCGGTTCGTCTCGCGGAGCGAGCGGCTGCGGATTCGCCGCAGCGTCTGGCGCACCAACCTCGCGCTCGCGGCCGTGATCGGGTTGCTTTGCTGGCTGTTGGGCTGGGAGAGCTTCGTGCTCGTCGAGATGCCGTCTGCGCTGCTCGCGGGGTCCGTCGGTGTGTGGCTGTTCTACGTCCAGCACCAGTTCGAGGATGCCTACTGGCAGAGCTCTGATTCCTGGAGCTACGACGAGGCGGCGCTGAAGGGCAGCTCGTACCTGAGGCTGCCGAAGGTGCTTCAGTTCTTCACCGGCAATATCGGCCTGCACCACGTCCACCACCTCTCGACCCGGATCCCGAATTACAACTTGCAGCCCGCGCATGACGCATACCCGGTTTTTCAGCAGGTCCCGAGCCTGTCGCTGTGGGACGGGATGAGGTGCGTAAAGCTCAAGCTTTGGGACGAGGAGCGCGGGCGGCTGGTGACATTCCGCCAGGCTCGCGCCGGGCGGCTGCAGACGGGCCCGACCTCACCGGTCGGCGCGCCGGCGTCCACTCCCTGACGGCGTATCGGGCGAACGCCCGTCGCCAGGTGATGGTGTTGGCCCCCGAGAGGCTCCGTTTCCCGCTGCATGTCTGGGGGTCTTCGGTTACCGGATCGCGTCCCCACGTGGAGACTCCTTCACGGGTCTCAACGCGTCCGCCCCGTGGCGGCACGCGCTTTCGGCGCGGCTTGTACGAGCCCTTTCCCGGGCCGGTAGCTGCTCATCGGCGACCGAACACGAGCCGGAAGAGGTCGAGCAGCTCGCGCTCGAAGCAGACGCTGTTGGCGCTCACGCCTGAGGTGAACGCCAGTCGGAACTCGCGGCTGGTGAGGTAGCACGGGACGAGCCGCATCTTCATCAGCGTCTTGCGGACAGTCCGCGTCCCGAAGCGGGCGCGCCAATGCTTGATCGTCTCGGTGTAGTCCAGGCGACCGCTCGAGCTCTCGACGAGGCGGAAGTACGGCTCCGCGGAGCGGACCACCCATTCAAACCCAAAGGGCAGGAAGGACCCGGGGAACTGGTGCTGGATCAGCGCGAGGTACCAGGCGTCCGAGTGGGGCGTGGCGTCGATCGAGACCTCATCGATCGGAATCATGTTGCGTCCGAACACCATCGTCTGCAGGTACAGGCGGCCGCCGGCCGGAACGACGCTCGCCGCCCGGGCGAAGACGCTGCGGTAGATCTCGTCCTGGCGTCCAGCGCGGTAGTCCTCCGGCGAGCAGAAGTGCTCGAACGCGCCCAAGCTGGCGACGGCGTCGAACGGGCCGAACGTGTCGCGGCCCAACTTGCGGGCATCCAGGAGGTGAACGTCGAGGCCATGGCGGCGGCAGGACTTCATCCGCGCGGAGGAGAGCGTCACCCCCACCCCCTCGCCGCCTCTTTCGCGCACGAAATTGAGCAACGGCCCCCACCCGCAGCCGAGGTCGAGCACCCGCCGACCGCGTCCGATCCCGATGCACCCAGCGACGTACTCGTGCTTTCGCCGCTGGGCCTCCTCCAGCGAGAGCGAGAAGTCGCCGTCGTACTTGGCGCCGCTGAAATCCGCCAGCTCTCCGAGGCTGAGCCGGAACATGCGGCCGATGAGCGAATAGGTGAACTCGAGGTCCTTGCGCTCCGCCATCGGGCCACCACGCCACCCCGCCATCACCCCGGCTCTCACAACACGACATCTCGCCCGGCACGCGTCGGCGAGCGCCCGATCGAGGGCTTCAAGTCGCCGGCCGTGTTCCGGCTTCGACGGGACGCGGGCTGAGCTCCTCGCCGACATTCAGGTCGTCTACCGGGCACCTCGACGACGCCGGTCGTTGCTGCTGAGCGTGTCGCCGGCCGCGGCTGCCGGAGCGAAAACCCCGAGACCCGAATCCACACGCCCGCTGGGAACGAACCGGGAGCGTCTCGTCGGCGGGCCCGAGCTGCCACGCCGACGTGCCGGGAATCGTTCCGATCCAGAAGTGCGCGTCGCGGCATGGCGCGCCAGGAGCCGAGCCCTGGCCACTCCTCCTCGACGGCGTCCCTGCCAGCGCCCGACTCGCACCGTGGTTCAAGCGAAGCGGATCCGGCGCAACCTTTGATCTGGGTCGTGCTGGGTTGGCGCGTGCTAGGTCCCGCGACTCGCAGCCACCGCTCTTCTCGCGGGCGTCATCGCCCGCATCCTTAGCGGACGAGCTTGACCGCGGAGGGCGCTTCGAGCTCGGTTGGCTGCACGGAGGATTTGAGCGCCAGCACGTCGGCTACCAGCACACGCCCGGCGCTCGGGTTCAGCAGCTCGCAGACACGAAGGCGCGACCACTGGAGGACGTCGCTCGCGTCCTGAACGGTGATGGTTCCGGCGGCGTCAGCGACGATGGGGCCGAACTTGCTCTGCAGGGGCGTGCTGGCAGGGGCGCTTATGCCTGGCTTTCCTCTCCGGATGTCCTCCGACTATAGGCGCGCGGCGCCACACCGACCACCAGCCGCCGAAGACAACGGCGCCGCGCACCGTTTCGCCGGGCACCCGGTCGTGCCACGGCAGCGACTGCTTGGCCCAGGCGCCGACGCACGGCCGGCTACGGCACGACGCGAAAGGGGTTTTGCCGTCGCTCGAGCTGGGCGCGGTACTCGCGATGCACCGCGAAGAGCTGACGGCCGAGCCTCTCGCGCTAGTGGCGAGCGCGGCGAGTCGTCACCATCCGTGCGTAGGTCAACAGCCAACGTTCGACCCTACCAGCGGCCAACCAGGGCCGCACCACGCCGCTCGGGCAGCCTAGCGATCCACGCCAGCGCGGCGCCCCGGGTGGCGGGGATCATTCTGTCCGACGGCGCGCCTGAGGCCTCACGGTCTGACCCGCCGACCTGGGAGCGCTGAAGGCGCGCCTGCGCGACCCGCGCCGGTGGCCCACCCTGCCCGCGGGCGGGCACGTGCGCGCGCTGCTCAAGCGCGCGAACCGTCTAACCCTCGTTGAGACGGGGTGCCGGGAGCGAACGCAGCCGCGGGCCATCTAGACGCTCTCCTCGGAGATCTCGATCTCGCCGTCAGCGAGGAGCGGTACGCCCGCTTGCTGTCGCACCTTCCCGCCGGGGCAGGCGGACATTGATCAACGGAGTCTCGTCATGCAAGTGCGAAACCTGCGTGTGTTGGGGCTCGGGAGCCGGTGAGCGGATAACCACATTTCTCCGTGCGGGCTGCTGGTGTCGCGATCTCGCTCAATCATCCTGGCTGGGCCAAGTACGTGCAGAGGGTCCTGCCGGTGGCGGCGAACCCGCCGGAGCCCGCGCGCGGGGACGAGCCCGAGCAAACTTTTTAGGTCCCGCTCACACAAGCGCCGGCCATAGGAGTACAGTCGAACACGAGCTGGCCCTGCGGCCAGGATTCTCATCCTCCGCCCGACTGCCACCGACGGCGCAACCGTGCCACGAGGCGAGAGGCGGGGGTTACTGGTTTTGACTGCGGGGCCGGTGACCTGCTTCCACGGCCGCTACCCCAACCGGCCCGGTGGGCGCGGGCCAACCTGACTGAACGCTCGGGGGTTCTAGTCCTCTCCCTTCGGCGCGAACCCAACAGAGGGACACGAAGGGTTGAAGACCATGACGCACACTCGACAGGACCGGGCAGCGCGCAGACGAGGCGAACGCAATCGCGACCGCGGGCCGCGGCAGCTCTCCTCAGCGATCTATGCGCAACGCCGTCTGAACGCCCGGCGAGCTCTCGGCGCCCGCGCCAAAGCAGACCCGGTCGGTCCGAGCGATGCCCGCTTCGCGTACCTCACGCGAGGTCACGACTAGGAGACGATCCCGATCCCGCATTCCAACGGTCTGGGAAGCAGACGCGCGTGTACACCACGGAAAGCGAAGCTGAGCCGATCGGGGACCTATGCCCCGTCTGCGGCTCGCTGTTGGAGCCGGTCTGCGACCTGGGTGAAATCCTCGCGTACCGAGGAGTGGGGTTATGTGGCGGCGCGTCGCACGGCGGCTGCCCGAGCGCGGGCCGGCTAGTAGGGCAGATTGAGGTCATCGCTGGCCGCGAGCTCAAGGCACGCACGAGTGCAGCGCGCACTCGAACGTTGCGACGCGCGGTTTATGAGCTCACGCGTACAAGCTTTCTCTCGCGCTCCCGGCGCGGGCGACGAGGCCGTGAGCTGCCGCCGCCGCGGTTCGCCGTCAGCCGCGCTGCTCCCTCCGCGGCGACGGCGCGACCGCCGTGCCCTCTGCAGCCTGTCGATGACGGGCGTCATCGACGCGAACGGCTCCGCCGGGCGAAAGTTCGCGATTCGACGTGGTCGGCACGCCACGCCGCGACGTGAGCCCGGTTTGAGCCGCGCGGCCTGGCGAAACGCGACCGGATGTCAGTAGCGGATCTTCAGGAGCTTGAAGAGGTCAAGGGTCTGATCGCGCGCGGGCTGCAGGTCGGGGTACTCACATACGCCGAGATCGCGACCGTCACCGCCGAGGTCGGGCTGGAGGAAACCGACGTCGAGGAGTTGCACGGCCTGTTCGAGCGCTGTGAGATCGAGCTGGTCGAGGAAATCGACCCAGCAGTTGCGGGGAGCCTGAACATCGACCGCGCACCGAAGAGGCGCACCCGCCGCAGGCCTGCGCTGGATCTCAAGCCAGAAGAGACGACCGACGGTCTGCAGCTGTTTTTTAGGGACATCGGCAAGGTGCGGCTGCTGACGGCTCCGCAGGAGGTCGATCTCGCCAAGCGGATCGAGCGGGGGGATCTGGACGCCAAGCAGAAGATGGTCGAGTCCAACCTGCGGCTGGTGGTCTCGATCGCGAAGAACTACCGCAACCAGGGGCTGCCGTTCTTGGACCTGATCCAGGAGGGCACGCTCGGTCTGGTCCGTGCGGCGGAGAAGTTCGATTACCACAGGGGGTTTAAGTTCTCGACGTACGCCACGTGGTGGATTCGCCAGGCGATCGCCCGCGCGCTCGCGGACAAGGCGCGCACGATCCGGATCCCGGTCCACATCGTCGAGAAGCTCAATCGGATCGGGCGCGCGGAGCGCAAGCTGCTGACCGGGCTCGGTCGCGAGCCGACCGTCGAGGAGATCGCCGAGGTGAGCGGCATCGAGCCCGACGAGGTCGAGTCGATCAAGCGCCTCGCACAAGCGCCGATCTCGCTCGAGAAGCCGATCGGCGACGAGGAGCAGTCCGAGTTCGGCCAGTTCATCGCCGACGAACACGCCGAATCTCCCTACGAGCGCGCCCTGGAGAGCCTCACCAAAGAAGCCCTGCGAGACGCGCTCGAGAACCTGTCCTACCGCGAGCGGCGCGTGCTCGAGCTCCGCTACGGCCTAGGCGGGGAGCACCCGCGCACGCTCGATGAGGTCGGGCGCACGTTCAACGTCACCCGCGAGCGCATCCGCCAGATCGAACACCATTCGCTCAAGAAGCTCCAGAACCTCGCCGAAGCCCAAACGCTGCGCGACGACGTCCAGATCGCTCCCGGATCTGCGCCCAGCGGGGTCAGGCACCGAACTAGACGCCCCTCGCTGTGAGCTTGGCTGGGAGCGACGACGACGCAGCGGGACCGTCGCTCCGCCGACCAGCCAGATCGCGTGGTCGCGCAGCCCGACCAGGTTGATGGCTTGCACCACTGACCGCACGGCTGAGCAGCACCGTGCGCGCTCTTCCCGTCTGGACGATTTGCGATCCGAACCACAGCCGCAGTCGACCGCCGCGATTTCTGCGTTCTGCGTCACGCAGTCACGCTCCAGTCTCTGGGTGTCGCGCCGATCGGGCGTTGAAAGCGCCCCCGTGCGAACGTCGGCGGCGATCGCAGTCGCGTCGGCCTCTCCCCGGCGGCCGCTCGTCGATCCTTGCGACACCCCAGGAGCCCCCGGGCAGAGCCTGCGAGTCGATCGCCACTGTTGATCCGGCGGTCTATCGTTCTTCGCTGTGGGAGCGTGGGGTGCCGCCAGCTTCGAGAATGACGCCGCCGGTGACTGGTTCTTACTTGTCGAGGAAGCGGTGGATCCAGGTGCTGTGATCGCGTCTGCTCTCGATTACGCCGTGGGCGCCGCTGACCATCTTGAGCTCGATGCGTCGTGCGAGGCGATCGCGGCGGCGGAGTTGTTTGCCTCTTGCGCCGGTCAGGCACCCGCCCGTCTGCCGGACCGCGTGCGACGCTGGGTCGACGCTAACCCCCATCGACCGCATGACTCGGAGATAGAGCAGGCGGTCGATGCGGTGTCGCGCGTGCGCGCGGAGAGCGAGCTGCGCGAGGTCTGGGGCGAGGCCGACGGGGGCCAGAAGAATGAGTGGCTGCGCGAGATCGGTGATCTCATCGCCCGTTTGCGGCGGTCTGGCGCAGTCGACCGGGCGACGCTGTCGCCGTAAGCCAACGTTCCCCGTAGGACGCCTTCCCGGCCTCCCTTCGCTAGGGAGGCGCTCTTCGTCGATCAAGTGGGCCGCGCTGCCTCAGGGCTTCGTGGGTGCAGTGGGGTGCGGCTGCGCTTACCGGCCGGTTCGACGATTTTGATGACGCGCAGGCAGTCGGCAGTCCGCTGCGCCACGAGCATGTTGCAGCCGAGCAGCGAAGCCAGGTCGCGAGTGCTGAACGGCTCGGGCGGAAGGGTCGGCAGCACTTCTAAGACGTCGTTGAGATTGCGCAGTTCGACTCGGTCGAGCACGTGGACGAGCTGCCGCTCGCCTGGATCCCTGGTCCGCGCGAGGCGAGCGTTCGGGCGGCGCCGACGTGGTCCTCGCGCAACCGCAGAACCTCGATCGTCAAGTTCGGGGGGGTCAACAGCGACGGAAACGCAACGAGCTCGTCTAACCCTCTACTGCCGTCGCGCGCTTCGGGGCTGACCGGCCCGACGCAACCTCGCCGTGCTCGTCGATGCGCACGATCCGACGCAGGGCCGCTACCGGGTGCACGATCCGAACACGGTGCTCGTCAAGCAGCGCCTCCAGCCTGTCCCAACGCGGCGAAGCCACCGATCTGCACCTCGACGAGCTCCACCTGCACCACCCAGGTCGATCACGAAGCGGCCGACAGGCACCTCCAAGCGGTCACCCGGCCGCGCAGTACCGCCTTGAGCGCCGCATGCAGCCGCCCTTCGCGCATGACCCCGATGCTCGACACAGCCTCACGCGCTAGACGGGCCAGCGGCATCTACACAGCCCAACGATCGCCAAACCCGCCCTTCCCAATGCCGATCAAGCCGGCAGGCTTTCGCTCGCCCCCGCGATCTGGGTGGGGCTGGCCGCCCGCAGCCGGTCGGCCCCAACCTCCGTCCGAGTAGAGTGACAGACGCACCCTCCACCGCTGAGTGCCGCGCTCTCGCATTCTCGCAGTGGCTTGGTTTTCCCTGAGAGCGACGCGGAGTGCAGCGCATGACGAAGCAGAAGCTCCAACCCGGCCCAGGACGATCAACCTCGCAGGCGGCCTTTGACGATCTCAGGAAGGAGATCGCCCAGCGGAACGAGCGGGCGCACCGGGAAGCTCGCAAGCAGCGGACCGCGCGAGAGCAGCAACAGGTTCTCAGGCGTCGTCAACAGGACGCCCGCTAGAACCCGCCCGTCGGCGCGGAACCCGGAGCGCTCCTCGATCAAAATGACGACACTCTCAGGGCCCTCGGCGGAGAGCCTGCCCGTTGATCGTCAATCGTTGATCCTGCCCAGCCCTCACTCGACCAAGCCAGCACCCGTCTCCGATCCGGCGCGCGTTTGAAGCAAACGTCGGGCGGTGGAACCGGGCGCGACCGCGTTGTGGCAGATGACTGACGGCCGCTCTGCTCGGATAGCACGTACGATGGCGGCAGCTATGGCCTTTGAAGTCGGCGAACGCGTCGTGGCTGAGTCCGAGTCAACGGATCGCCGACCCCGTCCGGGCGTCATTGAGGAAGTCCTCCATGGCGAGCCCTCGCCTCGCTATCGCATCCGCTGGGATGATGGGCACGAGACCATCTACACGCCCGCGAGCGGCGCGCTTCGAGCCGAACGACGCCCCAAGCGGGCGCGAAAAGCGCCGCCACGGAAACGCTAACTACCTTCAACACGCGCGGCGCCGCGCGCCCGGGCGGCGGCGTGCCAGGGCAGCGCGAGCTCGACGACCACGACGCTGTCGACCACGTCGGAGACGCGGCGTCCACAGCCCGACGGCGAGACCTCGTGCGAACAGCGAAGCGGACCCGGGCGCGCGTCGCAGACGCTCAGGCACGAAGGCGCTGTCACCGGCCAGACGCGTGTCCTGACCGCCGAGGTGTTGCCGGGTGGCTCGCCTCGGGCGAGCCAGCTGGGTCACCAGCAATGACCCGTCAAAGCGGTCGGTGGAGTGCTTGCCCCCAGGCACGGGCGCCAGCCGGCGATTTGCAGCGCGGTCGCGCGCCTGCAAGCAGTCCAATGCCTGCTGGCACGACCATGACGAAGCAAGACGGGACGGAAGGTAGCGGCGCAGCATCGAAACAACAGTCGGCGGGGAGGTTCGGCGCCCTCTTGCGCCCGCAGAAACGGCCGGCACGCCGGTCCGCGGCGCGGCTGCTCTGCTCGCGAAGGGGCAGTGATATGAGCGCCAGAACGGCCCCGGCGCGTCACTGCTATCGGACACCACCAGCCATGCCACCCCACGCCCCCGCGCGCGACCGCTTTCGACTGCGGGCGGGCATCAGCTGCGACGATCGCTTCGACCACAGCGGCCGTCGTGGCCGGCTACCGCTATGCCACGAAGGCAGTCGCCCGCCGCCGACCGGCCCGGACGAGTGCGAAGCCGACGAAGCGCAACTCCGCGGCGACGCGGTGCTAGCCGTCGACGAGCAGGCAGATACCCTCGGGCGCGGTCGCGTCAGTTTTAGGCTTCGCGGCCACCGAGCCAGGAGCCAGCCGCTGCGGCAGCGACGCGATCGCAAAGACTGAGCAGCCGAGGGAGTCCTGCCGTGGCCGGGCGTGCGCTCCGCGATCGGGAACCAGCGCTCTGTGCCTCCGTGGAGCGGGGTCCGAGCCCTCATCCGGCCGGTTTGCCAGGGCGACAGTTTGCGGTCGCTCGCAAGACGGACCGGTGCTTTTAACGTCGCCTTCGGCGGGAGTACTCCCCGTCGGAAGACGGCCCGTCCGGGCCCGTCTCCCGCCGGGGAGTGGATGCAGCCCAGGATGAGACC
>JAFASF010000192.1 GCA_019244745.1 Solirubrobacterales bacterium | reverse complement strand
GGACGGGAGCACGTACTCCGATCCGGGCGTCCCCTACGTCAGCTACTTCAACGGCGGAGATGCCCTGCACGGCTTCCTCCGCGGGTCCTACGGGGTCCCGCAGAGCCTCGGCTGCGTCGAGATGCCGTACGACGAGGCATCGCAGGTGTACCCGTACACGCCGATCGGGACGCTCGTCAGCGTCGTCGCGTAGCCGGCGCCGGCGGATCCCGCCGCGCTGGGGCAGGCATGGCGATGCCGCCGGCGAATAGCGCCGACGCGATGTACTCCGCAGGGCAGCCCACAAGCGACCGCGACGGCGCCCAGCCGGCGGTCATCACCCCGGCGTGGGGAGCGGCGCTGGCAGCGCTGGACCACGATCTTCGCCGCCGGGCCGTCGCGGAGAAGACCCGGTCCGCGTACTCGATCGATGCCGGGCAGCTGGCACGGTGGGCGACCCCACGAGATCTCGAGCCGGCCACGATCGACGTCCGTGCGCTCCGCCGCTACGCCGCAGGCCTGACCGAGCGGGGCGCGGCGCCGAGTACGGTGGCGCGCAAGCTGGCCGCGCTGCGGAGCCTGTTACGGGTCCAGGTCGAGATCGGCGTGCGTTCCGAGAACCCGGCCGAGCTGCTCAGCTCGCCAAAGCGCCCCCAGCGCCTGCCGCGCGTGCTCAAGGCCGCCGAGGTGGCCGCGCTGCTCGACCGGATTCCCGCCGACACGCCACTCGAGCTGCGCGACCGGTCGATGTTCGAGCTCGCGTACGGATCCGGCCTCCGGGCGCAGGAACTGGTCTCGCTCGAGCTGAGATCGATCGACTTCGACTCGGAGTCCGTTCGCGTCGAGGGCAAGGGCGGACGTACGCGGCTGGTGCCGGTTGGGGAGCACGCCGGGCGCGCCCTCGAGCGCTACCTCGCCCGCGGGCGCCCCGCGCTGGAGGCGGCGCGGCCCGAAGAAGCGCTGTTCCTCTCGAAGTCCGGCCGTCGCCTGAGCACCTCCGACGTACGGCGGCGGTTGCGCGCCTGGTCCCGGCTGGCGCTCGCCCAAGCCCCCGCCCTCGCGCATGTCCATCCCCACGCTCTTCGCCACTCGTTCGCCACCCACCTGCTCGACGGCGGCGCGGATCTGCGCGCTATCCAGGAAATGCTTGGCCACGCAACCATCTCGACGACCCAGGTCTACACTCGGGTAGAGTCCGCGCGGCTCAGATCCGCCTATGCGCACGCCCATCCGCGGGCCTAGCATCGCTTGGGGTAGCCACGCAAACCAACGTCAAAGCGATCGAGCTGCAGGACCTCTGGAGGCGCTACAAGTCCTCCGGGGATGAGCGCGCGCGCGAGCGGCTGGTCGTCGCGTACTCGCCGCTGGTCAAGTACGTCGCCGGCCGGATGGGCTCTGGACTGCCCGCTCACGTCGAGGAAGCCGATCTGATCTCCTACGGGCTGGGAGGCTTGATCTCCGCCATAGAGCGCTTCGACCTCTCGAGGGAGATCAAGTTCGAGACCTACGCGATCACCCGGATCCGGGGGGCGATCATCGACGAGCTCCGCACGCTCGACTGGGTCCCGCGGTCCGTGCGCGCCCGAGCCCGCCAGATCGAGAAGGCCAACATGAAGCTCGAGGCTCGCTTCCAGCGCGCGCCCACGGACGAGGAGATGGCGGCCGAACTCGACATGTCGATCGAGGACTTCCAGGACGCGCTGCTGCAGATCTCGAACTCGACGATCGTCGCCCTCGACGAGATGTGGACCGCTTCGAACGGCGGGAGCGACCAGGTTTCGCTGATCGACACGCTTCCCGACAGCGACGCTCCCGATCCCCAGCAGGTGGTCGAAAAAGCGTTGCAACGCGACCGCATCGCCGACGCGATCGCCGCGCTGCCCGAGCGCGAGAAGCTCGTCATCGCCCTCTACTACTACGAAAACCTGACCTTGAGGGAGATCGGCGAGGTCCTCGGAGTCACCGAGTCGCGGGTCTCGCAGCTGCACACCAAAGCCGTGCTGCGGCTGCGTTCCAAGCTCTCGAGCGAATTGGAATAGGGGCCGGCGCCTGCGGCGCCGGCGTCCATGGGACCGTTGCGGCGGGCATCCGTGCCCGCCGCCGGACACGGATGTCCGGCGCAACGGTCCCATGGACGCCGCGCGAAGCGCGGCCCGGTAATGTCGCCTGTGCAGGTATCACGACAGAGAGGAGAAGGCATGCACAAGCCCGCGGACCGCATCCGCAACGTGGCGCTCGTCGGCCACCGGGGTAGTGGCAAGACCTCGCTGCACGAGGCGCTGCTGTTCCAGGCCGGGGTCATCAACCGGCTCGGGTCCGTGCTGGAGGGCACGACGGTCTCGGACTCCGAGGCCGACGAGAAGGCGCGCCAGATGTCGATCTCGGCCGCGCTGGCCTCGTTCGAATGGCAGGACCGCAAGGTCAACCTGATCGACACTCCCGGCGACTCGAGCTTCGTCGCCGACGCGCTGGGCGCGCTGCGCGTGTGCGAATCCGCGGTCTTCGTGGTCAACGCGGTGATGGGCGTCGAGGTGCATACCACTCGCCTGTGGCAGCGGGCGGCTGAGCTGGACCTCGCGCGCCTGGTGTTCGTCAACATGCTCGATCGCGAGCGCGCCGATTTCTTCCGGACGCTCGAGTCGCTGAAGTCCGCGTTCGGGACCCACGTTGTGGCCACCGAGATACCGATCGGCTTCGAGCACGAGGTGTCGGGGGTGATCGACCTCGTCGACATGAAGGCATATCGCTACGAGGGCGCCGGCCGGGACAACAGCGCCGAGGTTCCGATCCCCGACGAGCTCGCCGATCAGGCGCAGGAGTACCGCGAGAAGCTGATGGACGAGGTCTCGGAATCGTCTGACGCGCTGATGGAGCGCTACCTCGAGGGCGAGGAGATCTCCCACGACGAGATCGTCGCCGCGCTCAAGGACGGCACCAACCACGGCGCGATCTTCCCCGTCGCCTGCGGGGTGGCCACCCGGAACTTGGGTACCAACCGGCTGCTCGACGCGATCGTCGACGACCTTCCCTCACCGGTCAAGCACGGCGGCCTCGAGGTCGGGGAGCTTACGCTCGAGCCGGTCGACGACAAAGAGCTGTTCGCGTACGTGTTCAAGACCCGCGCGGACCCCTTCGCCGGGCGCATCAACCTGTTCCGGGTCTACCAGGGCATGATGCGGCAGGACTCCCAGCTGCTGAACACCCGCACCCACACCAAGGAGCGCATCGGACAGCTCGTGACCTTCGAGGGCGGCCACACGGGCCACACCGGCGAGTTCGGCCCGGGCGACATCGGCGCCGTGGCCAAACTCAAGGAGACCAAAGCCGGGGACTGGCTGGCCGCGCGCGATGAGCCGATCACGATGCCGGCCGTCAACCTCCCCGCGGCGGTCATGGCCTTCGCCGTCGAGCCCAAGAGCAAGGGGGACGAGGACAAGGTGTTCACCGCGCTGCGCCGCCTCCAGGAGGAGGATCCGACGATCGACCTGCACCGCGATGCCCAGACCGCCGAGCAGATCGTCGCCGGTCTCTCCCAGGTCCACGTCGAGGTCATCGTCGAGCGGCTGAGGTCGCGCTTCGGCGCCGAGGTCCACCTCAAGCCCCCGCGCGTCCCCTACCAGGAGACGATCCGCAAACCGGCCAAGGCCCACGGCCGCCACAAGAAGCAGACCGGGGGTCGCGGCCAGTTCGGGGACGTGCACATCGAGATCGAGCCCCTCGAACCGAGCGCCGGGTTCGAGTTCGTCAACGCCATCAAGGGCGGGGTCGTCCCCTCCGGATTCATCCCCGCAGTCGAGAAGGGCGTGCTCGACGCGATGCAGGAGGGCGTCGTGGCCGGCTACCCGGTCAAGGACGTCCGCGTCCGCCTGTACGACGGGTCATACCACACCGTCGACTCCTCCGAGATGGCGTTCAGGCTCGCCGGCTCTCTGGCCATGAAGCAGGCCCTCGAGCAGGCGGGCCCGGTGCTGCTGGAGCCGATAATGCTGGTCACGGTCAGTGTCCCCGAGGACGCCGTGGGCGACGTGATCGGCGACCTGAACTCCCGGCGCGGACGGCCGCTCGGGATGGAGCCCGTCGGGGCCGGCATGACCGAGATCAAGGCCGAGGTCCCCATGGCTGAGATGCTCTCCTATGCGCCCGACCTGCGCTCGATCACGGGCGGACAGGGCGAGTTCACGATGGAGTTCCTGCGCTACGAAGAGGTCCCCGGACATCTGGCCGGCAAGGTCGTGGACGAGGCCCGGGCGGAGAAGGAGGCCGTCAAGGCGTGATCAGGGTTCGCGACGAGATATGTGACGGGATCGGGGCGGTCGGGGGACGAGTGGAGCGGTGCGAGCGGACGGCGACGCGTAGCAGAGCTACGCGAGCCGGACGATCGTGCCGCGTCCGCGAAGTCATCCCGGCCAGCCGGATGACTCGGGCGCGGCCCAGCAAAGCGAGGCTGGATGCCGAGCGGGCAGCAAGCCCGAGCGGACCGTCAGATATCCCGTCGCGGGCCCTTAATTCGCTGGACGTTGGACGATTCGGCGGCGTCTCGATCCACGCCCTCCGATACCCTGCGCCGTCGTGACCACCAAGGACATCCGGACCTCGCTCCCCGCCACCGCCTGTGATGTGTGCGGGCGGACCCTGCTGCGCGGCGAGCAAGCCGAGACCTACTTGGACGGCGGCGCGCGGCGATCGGTCTGCGACCTGTGTGTCCCCCGGGCGCTCCACGAAGGCTGGCTGCGGGAGGGGACCGTCCCCGACTATGGAGGCAAGGACCCCGGGTCGGAACGGCGGCGGTCGCTGTTCGGGCGCTGGCGATCGCGCCGCGCGCCGGCGCCCGAGCCGGACGGCGCTCCGGTGGTCGCCGAGGCCCCCAGCGCTGTCGGCTGGGATGAGCTCCCAGTTTCCAACAGGGTGCGGGAGCGGGTCCGCGAGCCCCGCCACGTGCGCGCCGTTCCCTCAAGCCCGGAGCACAAGGTCGTCTCCGCGATCGAGGTGTTCAACGGGTCCGTGCACCCCCGCACTGTGGCCGGAGTGGCCAGGTCCCTGGGCGTGCCGACGGTGGCTGTCCTTCCGGTCGACGCGCGGCCGAGCCTCGTCAACGTGACCGTATCCTGGGAGCTGTGCTGGTATCGCTACGAGGTCGACCTGTCCGAGGAGATGCCCGACGTGCGCGTGGTCGGACAGGGCTATGAACTCGACGAGCTGCCGGGGCACGAGCGCAGGCCCAACGCGGTCTGCGATGAGCACGGCGCGCTCCTGTTCGACGGCTGAGTGGTCCTCGTCGTGAGTTCGCTCCGCACCGAGAGTCGTCACGGGCGGATGACCGGCGAGGACGCAGGCCGCGTGGCGTACTTGGAAAGTACGCGAGCGGCTGAGGACGAAGCCGGGCGCCCGCTCGGGGCGGCTCGGATGCGAGCGAATTTGCGACGGGGCCACTTAAGGTTGGACAAAGGTTCGATGGCGGGTTCAGGGGGCCCTGAATAGCATCCCGCCCGTGATCTACTGCGTCGTTCCCGAGGCGCTCGCCGACGAGCTCCTGGACAAGCTCACCGCCTATTACGCCGACGACCCCAACGTGACGGTGATCGTCGACCGGCGCAAGTCCTCGCGGCGCGGCACCTCGTCGGGGGGAGGCAGTCGCGCGGTGCGCGACCGCCGGCGCCCGCGCGTGACGGGCGAGCTTCCCGAGCTGGCCACCGATTGACCCCATCGACGCTCGTCGTGCACGTCGATGGCGGCGCACGGGGCAACCCGGGCCCCGCCGCGATCGGGGTCGTCGTGACGGGCCCCGGCGGAGAGGTCCTCGACGAGGTGGCCGAGCGGATCGGCACCGCGACCAACAACGTCGCCGAATACCGCGCGGTGCTACGCGGCGTGGAGCGGGCGAAAGCTCTGGGGGCGACCGAAATCGAGCTGGTAGGTGATTCCGAGCTCGTGGCCCGCCAGCTGACCGGCGCCTATAAGGTCAAGCACCCGGACATGAAGGCCCTGCACGCTCAGGCAGTGGCCGCTCTCGGGGGATTCGAGCGCTGGCGGATCAGGACGGTCCCGCGCGCGCAGAACGCGGGCGCCGATGCCCTGGTGAACGCCGCTCTCGACGCCGCCGACTGACGTCCAGGGACGTTTCGGAGCCCGCCTGCGGCGGGTATCGTGGAGGACCCGTGGACGGCGTCGCGCAAACAGCGCAGCGGCTGGCGAAGCATCGGCCGGGGCACCCGGTGATCAGCGTGTATCTGGACCTCGACCCGGAGCGCTTTG
This sequence comes from Solirubrobacterales bacterium, assembly GCA_019244745.1. Taxonomy (GTDB): domain Bacteria; phylum Actinomycetota; class Thermoleophilia; order Solirubrobacterales; family Solirubrobacteraceae; genus Palsa-465. The sequence continues at coordinate 10,989 of JAFASF010000192.1, read as the reverse complement.
CCACCGCGCCCGCGCGAGCGGTCCAGATCCGATCCCTGATCGACGAGGCGGCCCGGGACCTGGATCGCGACGCGGGGCTCAGCCACGCCGACCGCACTGCGTTTCGCGAGGACCTCCGACGCCTGGACGCGTTTCTGAACTCGAGAGAGCCGCCCTTCCAGGGCTCGAGGGCGCTGGCCGTGTTCTGCTCGAGCCGCGATGGCCTGTTCGAAACCGTCCAGCTCCGCGAGCCCACACCGGCCCGGGTGGTGATCGAGCCGACTGCCTACATCGAGCCGCTGGTGGGGGCCATGGACGAGCCGAGGTGGTGCGTGGCTCTGGTCAGTCGCCGCTCGGCGCGCCTGTTGACCGGTCAGGTGGCCGAGCTCCGCGAGCGCCAGCGGCTCGAGGACGACACCCCCGGGCAGCACGATCAGGGTGGGTGGTCGCAGGCCAATTACGAGCGCAGCATCGAGAAGGACACCGACGACCACCTGCGGCGCGTGGCGGAGCTGGTGCGTCGGGCGTGGCGCGCCGAGCGGTTCGATCGGCTCGCGATCGGGGGCCCGCAGGAGATCGTGCCGCGCTTCGAGGCCATGCTTGGCGACGAGGTCCGAGCCCGAGTCGTGCCAGGCCGGGTGGAGGTCGATGCGGGCAGCGCGACCGAAGAGCAGGTCCGGACGGCCATGACGAAGCTCGCCGCGGAGAACGAGAAGAGGATCGAGCGGGTCGCGCTCGACCGGCTCGCGGCCGGCATCGGGAGCGGTGGCCGCGCGACCGGAGGTCCGCGCGAGACGATCGAGGCGCTGAACGAGCGCCGCGTCGCAACGTTGCTGCTCGAGCCGGCGTTCGACGGTCACGCGGCGCGCTGTCCCAGCTGCGGGCTGCTCTCGCTCGACGGGCATGACCAGTGCCCCGCGGATGGCACCCACATGGAGGAGGTCGACCACCTGCGGGAAGCGGCGGTCGAGGCGGCGCTCGCCCAGGACGCCGACGTCATGAACATCCGCTACTTCCCCGACCTGGGGCCGTTCCAGGGGATAGGGGCATTGTTGAGGTTCTGATAAGGGCCGTCGAGCAGGCCGCTCCCGCCGTGCCGGCTGTAGTCTGCACACCGTGACTGACGCCCTGGCTGAGCTCGCTCAGCGGTTGCAGGAGACCGCCGAGCGGCTGCGTGCGGGAGAACTCGACCCAGACGCCGTCCTGGCCGCGATCGAAGAGTGCGCCGGCCTGGCCGGCGAGGCCAGCGCCCAGGTGGATGAGCGCGTGCGGGCGGCGCTCGAGCCGCTCCCCGATCTCCCCGGTCAGCTTCCGCTTCCAGCGCCATGAGGGCCCGCTTTCCGGGATCGGTCGCCCCGCCGCGACGCCACGGCGTGCGTGGACGGTGACCGCCGCGGTCTTGGCTCCGGCGTACCCCGAGCATCTCCGAGCCGAGGTGGACCGGTACCTGGAGACCCTGCAGTTCTCCTCGGAGGACCCGACGCGCGGGCTGGAGGAGGCGATGCGCTATTCGCTGCTGGCGGGGGGCAAGCGGATCCGGCCGGTGCTGACGCTCGCGACCGCGGTGGCCATCGGCCGGGCCCCGCAAACGGTCCTCCCGCTGGCCGCGGCGATCGAGCTCATCCACACCTACTCGCTGATTCACGATGATCTGCCCGCCATGGACGACGACGACCTGCGGCGAGGGCGCCCGACCTGCCACCGGGTGTTCGGCGAGGACGTGGCGATCCTCGCCGGCGACGGTCTCTACGCCGAGGCGTTCGCGCTCCTGCTCTCAGAGCAGGAGGCCGAGCCGGCGCGGCTGGTGGCCGCCGCGCGTGAGCTCTCCCGGGCGACGGGCGTCCAGGGCATGGTCGGTGGGCAGTACATCGACGTGGCGGAAACCGCGCTCGAAGGCGCGGCGGGCCTGCGCCGGCTGCACGAGCTCAAGACCGGCCGCCTGATCGCCGCGAGCATCACCTGCGTCCTGGAGCTCGAGGGGGCGGACAAACCTGACACAATCTCCGCTTTCGGCACATTTGCAGGCGAATTGGGCGTCCTCTTTCAGATCGTGGATGACATCCTCGATGTGACCGGATCCGAGGAGGCGCTCGGCAAGCCGCAGGGCAGCGATGAACGACTGGGTAAGCGGACATACGTCAGCGAGTTCGGTCTCGACGAAGCGCGCCGGCTCGCCCTAGAGTCACACGCTCGAGCCCGGGCAGCCCTCGCCCGGGCGGCGCCTGCCGGCGCCGCCGAGCTGGAACAGATCACCGATTTCATAGCCACCCGGAGCTTCTAAATAAATGACGAGCCTTCTTGCACGAATCGAGCATCCTCGCGACCTGCACGATCTGAGCGACGAGGAGCTCCAGGCGCTCGCCCAGGAGGTGCGCGAGCACATCATCGACACCGTGGGGGAGATCGGCGGCCACTTTGGAGCGAACCTCGGCGCCTGTGAGATCGCGGTGGCGCTGCACTCGCTGCTCGAGTCCCCGCGCGACAAGATCCTGTGGGACGTCGGGCACCAGGCGTATCCCCACAAGGTCCTCACCGGGCGGCGCGACCAGCTGGACACGATCCGCAAGTACGGTGGGCTGGCCCCGTTCTGCGCCATCCACGAATCCGAGCACGACATCATGGGCGCGGGCCACGCCTCGACTGCAATCGGCTACGCGGTTGGCATCAAGGAGGCGATGCGCCGCGGCCACGGAGAGGACGGTCGGGTGGTGGCCGTCGTCGGCGACGGAGCGATGACCGGAGGGGTCGCGTTCGAGGCGGTCCACCAGGCCGGCGGGCTCGACACCCCGATCGTCGTGCTCCTGAACGACAACGGCATGTCGATCGCGCCGAACGTGGGGGCCCTGTCACGGTACTTCAACCGGGTGCGGCTCAACCCGAAGCTCTGGCACGCGCGCGAGGGCTTCGAGGGCGGCCTGACCAAGCTTCCGGCCGGGATCGGCGCGGCGTTCGAGCGGCTCGGGCCGCACGTCAAGGAATCGATAAAGGCCTTCTGGGCGCCGGGGCTCTGGTGGGAAGAGCTCGACTTCGCCTACATGGGCGTGATCGACGGGCACGACGTTCGGGCGGTCAGGCGGGCTCTGCGCGAGGCACTCGCGGCCGAGCGACCGGTGGTCGTTCACTGCGCCACGGTCAAGGGCAAGGGTTTCGCCCCCGCCGAGGAGGGGGGCCTGGAGGGAATGGAGAAGTGGCACGCCGCCAAGCCGAACTCGATCTCCAACGGGGCACCGGCGGCGAAGGCGGCCAAACCCAAGGGTGCGAAGGTCGCGCCGCCTCAGTACACCCAGGTGTTCGGCGAGGCGCTGGTGCGGGAATGCCGAGCCGACGATCGGGTGATCGGGATCACCGCCGCGATGAACTCCGGCACCGGCCTGAACATCCTCCAGAGCCAGCTGCCCGACCGCTACTACGACGTGGGGATCGCCGAGCAGCAGGCCGTGCTGTTCGCGGCGGGCCTCGCGCTCCAGGGCTGCAAGCCGGTGGCCGCGATCTATTCGACCTTCCTGCAACGGGCCTACGACCAGCTCGTTCACGACGTCTGCCTGCAGAAGCTGAACGTCGTGTTCGCGATGGACCGCGCGGGGCTCGTGGGCGACGACGGCCCGACGCACCACGGCGCCTTCGACATCGCCTACCTGCGCTGTCTGCCGAACATCGTGTTGATGGCGCCGCGGGACGAGGCGATGCTGGTGAACATGTTGCACACCGCGCTCGTCTATGACGACGGTCCGATCGCGCTGCGCTATCCGCGCGGAGAGGCGGTTGGGGTTCCGCTCCCCGAGCGGCCGGAGGTGATCGAGATCGGGACCGGGGAGATCCTGCGCGAGGGTGAGCGGGTCGCGCTGCTCGGCTACGGTACCGGCGCCGGCAAGGCACTCGCCGCGGCGGACATCCTGTCCGACCGCGGAATCTCAGTCACGGTCGCCGATGCCCGATTCGCCAAGCCGATCGACGCCGGACTTGTCGCCCAGCTGGCCGCCGAGCACGAGCTGCTGGTCACGGTGGAGGAGGGCGTGCTGGCCGGCGGGTTCGGATCCGCCGTGTGGGAGACGCTGTCTGACGCCGGCCTGGCTCCGAGGATCCTCCGCGTCGGGCTCCCCGACCGCTACGTCACCCACGGCGCTCCCAAGCTCCTCCACGAAGAGGTCGGGTTCACCGGAGAGCGGATCGCCGAGCGCATCGAAGCCGCGGTCGCGCATCTGACCGGCGTCGCTTAATCCTCGCCGCCAAAACGTGGAGCGGCCCGTCTGGTGGGACGGGCCGCTCCAAGGAACGGCCCGGCGTGTGGGACGGGCCGTTACGAGGAACGGCCCGCCGTGTGGGACGGGCCGCTCCGGGAGGGAGGAGAGGTCTTCGATGGTAAGTGCGAGCGCCGCTGCGTAACTGTGACTTCGATCACGTACCGTTCCCGACCAAATGAAGCGAGTCCGCCTCGACACGCTGCTCTCTGAGCGTGGAATCTTCGCCTCGCGCGCGCGGGCGGCCGCATCCGTGCTCGCCGGGGACGTGGTCCTCCTGCCCACGCGCCGGCGGGCCGAGAAGCCGGGCCAGCTGGTGCCGGAGGACATCGAGCTCGAGGTCACGGCGCCTCCCCCGTTCGTCTCGCGCGGTGGGATCAAGCTCGCCAACGCGCTCGATCACTTTGGCTTGGATGTGGCCGGCCGGCGGGCACTCGATGTGGGAGCGTCTACCGGGGGGTTCACCGATTGCCTGCTCCAGCGGGGCGCGGCCCACGTCGTCGCCGTCGACGTCGCTTATGGCGAGCTCGACTGGCGGCTGCGATCGGACGAGCGGGTCACGGTGATCGAGCGCCGCAACGCGCGGTCCTTGGAGCTCGGCGAGCTTCCGTATCCGCCCGACCTGATCACGATCGACGTGTCGTTCATCTCGCTGACGAAGGTATTGCCGGCGGTGCTCGCGTGTGCCTCCTCGTCGGGGTTCGATTGCCTGGCGCTGGTCAAGCCGCAGTTCGAGGTGGGCCGGGAAGGGGTCGGCAAGGGAGGCGTGGTGCGGGATGGCAATCTGCGCCGGGGGGCGCTCGTGTCGGTCGGTGCGGCGGCTTCAGCGCTCGGGGTTGCGGTTCGCGACTACGCGAGCTCGGGACTTCCGGGACCCAAGGGCAACCGGGAGACGTTCGTGTGGCTGAGCGACGGCGCTCGGGGAGGAGTCGAGGATCTGGAGCGGGCGGCCCGGATGGTCGAACCTTGAATCCCATTCGCACCGCCACGGTGCTCACCCACCGCCGGCCGGCGGAGACCGCGCCGGCAATCGAGCTGCTGGTTGAGCTTGCCGAGGCGGCCGGAGCCGTGTTGCGCCTGGATGCCGAGGAGACGCGCAAGCATCGGCTTCGGCCCGGTCCCGCGGTCGAGCTCGACGCGCCGGTTCGCCGCGACGTCGACATCTGCTTCGCGCTCGGAGGCGATGGCACGATCCTCACCGCCCTGAGGACGTACGCGGGCACGGCCGTTCCGGTGTTCGGCATCAACTTCGGGGAGATCGGCTTTCTGGCCACGATCGACCGCGAAGCCGCATTTGCGCAGCTGGGGCGCGCGTTCGACGGAGAGTTCGAGGTGCTGCGCCTGCCCGGGATCGCGGTCAGCGGGGCGCGGGGAGCGTGGCTCGCGATCAACGACGTGTCGATGCACCGCCAGCCCGGAAACCGGGTCGCGGACCTGGCCTATGCAATCGGGTCCGACGAGGTGGGGCGGGTGCGCAGCGACGGCCTTGTGGTCGCCACTCCCGCCGGCTCGACCGGATACAACCTCGCCAATGGGGGCCCGGTGATGGCGTGGGGCGTCGAGGGATTCGTGGTGTCGTTCATCGCGCCGCACTCGCTGACCGCTCGCGCCCTCGTCGTCGCACCGACCGATGTGGTGACCGTCCACAACCGCTCGCAGGAGGAGCCGGTCGACGTGACCGTCGACGGCCGGCCGGTGTGCACCCTGCCGCCCGGCGAACAGCTCGAGGCGCGCTTCGCGGACCGGCAGGGATGCCTGGCGCAGGTCGAGGGGGCAACGTTCTACCACCGCCTGCGGGAGAAGTTCGGGCGGTTGGCCACCGCTCACTAGGGCTTCGGAACGCCCGGCACCGCCCCGCGCGCCTCTCCCTAAGGCTTCGGAGGCCCCGCATCGCCCCGCGCGCCGACGGAGTGAAGCCTTCTTGCGCTGTATAGCGCGGGAAGAAGGTGACGCCTTTGGATGGCGGCGGTCCGTCCGTCGGAGGCGCTTGGTACACCCCGCGGGATGCTGTACGAGCTCCGTGTCGAGAACCTGCTGCTGATGGAGCGTGCCGAGCTGCGTCTGGCTGAGGGACTGAACGTGCTCACGGGCGAGACCGGCGCCGGCAAGACGCTTCTCGCGCACGCGCTGGATCTGCTGCTCGGGGGGCGGGCCCGCAACGGGATCGTGCGCCGCGGCACCGCGGAGGCGTACGTGGAGGGCGTGTTCGCCCGGCCTGAAGCGTGGTCGGTTGATGACGGGGAATTGGGCGCGCCGGGGCTGGAGCTGATCCCCGTCGATGCCGAGGAGATCGTGCTCGCCCGTCGCGTGTGGGCGGACGGTCGCACCCGCGCGTACGTCTGCGGCCGTTCTGCCACCGTGGCCGACCTGCGGGAGCTCGGGCGCCGGCTCGTCGCGTTCTACGGCCAGCACGAGCATCGCAAGCTGATGCTCTCCGCCGCGCAGCTCGATGTGCTCGACGCCCACTGCGGAGCCGGGCAGCTCGCGCTGCGCTCGAACATGACCGAGGCATACGAGCACGTCCGCCGGCTCGAGGACCGTGCCGCGGAGCTTCGCGCGCTCGCCGGCGCGCGCGAGCGGGAGCTCGATCTGCTGGCGTTCGAGATCGACGAGATCGATGCCGCCGCGCCGAGCGTGCGAGAGGCTTCGGAGCTGACGCTCGAGCGTGATCGGCTGCGGAATGTCGAGACGCTTCGCCTCGCCGCAGCCGCCGGCGCCGGCGCGATCTCCGCGGAGGAAGGCGTGGGCGTGGCCGAGCTGCTGGCCGGCGCCGGCGCGGCGCTGGCGCCCTCCGCCGGCATCGACCCGGCGCTGGCGAAGTTGTCCGAACGCCTCGACGCGCTGCTCTACGACGCCGAGGACCTCGGTCGCGAGCTCCGCGCCTACCTGCTCGACGTCGAGGGTTCGCCGGACCGCCTCGAGGAGGTCGAGGAGCGCCTGGCGCTGTTCGCCCGTCTCGAGCGTAAGCACGGCGGTTCGATCGAGGAGGTGCTCGCGCACGCCGAGCGCTGCCGCGCCCGCCGCGAGGAGCTCGAGCACGCCGAGGTGGCCCTCGCGGGGGCGGAGAGCGAGTTGGCCGCGGCTCGCTCCGAGCTCGAAAAGCTGGCGGAGGAGCTGCGGCGAAACCGAAAGCGGGCGGCGCCGGTTTTGGCAGACGCGGTCCGCCAGCGACTGGCGGAGCTCGCGATGCCGGATGCGCGGTTCGAGATCGAGGTGGCCCCGCGTCCGGAGGGCTGCGGTCCTCGGGGCGCCGACACGGTCCAGATGCTGATCGGCACGAACGCCGGCATGCCCCTCGGGCCGCTGCGCGAGATCGCGTCCGGGGGCGAGCTGTCGCGGGTGATGCTGGCGCTGCTCAGCGTCGCGCACGGAGGCGGTTCCCAGGACCCGGTTTCCTCCGGCTCCGACCCGGGCGCACTCCTAGTGTTCGACGAGGTCGACGCCGGCATCGGCGGCCACACGGCCCGGGCGGTGGGCGAGCACCTGCGTGAGCTCTCCCATGGGAGGCAGATCCTGTGCATCACGCACCTGCCGCAGGTGGCGGCGCTCGCCACCCGCCACTTCACGATCGCCAAGAACGCGAGCACCGTACCCGCCACCACCAGCGTGACCCAGCTCGGCGGGGAGGCGATCATCGCCGAGCTGGTGCGGATGCTCGGCGCCGCCGAGGGCGATCGGGTGGCCAGTCGGCACGCGCGGCAGCTGCTCAAGGCGGCTTAGGCGCGTTCGCGGCCGGACGGCGGCGATCCAACGCGGAAGCGTGGGAAATACCTGTCGCTATTCGGTAGTTATCTCCCACGTTCCCGAGCGTGGGAGATAACTCGCACATAGGTCGAGATATTTCCACCCTCGCGCGAGGTGCGCCGGCAACGCCGTCCGCGCGCTCAGCTACCGTCCGGGGCGCCGCTAGACTCGATCGCAAGGACATTCGATGGCCAACGGCGAGACGCGCTTCATCTTCATCACGGGCGGAGTGGTCTCCTCCCTCGGCAAGGGCATCGCCGCAGCCTCAATTGGTCGACTACTCGTCGCGCGCGGTTTGGACGTCCAGCTGCAGAAGTTCGACCCGTACATCAACGTCGACCCCGGCACGATGTCGCCCTATCAGCACGGCGAGGTGTTCGTCACCGAGGACGGGGCCGAGACCGACCTCGACCTGGGCCACTACGAGCGGTTCACGGACGCGAACACGAGCCGGGCATCGAACATCACTGCCGGCGGCATTTACAACTCGGTCATCCGTCGCGAGCGACGGGGGGACTACCTCGGTGCGACGGTCCAGGTCGTGCCGCACATCACCGATGAGATAAAGCAGCGGATCAAGTTGATGGCCGAGGCCACGGACGTCGACTTCGTCATCACCGAGATCGGCGGCACGGTCGGCGACATCGAGTCGCTGCCGTTCCTGGAGGCGATCCGGCAGTTTCCGGTCGACGTCGGCCGGCGCCGGTGCATGTTCATCCACCTCACGCTCGTGCCCTACATCGGACACGTTGGCGAGCTCAAGACGAAGCCCACGCAGCACTCGGTCAACGAGCTACGGCGCATCGGAATCGCCCCGGACATGGTGGTGTGCCGTTCGGAGTCCGCGCTCTCGCCTGAGATCCGGAGGAAGATCGCGCTGTTCGCGAGCCTGCCCGTGGAGGCTGTCGTCTCCGCCCGCGATGTCCCGGACATCTATCAGGTGCCGCTGGTCTTCCACACCGAGGGCGTCGACGAGTTCATCCTCACCGAGTACTTCGGAATTCAGGCGCCCGAACCCGACCTCAGCGGCTGGGAGACGATCACCCGCCGGGCTAGCGAAGCCACGCGCACGGTCCGCATCGCGCTCGTCGGCAAGTACGTCCAGCTCGAGGACGCCTACCTCTCGGTCGTCGAGGCCCTCCGGCACTCGGGCGTGCATCACGATTGCCGGGTCGAGATCGAGTGGATCGACTCCGAGACCTTGGATGACCCGGCCGTCGCCGCGCGCCTGCAGAGCGCCGGCGGAATCCTCATCCCCGGCGGGTTCGGCGGCCGCGGGTGGGAGGGGAAGATCAGGGCGGCCCAGATCGCGCGCGAGCTCAAGATTCCCTTCCTGGGGATCTGTCTCGGGATGCATGTCGCGGTCAGCGAGTTCGCCAGGCACGTCGCCGGCATGGATGGGGCGAACTCGACCGAGATGGATCTCGAGACACCGTTCCCGGTGATCGATCTCCTGCCGGAGCAGAAGGAGATCGCCGACATGGGCGGCACCATGCGCCTGGGGGCCGATCCGGTCAAGCTGCACGACGAGACCCGCGTCCGCCGCCTCTACGACGAGCCGGTCGTGTACGAGCGCCATCGCCATCGCTACGAGGTCAACAACCACCTCCGGCGCAAGCTGGAGTCGGTCGGTCTGGTCTGCTCGGGTACCTCGCCCGACAACCGGCTCGTGGAGGCGATCGAGCTGCGGCCCGAGGACCACCCGTTTTTCGTCGCATCGCAATATCACCCCGAGTTCAAGTCACGCCCCGAGCGGCCGGCGCCGCTTTTCCGCGAGTTCGTCGGTGCGGCGCTCGCGCACCGGGCTGCGCTCGCCGAGGAGGAAGCGGTCGGCGTCTCGCCCGCCGTGCCCCTGTGAGGCGCGCCACCGACGCCGAGCGCGAGCGGCTCCACGCCACGTTTGCAGCGCTCTGCCGGATCGAGAGCCCATCGGGGCGGGAGCGGGCATGCGCCGACTGGGTCGCCGCGCAACTGCGGCAGATGGGTCTGGACCCCGAGCAGGACGATCCCGGCCCGCTTGCTCGTTCGGATGCCGGCAACGTGCTGGCCCGCGTGCCGGGCCGCGGCGAAGAGAGCATCCTCATCTGCGCGCACCTCGACACCGTGCCGCTCACCGCTCCGGTCGAGCCCGTGATCACGGACGGCGGCTGGGAGAACGCGAACGACGGCATCCTCGGCGCGGACAACAAGGCGGCGGTTGCGGTGGCGCTCGAGTTGGGGCGCAGGCTGTCCGGCGAGCGCGAGCCAGCCGAGGTGGGCGTCGAGTTGCTGTTCACCGTCAGCGAGGAGACGGGGTTGTGGGGAGCGAAGGAGTTCGACGTGCGCCGCCTTCGCAGCCCTTACGGATACGTGTTCGACCATGCCTCACCGGTCGGCGAGATCGTGATCGCCTCACCCACCCACACGCGGATCGTCGCCGAGGTCCACGGCCGCGCCGCGCACGCCGGCATACGCCCGGAGAAGGGGCGCAGCGCGATCGCGGCGGCCGCCCGGGCAATCGCGGCGATGCGCCTCGGGCGCCTGGACGCCGAGACCACCGCGAACGTCGGGACGATCGCGGGCGGCACGGCCACCAACGTGATCCCCGAGCGATGCAGGATCGAGGCCGAGGCCCGCGGAATCGAGGAGGCCCGCGTCGAACAGGTCGCAACCGAGATGATCGATCACCTCGAGGAGGCGGCCAACGCCTCCGAATGCGACCTCGACATCGACGTCCAGCGGATTTTCACCGGCTACCGAACGAAGTCGCGCGCGCCCCAGGTCGTGCTCGCCGAGCGCGCCCTCAGGGCCTGCGGCTACGAGCCGCACCACATCGTCAGCGGTGGAGGATCTGACGCCAACGCGTTCGAGGCACGCGGCCTGCCCTGTACGAACCTGGCCAACGGCACCGAGCACAATCACGAACCGGGCGAGCGGGTCAGCTCCGACGCACTGGAGGACATGCTCGAGGTGGCGCTGGCGCTCCTGGCGGAGTACGACCCGAGCGAGGTGCCAGAGGGGTGAGTGCAGGGTTTGCTTCGCTAGGGGC
>JAFASF010000106.1 GCA_019244745.1 Solirubrobacterales bacterium | reverse complement strand
GATCGGTCAGCAGACGGCCGAGGAGGTGAAGCTCGAGATCGGCTCGGCGTTCCCGATGGGCGACGAGGTCCAGGCGGAGATTCGCGGTCGGGACATGGTCTCGGGGCTGCCCAAGACCGTGGTCCTCACGAGCGAGGAGATCCGGGGTGCGCTCGAGGAGCCGGTCTCCCAGATCATCGATGCGGTCAAGGAGACGCTCGACCGTACGCCGCCCGAGCTGGCGTCGGACATCATGGACCGTGGCATCATGCTGGCCGGAGGGGGATCGCTGCTGCAGGGGTTGGAGGAGCGTCTGCGTCACGAGACGCAGATGCCGGCGCACCTGGCCGAGTCGCCGCTGACGTGCGTTGCGGTGGGCTCGGGCAGATCGTTGGAGGAGTTCGAGGCGATCCACCGTTCGAGCAAGAATTCACGTAACCGCCATCGCCGGTAATAGGTTGAGAGACCAAGCACTCGCCGGAGTGGCGCCGAGCAAGACCTTGGAGGCACGCATCTCGTGCATGACAAGCAAGTTCGACGGCGACGAGCAGTCCTCGCGGCTCTCGTCGCCGTTTCTCTGATCCTGCTGACGGCCTACTTCGGCGAATCGCCGAGCAGTCCGTTGCACAGCGTGCAGCGCGGGATCGTCCAGGTGCTCTCGCCGGTCCAGGACGGTGCGAGCAAGGCGCTGGCGCCGGTACGCGACGTCGCCGGCTGGTTCTCGGATACGTTTCGCGCCAAGTCACGGGTTGACCAGCTGAAGAAGCAGGTGGCCGACCTGACGCAGCGGCTCGGCCAGGCCCAGCAGAAGGCCATCGGCTATTCGCAGCTGGCCCGGGAGGTGGGGCTCGATAACTCGAACGGGATCGACGCCTACCATCCGGTCGGCGCCCACGTGATCGCCCGCGACCCTACGCTCTGGTACGCGACGATCGAAGTGGACAAAGGAGCAGCCGACGGAGTCCACTACGACAACCCGGTCATCGGCGACGGGGGGCTGGTCGGGAGGGTCACGACCGTCACCTCGAACGCGTCGATCGTCACCCTGATCACCGACCACTCGATGGCGGTCGCGGCCGAGGTCCAGGATTCCAACGGCGACACCGGGGTGCTCGTGCCGGCCGTGGGCAATCCCAACCAGCTGCTGCTCCAATACCTGCCCCAGACCCCGCCGTTTCACGAGTCGGTCGGGCAGCTGGTCGTGACGGCCGGATTCAAGTACGGCCCTCTCGAGGGCCTATACCCATCCGGCATCCCGATCGGAACGGTCTCGAACGCCGATACGAACAACCTGGCCAACAACGGCCAGGTCCAAGTTGATCCGACCGTCGACCTGCGTCACATCGACTCGGTGCAGATCCTGACCACACCGCATCCGGGCGCGGCACGGGCGCAGGTGCCATGAACCGCTACCTGCACTTGACGGTTAGGCTTCTCGCGCTGGCGTTCGCGACCGTGGTGATCCAGGAGGTTGCGCTCTCGCAGATCTCGATCTTCGGCGTCAGCGCCGACCTGACGTCCCTGGTGGTTATGTCCGTGGGCCTCCTTGCCGGGTCGGTCGCCGGCGCGATCATGGGCTTCGGCACGGGGCTGCTCGTCGACCTGGTCCTGGTGCAGACATTGGGGGTGACGTCGCTGCTGTTCATCGCGATCGGCTACTGGTCGGGCCGGCTGCGCGAGCTCCGCGATCCCGCGCACGCCCTCGTGCCGCTTGCCCTCGGCGCTGCCGCCACCGCGTTCGCCGGGCTCGGGATGGCTCTGATGCAGTTCCTGCTCGGCGTCGAAAGCCCGGTCAGCGTTCTGCTGCTCCAGCAAATCATCATCACGGTGCTCGTCAACAGCCTGATCGCGCTGCCCGTATACGCGCTCGTGCGCCGCATCCTGAGCCCGGTGCTGCCCGAGGATCCTCGCCGGCGGCGCCGGCGTGCGTACACCACCGGCGGCCTCAGTCCGCTCCAGAGCCCCTCACATCGACTGGGGCCGATCCCCCGCTCTTCACCACGATGACCCAACTCCCCGAAGAGCGCCGGCCCGTTCTGACCGCCCGGCTCGCGCTGGGTGCGGGCGCGATGATCAAGCTCCCCGACTCCCGGTCGGCCGACTGATGGCCCGGCTTCCGGAGGAGCGCGTCCCCAACCTGACCCCGCGGCTCGCACTGCGGATCGCCCTGTTCGGGAGCTTCGCGCTTGCCCTGTTCTCGATCCTGTTCTTCCGCCTGTGGTTCCTGCAGGTGCTCTCCGGCGAGCAGTACCTCAAGGCCGCGAGCGTGAACTACGTGCGAAGCATCGACATACCGGCGCGACGAGGAAACATCGTCGATCGAAGCGGGAACCTCCTCGTGGACTCCCGCTCGGCGATCGCGGTGCAGATCTCTCCTCCCGACCTGCCCGTCCCGATGCAGACGTCGCTGTTAGCCCACCCGCCGCGCGCCGACGCCGCGTTGTACGACCACCTCGCCGGGGTGCTCGGCATGCCGACCAACCCCGGGCGGTGTCCGATCGACGGAGTCGGCGTGGTGCACCTGTCCCCGATCGGATGTGCGGTCGCGCAGGGCTACGCGCAGCTCCCCTACCAGGACGTCACCGTCAAGACCGACGTCTCCAAGTACGTCCAGTACTTCATCCAGGAGCGCCAGGACCGTTTTCCCGGCGTGACCGTCGGCCAGGTCTGGCTTCGCCGTTACCCGCTCGGCACGCTCGCCGCGCAGTTGTTCGGCACGGTCGGCCGGATCACTGCGCCGGAGGTTCACGAAGCCCGCTACCGGGGGGTCTCTGAGAACGCCACCGTCGGCCAGTCGGGACTCGAGTGGTATTACGACCGATACCTGCGGGGAGCGGATGGGGCGGCTCGGGTGCAGGTCGATGCCCTCGGGGGCTTCCAGGGCGACCTTTCGGAGATCAAGCCCGTCGCCGGCCACACGCTGAAGCTGTCGCTCGACGTGCCCCTCCAGCATGCCGGCCAGGATGCGTTGCAGCAGGCCATCGACGCAAACCCGCCCTCCACGGCGGGGGCGTTCGTGGCGATGAATCCGGACAACGGCGAGATCTACGCGATGGGATCGCTGCCCACGTTCGACCCCAACATCTTCGCCAAACCCGTCTCGGAGTCGACCTACAAACAGCTCAACAACCCCGCGAACGGCTTTCCTCTGTTCAACCGCGCGATCCAGAGCGCGTATCCCACCGGCTCGACGTTCAAGGCGATTACGGCGACGGCCGCGCTGCAGAGCGGCGACTGGAGCCTCGGCGACGTCTACGACGACACCGGGACTTACAACAACGGCCCAGGCGACATCCGCCACAACGCCGGCGGCGCCGCGGACGGCGTGCTCACCCTGAGCGAGGCTATCCGCTACTCCTCGGACGACTTCTTCTACAACCTCGGGGCGCGGACGAACTCCGAGGCGCCGCAGGGTGGCCCGCTCCAGCAGTGGGCGCACTTGTATGGAATCGGCAGGCCGACCGGGGTCGACCTGGGCGGTGAGAACGCGGGAATCCTGCCGTCGCCGGCGTGGCGCGCGAACCGGGACAAACTCGAGCTCGAGTGCGAGCACAAGCGCCACGTCCCCTCGTGCGGGATCGCGGACGGGCGCCAGTGGTCGGTCGGCGACAACGAGAACCTCGCCGTCGGCCAGGGCGATCTCGAGGCTACCCCGCTGCAGCTGGCCACGGCGTACTCTGCGGTGGCCAACGGCGGCAAGGTGGTGCGGCCGCACGTCGGGCTCGAGGTCGACCAGGCCGATGGGACGGTGCTCCGGCTCATCGACCCGCCGCCGGCGCGCGTCCTGCACATCGACCCGGAGAACCTGGCGACGATTCGCCTGGGCCTGCGCGAGGCGGCCTCCGCCCCCGGAGGGACCTCGGCCGATGTGTTCTCCGACTTCCCGGAGATGGTCTACGGCAAGACCGGAACGGCGCAGCATCTGAACCAGGCCGACCAGTCCTGGTACGTGTGCTTCGTCCCCGACTGGGCGACGAACGAGCCGATCCTCGTCGCGGTGACCGTCGAGCAAGGTGGCTTCGGCGCTCTGGCGGCGGCGCCGGCGGCTCGGCAGATCCTCTCGCAGTGGTTCTTCGGCAATCGCGGCAAGTACGTCCCCGGCGCGTCCAAGACCCTGTGAGCGTTTCGACTCCCATCCAGCCCGCCGCCCAGGAGCCGGTCCCCGAGCCGCGGGTTCCCGTTCTGCTGCGGTTCGATTTCCTGCTGCTGCTCGCGGCGCTCGGCTTGGTGGCCTGCTCGCTGATCACGCTGAAGGGCGCCACCCGGACCACCGATCCGGGGCACCCGCTGTATTACGTCGACCGTCAGGCGATCTACGCCGGAGTGGGCCTGGTGGTGGCGCTCGTGCTGTCGGCCATCGACTACTCGCGGCTGCGCCAGTTCCGGTACCCGATGTACGGGCTGATCATCGTGCTCAACATCGTCGTTTTCGGGATGCCGGCGATCCGCGGCTCGCACCGGTGGATCCCGTTGCCGTTCTTGCAGTTCCAGTCCTCGGAGTTCGGCAAGGTGCTGCTGATCGTCTCGCTCTCGGC
>JAFASF010000093.1 GCA_019244745.1 Solirubrobacterales bacterium | reverse complement strand
CGCCACCGGGCGGCCGTGGCAGCGCGCGCCTTCGAGGCCACGTAAAAGCGCCCGGACCCCCGCGCTGTCGAGGAACTCGAGCTGCGAGAGATCAAATCGCACCTCGCACTCCGCATCCTGGAGTCCTCGCAGCCGAGCCTCGACGTCGTCACAAAAGGTCCAATCGAGCTCGCCGACCAGCGTCAAACTCAGCGTGCCGTCGGGGTCGAAGGTTTCGCGCATCTCAAATGCCGGCCGGGCGCGAGCCACCGCCGACACGATAATGCCCCGGGACTAGGTCGGGTATGGCGTCCAGCACGAGCGGCGCTCCAGGCTTCACCTACCGAACGGCGCCGGCGCGTCCGGAGCTCGTGGCGGAACCCGTGGCGATGCGTTCATTCGCGGCGCGAGGTCAGCTATCCGCCACTTCGCCACGTGGATATCCACCTGCGAAATCGATCCCGTGTTCGTCTCGATCGCATGCAGAAAGGACAATCGTCGTCCAGGTATTCATCGACGTATGAGTCGACCCTCGCCGCTCGCTTTGCCGGGAGAGCCTGGATGAACGCGTCGACGGGTTGGAACCCTTCTCATCGCGGTAATACACCGGCTGTGTGCGTGCCACGGCGGGATCACGTCAGCCCGCACGGCTCCCGCACGGCTCCCGCCTGCGTCGAGGCGTCAGGACAGAGGCTGGTCTCGGCGCCGGTCCCTGAGCCGGATCCGCACGACACGTCACGACCACGTGCCCCGCGACCGGGGGGGTCGTCCGCCGCGCGATCCAGGCCTCGGTGTCCTCCGGCCGGTAGCGGACCTTTCGCAAGCCGATCCGGACGGTTGGGAGCTCCCGGTCGGCCCAGGACGGTCGTGCGAGCCCCGCCGCGCCTAGAGGAGCGCGTTGATCATCGCGGCTGCGACGTATCGTCCGTAGCGCGTCGCTGTCCAGCCGCGCCGCAGGACGAGGAGTTCGTAGAGCTCTGGCGAGCTGTAGGTCCAGAGGATGTCGGCGGCCTGCGCGAGCGAGGTCCCGGGTCGGAGATGGCCCGCGTCGCGGAGTCGGCGTGCGTTGCTGGTCATCCGCTTCAGTCGGTCGGCATCGAGCTCGTCGCGCAGCGCGCGGACCTCGGCGTCGGTCGCGGCGACGTCGCGGATCAGCAGCAGGATGGGGGATGCGCGTGGTGCGAGCTCGGCAACGAAGTCGCCCCAGGCTGAGATGATCGCGCGTGGGTCGCTCTCCCGCTCTTGGAGCTCGTCGGAGCGCCGCTTGGCCGGGACCGGGCCTTCCCCTTCGAGCGCGCGATCGCGGATGGCGCGGATCAGACCCGGTTTGCCGCCGAAGGACTTGTAGATCGTGTCGGCGGAGACGCCGGCGGCGGTGGCGATCGCTTGTACGGTGGTCGCCGAGTAGCCGTCGCGGAGAAACATCCGCGTGGCCGCGTGGAGGATCCGGCTGCGGTTCCGGCGTGCCTGGTCACGCCGCCGCCTGGCGTTGTACGTGCGGCTGCGCTTGACATCCGAGGGCGGACGGTCGATCATTTCATTCCAGTGTACTGGAATGAATGAACGGCTACAGGATATGGCTGAGCCGCAGCTGATGCTTGAGCGGTTGTTGCGGGCGATCGGCGATCACGATCTCGAGGCTCTGGTGGCGTGCTTCGCTGAGGACTATGAGAACGAGACGCCGGCGCACCCCGCACGCGGCTTCCGCGGCAAAGCACAGGTGCGACGCAACTGGGAGCAGATTTTCACGTTCGTCCCTGATCTACGAGTGGAGGTGACGCGCAGCGCGGTCGATGGCGACGTGATCTGGACCGAGTGGGATATGACGGGCACCCGTCCGGACGGGAGCGCGCACTGCATGCGGGGCGTAGTCATGTTCGGCGTAAACGGCGGCATCGCGCGGTGGGCACGCTTCTACCTCGAGCCGGTCGACCTCAGCGACACGACCGTCGACGACGCGGTGCGCGAGCAGGTGGTGCGGTGACGATCGCGATCGCCGGCGGAACCGGTCGCCTCGGCAGCCTGGCGCGACGACGGAGTGAGTCCGGGCTCGACGTGCGCGTGATCACGCGCGACCTGGCACGCGTGATCACCTTCGCGACCTCCCCCTCGAGCTCTGTGGCCGCGGACGTCCGGTATCGGCGCGCATCCGCGCCGCCATGCGGCGCGCGACCACCATAGTCCTCGCGGTGCACGGCTTCGCCGGCCCGGGCATAGTGTCGCCTGAGTCGGTCGATCGCGATGGCAACGCGAACCTGATTGACGCGGCCGCAGAACTCGGCGTCGACGTGATCCTGACGCCAGTCGTCGCCGCGACGCCCGAGCACCCCGTGGAGCTGTTTCGCGCCAAGCACGAGGCCGAGCGGCATCTCATCGCAAGCGGCACCCGCTGGACGATCGTGCGCGCCACCGCATTCCTCGAATTTGGGCCGAGATCTTGGCCAAGCCGGTCGTGTTTGGCGGCGGCGAGAACCCGATCAACTTCGTCTCGGTCAACGACGTAGCCGCCGCGGTCCAGCGGGGGAGGCAGATCGGGAAAGGTTCACCACATCGCGCGGCCGGCCCTACGGCTCGCGGCTCCGTTCAGCCGCCAGGCGCGCGGCGATCGCGATGGACACGATCGACGTGACCCTCACTCCGGCCCGGCCACACCCGGCTCAACCACTCAGCGACCCCTCGACGCCGTCGCACGCGCTTGCGCTCGGACTCAGACCAGGAGTCACCCCCTGCCCCACCGGGCGCTCGGGTGTGAGCTAGATCGGCAGCAACGCGCTTGACGACGCCGAGAACGCGTCGATTTGCTCGTCGCACACCGAGCAAACCGCATCGTCCCGACGTCGAAGCGAGGTCGGCTGCGAGTGCCGCGCCGACTCCGGGAGCGGATTAGGCTAAGGAAGCGTTGCCTACCGTCGCGGGTGCTGGCGCGGCCGCGAACCGGATCACTAGGTCGCTCGTATGGGTGTGCAAGACGAGCTTGAACCCAGACCAGCGGAGGCGAATGGTGCGCAGTCGTTCAAAAGATGTCTCAGTCGCGACGCGGCGCAAACGAGTCCGGCCCAGGTGGGTTTGGCTGGGGTTCGCTGTCGCCGCGAGCCTGGGGGCGGCTGCGCCGGCGGCGGCAGCGCCGTTCCTGTATGTCGCCGACGAGGCTGGCGGCACCGTGCAGGAGTACGACGCGGCCTCGGGGGCGTTGGCTCCGCTTCGCTCGGCCGGGGTGACGGGCGTGAACCCGCTCGCCGTGGCGGTCACCCCGGACGGAACCAGCGTGTACGTGGTCAACAGTGACTTCGCGCCCGCCCGAGGCTCGATCTCCCAGTACGACGTTCAGGCCGACGGCAGCCTCCGGCCGAAGACCCAGCGAACCATCTTTGCCGGCGCCGAACCCGATTCGATCGCGGTCAACCCCGACGGCCGGGCCGTGTACGTCACGAACTTCACCGATGACACCGTGTCCCAGTACGACATCGGTCCCGGCGGAGTCCTCACCGCCACGATTCCTCCCACCGTCGCGACCGGGGGCCATCCGGAGTCCGTGGCGGTCACCCCCGACGGCAAGAGCGTGTACGTCGCCGCCGGCGGCGGCGTCTCGCAATACAGCGTCGGCACGGGCGACACGCTCACGCCGAAGAAGCCCCCGACCGTCGCCGCGGGTAGCGGTCCGGAAGAGGTGGCGGTGAGCCCCGACGGCAAGAGCGCCTACGTGACCGACTTCGGCAACACCGTCGCGCAGTTCGACATCGGCGCGGGCGGCGCGCTGCGCGCGAAGAGCCGACCGACCGTCGCCACCGGGAACTTCCCGGTCGGGATCGCGGTCAGCCCAGACAGCCGCAACGTCTACGTCGCCGACCACGGCGACGGCCAGATCGCCCAGTACGCGGCCACCGCGCAAGGACTGGTGCTCAAGACCCCAGAGACGATCGCGGCCGCGACCGGCCCGCTCGACCTCGCGGCCAGCCCAGACGGAAAGCACCTCTACGGAACCGACAACCTGACGCCCCCGAGCGGCAGCCTGCTCGAATACGACGGTGGCAACGGACCCGGAACGCTGGTGCCGATCGGGACCGGCAGCGTCCCGTTCTTCAGCTCCCCCGGAAGCCAACCATCCGGGATCGCGATCGGACCGCTCCAAATCCGCTTCAGCTGCGGCACCGTGCTCCGATTCTGCACGATCGGAACCACGCTCGCGATCAGCGGCGGCAGCACCACAGCCGTAACCTTCAGAACCACCGCCGTGCGCGCCGCGCAACTCGGAATCCTCGTCCAGCGGCTCATCGGTAGACGCCGCGTCACGATAGGCCGGGTGCCCCTCGGACCACAACCCACCGGACGGCTCAAGCTCCGCTGGAACCTACGCGTCAACGGACACCGGCTCGCCAACGGCCACTACCTCCTCACCCTCCGCATCTTCGACCACGAACGGCACCTGATCGCACTCGCCCACCCGGTTTCGATCACCATCAGGTAGGCGGCTCTCAAAGCCTGAATCGATTCCAGCGGCGGAAGGCGCATCAACGGCCATCGTGCTCGTCGCGCATCCCACAGTCAGCGGACAAGTGTCACTCGCTGAGTAAGCCGGAAGAATCGCTCCACTGCTGCTCCGCCGATCGGCAGATGGCCTGCGAGTCCGATACCGAGCGGATCGTGCGCGCACACTGGGCCGGCAGGGGTGCTCGCGCGAAGCGCGCCGCCAGCTCGAGGCGCATCGCTGGGAGCAGCCGGATCCTGCGCCGCGATCGCGCGAGGCGCGGCTCGTGCTAACGGCCGGGAGTCAGGCGATGAGCTCGATGCGGCGATCGCCGCCAACCGGGCGTATGAGCACTACTGGGCAAGGGCCGTGACAAGACGGGCCGGCGGCTCGGTCGCGCACCGCAGTCGTGGGTCGCGCCGGCCGTGCCCGACGGGGCGGTGGGCGTGAGCGATCCGGACACCCAGCGGATGAAGGACAACCCTCGGCTACGTGCAGGGCTACAACGCCCAAGCGCCGTCGACGACGACTAATCGTCTTGGCGGCGGAGATCGCCAACACTCCTCGCCCGACGCGCAGTACTGACCCGAACAGCACATGGACGAGGTGATCGCCAATGCGCACATCCAGGCGCTCGTCAGACCGGACTCGAGCGGGCGGACAGCGGCCGCGGCCGGGCTGGACCAGCGGGCGGTCCTCGTGGATGCGAACCGTCCTCGCGTCAGAGCACGGCAAGGGGCTGTATCGAAATGGATGCAGATGATCGAGGCCCGTGTTCGCTCACGCCCGAACGCATCCGGCTGATCACCAGGATCATCCGCCGAGGCCGGGCCACCGTGCGCACGAGTGGCGACTACTGATGGCCACCCACAACCTCGCCAAACTCCACCGCCGCCCGCTCGCCACCGTCGGGGCTGAACACGCCCCCCGCGGTCCCGCGCCCAGACCCACCGCGTGGGTGCAGGCAACCAATCTCAGCCTGGACGCGCGGAAGGGGAGGTAGCGGGCCCGAAGTGGTCATAGTTAGCGGATCTGGAGCGTGAGGGGAAGCGCGTGGGCGATCACCCGGTTGTGGTTATCGAGCGCTCGCAGCGTGACGAGGTAACGGCCGCGAGGAAGCTTGCGGCCCTTGACGCGAAGGTCCCAGCTGATTCGTAGACGTCCTTCGCGGTGGAACCCGAAGGGCACACGTCCGATCCGTGTGTGCTTTGTGCCGACGATCCGCTCGACGAGGATCCCGATGCGCACCGCGCGGTCTAGCGTGGTGCTCAATAGGCCAACTCCTGGCCCTTGGAGGATCTTGATGTGGGTGCGACACGCCAGGACGATGCATACAACGCCAATTTGATTGCCCTCACCCTCGGTGAACCACAGGTTGCCATCAGGACCGGCGGTGATGTCGCTTGGGAGGCTGTTCGGCGTTGGGACGTTTAGCTTGGTGATTACGCCGCGGGGCGTGATCATGCCGATCTGGTTGTCGAGGGCCAGGGTGAACCAGACGTTGCCGTCGGGGCCGGCAGCGATCCCGCCCGCGCTGTGACCGCCGTCTGGGAACTCAGTTACTACCCCATGCGGAGTTATCCGGCCAATCCGCCCGGCGACCTCGGTGAACCAGACGTTACCGTCAGGGCCGGCGGCGATCGCGGCGGGCTCGCTCCCCGGGGCGATTCCGTTGGAGAACTCGGTCACGACGCCCTGCGGAGTGATCCGTCCGATCCGGCTGGCCTGGCTGCTCTCCTCGGTGAACCACAGGTTGCCGTCTGGGCCAGCGGCGATCTCGACCGGCGCGGCACCCGCTGTGAGCCCTTTGGAGAACTCTGTGACAACGCCCTGCGGGGTGATCCGGCCGATGCGGCCGACCTGCTCGGTGAACCAGAGATTCCCATCTGGCCCGAGCGCGATCCCGCCCAAACCACTGCTGGGGCTGATCCCACCCAAGAAGGCGCTCACCGAACCGCCGGTCGTGATCCGCCCGATCGATTGGGTCGCGGCCGTGGTGCCGCGGTCGGTAAACCACATCCTGCCGTCCGCGCCGGCCGCAATCTCGTAGGGGAAGCTGCCGGGGGGCAGACCCGCAGGTGGCAGGCCGGGATGCTGGAAGAAGCCCCCAAACTGCGTCACGGCGCCCCCCGGGGTGATCCGCCCGATCCGGTTAAAGGACTCCTCGGTGAACCACAGGTTGCCGTCTGGGCCTGCGGCGATCCCGTGTACGCCGCTCAATGGCGGAATCCCGGTGGAGAACTCGGTAACCGTGGTAGCGCGTGCCACCGCCGTCCAGCTCAGAACTCCAATCAGCATGATCGCCGCCGCGAGCAGCGCCCTGAACCGAGTTGAGCTGGCGAAGTGATTGGACATGACTGCACCCTCCATTTCGTTAGGCGGTTGGGCGTTGGTCCCGACGCCTGCGTTAACCGGCCATCCTCGGCCCCTACGAATGACTCTGAGGAGATACGGGCGATCCGGCTCAGCGGTTCGCCCCCGCACCGAGGTGACGCTCGACACGGCCGCCCCGGACTGGCGTTCCTCTCGCGGAGCACCGTGCCGTCTGCGCGCCCAGCCGTGGCGCGCCAGCCGGCTCTCCTGAGCGTGAGAGAAGGGTCTTGAGCTTGCACAGCGGGTCGTCAGTTGCTGGTGCCGGCGTGCAGTAGCGCGAGGATCCATTTCGAGAACTTGTGCGCTCGCCAGATCGCCTGCAGCGCGTCGCCGCGCAGTCCGGGGCCCTGTGGTGGCAACCGTTTCGCTCCAGCCGAGCGCATCCCAGCTCGCGCGGGTCTTGGATCGCCACGTTCATTCGCCTCCCGGCCGCGGGCGTGATCATGTGCGCCAACATCGCGATGACATAGACCCGCCGATCGTGCATCGGCTGCACAATGCGGCTGCGCAGGTCGAGTACGTCTTGCTTGATGAAGACGCCCCACGCCGAGTTGCGGCTCGCCTCGAGCCTGCACGCGCTCGCGCGGTTCCTCCCGGACACGAGCACAGCCAACGTCGACGTCGGCTGACGGATTTCCAAGTACGTCTCAGTAGCGGGGCCCGATTCCGGCGGAGCCCCGGCTGAGGGCGCTTCGCGGCGTGACCCCTCGACCCTCACTGCGCACGAACCGATGTCGGGGCGCGTCCGTATCCCTCGCAGGCAACCAACCTGCTCCGCTGCTGAGAGCCTGACGTAAGGGGGCACCCAGATGGCCACAAACACCGTCGACCCGCCCAGCCACCATAGCCGCCCCCAGGCGGCTCGGAGGCTCGCCGCGATCGCGGCCGTAACCGCCGCCGTGCTCGTCACGGCCGGTCCCGCGTCCGCCTACATCACCGGCCCGGTCCACGACCCGGCTCAGTTCGGGCTGGCGGTGGACGGCAACCGAGCCGAAGGAGCCAAGGTGTTGACGTTCCTAGCGCGGCCCGCCGGCGCAGACGTCGACCTGGTCGTAAAGGTGGTGCCAGGGGTGACCACGCTCGGCCAGCTCGCGAACTTCATCCGGCTGCCTCAGCTGGTGGGCTTGGTCCCGATCGGACACCTCCCGCACGGGGCGAGCGTGACGCCCTGGAATGTCGCCGTCAACCACGCGCCGCTCGGACCCGGGGTGTACCTGGTCCACGAAACCGTCGTGACTCCGGCCGGGGTACCGACCGGTCTGCCGACCCCTGACCCAATCGGCTTGGAAGTCGATCCCGACGGCACCGTCCGAGCCTCCACAGCCCTCACCCAGGGCCGCGTGGCCGCGATCCCCAGCGAGGGCGCCTCCCTCACCCTCGGACCAGATGGTCACATCCGCAGCTTTATTCCCGCGACCGGCGGAGCATCGACCCGCTGGTGGCAGCTGGCGCTCGCCGCCCTGACCGGGCTCACCGCAGGCGGCCTAGGTGCGGCCATCGTCGTCCGATACCGCCGAAACACCGCCCGAGGCGGCCCCCGCGCGAACGCGCAGGCCTAAATTGAGCAAGAAGAATCGCCCGGCGGGTCTCTCCCATCACGCAGATAGCCACCAGCGAAACTCCCGAAGTTGTGCGCCGCTGTGTATCGGAGCAGAACTATGCTCGAGTTGGCGCCGCTCAATGGGGCGGCGCCGAAATTGGGCGGCGAGACCTGCATAGCGGTCAGCGCGGTAATCGCGGGCGGCGCCGCGGCACGAGGGCTCGCTCCGGCGCCGGTCGTCATCTGACTTCACGAACGCGAGAGGGGAACGGTCGTGTTTTCTAACCTTTTGGCTTCGGCGCGGTCAGCAGGAGTTGGACAAGGCCCGATGTGCTCGCAGCGGCAGGTGTTCGTGGTGGGTGCCGGTCCCGCCGGCCTCGTTCTAGCAATAACCCTTGCTGCTTATGGCGTAGATGTGCTCGTCCTCGAGAAGCGCGCCCGGAACTCCAATCTGTCCCGGGCGCTCGTGATTAGCACGCGCAGCATGGAGATTTTTCGAGCCTGGGGGCTCGAGGAGCGGATTCGCGCCGGTGCCGCTGACGTCAAGCCGTACCTGTGGCGGACCCGGGCCCTGGCTTCGTCCGAGGGGACCGAGTTCGCCCTCGGATATCCCACCGCAGCCGAGGCGGCGGAGATCAGCCCGACTGGACCGGCGTGGGCGCCGCAGGACCACCTCGAACCGCTACTGCTCGAGCTTCTGCGCTCGCTGCCGAACGCCGAGGTCCGATTCGGCTGCGATGTCGTGGATCTGAACCAGCGCGGCGAGCGCGTTCGGGCGGTGGTCCAGTCGGCGAACGACCCGTCGACGACCGACGAGTTGCACGCCGGGTTCGCGGTTGGGGCCGACGGCACACATAGCGTCGTACGCGACGCCCTTGGCATCCCTCTGCACGGACCCGATGACCTCGGGGAATTCCACCGGGTGGAGTTTCTGGCACCGCTCGAGGACGTTGTTGGTGACCGCCGCTACGGCCTGTATGGCATCTCCAATCCGGAGGTCGGTGGTGTGGTGGCCCCGCGGGGGCGTAGCGGCCGCTGGGGTCTGTCGCGTGAAGGGACGCCGGGGCGCCCGCGCCTGGTGGACATGTCCGAGGATGAGCTGGTCGAGCTGATCGAAACGGCGGCAGGGGTGCGGCGCCTTCACCCGGAGCTCGAACGCTCCAACGCCTTCCGGTTTGCCGCGCAGATCGCCGAGCGCTACCGGGACGGGCGCGTGTTCCTCGTCGGCGACGCGGCGCACCGGATGACGCCTCGCGGCGGCACCGGGATGAACACTGCAATCCAGGACGCCTACGACCTCGGTTGGAAGCTCGCCTGGGTGCTGCGCGGCTGGTCGGGGGCGGCTCTGCTTGACAGCTACGAGGTCGAGCGGCGGCCGGTGGGCGTGCACAACGTGGAGCGCGCCCAACAGTCCGACGGCGCCCGCCGTGATGCCGCCGACGCGCTGCCTTGGGATCTTTACGGGCGCGTCCGGCACAGTTGGACGCGCCATGCCGCGCGGACGGTCTCGACTCTCGATCTTCTCGGGAAGGGCTGGACCGCATTGGTCGGGCCGACGGACAGGCGATGGCATGGCGCGAGGGTGGTCGATTCGTGTGCACCGCTCGTCGTCCACCAGCTCCAGGGCGACGCGGCCGCCGCGCTCGGCATCGACCCGGGCGGTGCGCTGCTATTGCGTCCCGACGGGAAGGAGGCCGGCCGTTGGGCGTGTTTTACCCCCGCGCTCATCCCGGCCGCGCCTACGTCATTGGTTGTTGACAGCCCGAGGACGGAAGGGAGCCCTCGCCCGTGCCCCTCACCGATCCCGTCGCCGAGACGAGGCCGCCCGCTTCGGCGCGTCGATGTGGACACCCCTTTCGCGCCGCGACCCCACTCCCCCGACTGAACGACTCGAAAGCGGAACCCTGCCGCGCTTGGTCCTGGCTTCTGCTAGGTCGCCGCCCGAGAACCCAGCCGCGGGCTGCCGCTCCGGCCAGCGGGAGACCCAGAGCGGAAGTCCGGAGAGGCCACACCGGGCCGGTCAGATCGCTCAGCCTTCGTAGAAGCAGGTCGGTCGATCCGGCCACTCGACGGCTTGGACCTGCTGTACGCGCACCTGCATGTGGCGGGCGAGACTCAGGTCTCTCGAGCGGCGATGGTCGGGGATCCGCGCTGATCATGCTTTCGAGTGTGTTGGGGATCGTTCAAGCGCGTGTTGAGGACCTGCTCGAGCGGTTGGACTGGGCGCTGTCGGGGCGGGTCGTGGGGTTCTATGTCGTCGGCTCGGTGTGCCTCGGGGCGTTTCGGCCTGGCAGGAGCGATATTGATTTCGTGGCGGTTCTGGACTGGGACTTGAAGCGAGATGAGCTCGCTCGGCTTCGCGCGGTGCACGTCGGTCGTTGGCTCTCGGCTCTGGGTCGCGATACCGCGCTGCGCGGTCGCTGGCCCCTGGTGTGCAACGGGATCTATGTGAGACGTACCGATCTGGCGAACTCCTCGCTCACGACGACGCCGATCGCTGGGTTCGTCGCGGGGCATTTCGAGGTGGCGCCCGACTCAGGATTCGACGTGAATCCGGTGACTTGGCATCTGCTTGCCAACGACGGCATCGCGATCCGCGGTGAGGACCCCGCCCGCTTGCAGATCCACACCGACATCCAGGAGCTGAGACGTTGGTCGCTGGAGAACCTCAACAGGCACTGGCGGCAATGGGCACGACGGCGCATGGACATTCGTGCGCTGCCGCGGCGCGCGGTCGCCGCTGGCGTACTCGGCGCGGCCCGGCTCCACTGCACGGTCGCGACCGGCACGATCACCACAAAGGAAGCCGGGGCTGAGTACGCGCTGGAGACTTTCGATCGCGAGTGGCACCCACTGATCGGGGACGCGCTGGCTTTCTGGCGCGATTGCCCAACGCCAGCCACCTACCGATTTCGACCGATCCGCCGGCACCAGGATGCCTCAGACTTCGTCGCCATGGTTATCGACCAGGCCAACCTGCTGCCACTCCCGTAGACCCGCTTCGATCGCGCCGCGCGCATCTCGCCATCCAGACGCGCGGCCGCGCTTCCTCGCCGCGTGCCAGTCGCGATTCGCCGGTGAGCAGACGCTTGCCCCCGGCCGGCTTCGCGAGCGCTACCTTCGGCAAGTGGTCACTTGGGATCCAGCAGCGCAGGGAGTCTTACGTCTTCCGTCAGGACGGCTGATACGCGGTCGCGGCCTGCGACACGCCCCTCCTGCTGGTCCCGCACCCGAGTTTGGCCTCTACCTGCAGGCAAAGCGGCCGCCGTTGATGCCATGGCCGTCGTGGTGGATTCGTTGGCGCGACTGGTGGCTACCGACCGATTACTCTGAGACCGTCGCCGCCGTGCGCGCGGCGCATCAGCGCTCCGTCAGCGAGCGCGTCGAGGTTGCCTGCAGCGGCGGTCGCGGCCGCACCGGCACGGTGCTCGCCTGCCTGGCGGTGCTCGACGGGATCCCGCCAGCCGACGCGGTTGCGTTCGTGCGGTCGCACTATCACCCTCATGCCGTCGAGACGCCATGGCAGCAAGCCTTTGTCCGCCGTTTCGGACGATGAGCGCCCGCCGATGCTAACCGAGACCTGCCTTCGATCCCGAGTTGGTCACGAATCCCCGGCAGAGCCAGACAGGCCACGAGCCGATACCCGCTTCTCCTCCGTCGCCCAGACGGACGCGGATAGGTCGCTTCCGCTTCGAGGTCTGGTCGGCCAGGAGGAGAAACGACGCGCCGCCGCGATCACCGGACTGACGGCTCGCCACTCCGAAAGCAGCCTTTCGGATCTGGGTGAACGCGATCGTGCTATGCCGCCCCACTGCCGCGGATTGGGCCTCAGTCAGTCAGCACGATCACCGGGCGTTCCCCGTCCCAGAGGCGAAAGCGATCGCGTCTCCGCGCCTCACCCAGTCTGACCCACACGTGAGCGCGACCCCGCTGACATTGATCGCACCAGCCGCGTCGCGTTCCGACAGCCCAATTGGGGGGGCGTTAGGCGGGTGTGGCGGCAAGGCGCGCGACGATCTTGGACGTGATTGAGGGGTCACTCACGCTCGATCCTGCGTAGCCCATGCGTCGGCGTCCACCACTCGACGACGAGCGTCGTGGCCTCTTCGTTGAGGTGCGTATGCACGACCTCGGCTACGTCGGCGTGGAAGCGGTCCCCGTCCGCGGCTTCGGTGATCGGTCCGGCAGCGATAGCCCGACCGGCGATCTTCGCCTCGCCCGGCCACGTCGCCTCCGAGCCCTCTACCGGGTCGACCGTGGCGCTGTGCAGGGCGAAGCGGGGATCCCGACGGAGATCCGCGCCTTTGCGAGCGTTCGGCATCGAGCCAAACACCAGTTCGCCCCCCTCGAAGACCGCCTCGATCCCCGAGATCCGTGGCGACCCGTCGGCTCGCAAGGTGGCAATTGTCTTGTGCCTGTGAGCATCGAACAGCGCCCGTACGCGGAGCGCAAACTCCGGCACTGCCTCCTCGACGTCCTGCCATGCCGTCATCCATCCATGTTCTCACCGATGACCGACAGCAGTTGCGGTACATAGCGGTGCTCCGGGCGGGCTGGTTAGTCTTGTTGAGGCCAGCTCACAGAGGAGTAAACGATGCCGCTACAAGGCGAATACGAGCCCAGCTCCGCCAAATGGGTCCGTGACCAGGTCGAGGAATACGAGAGCTCGGCCGGTACCAGAGGCACGACCTTGCGAGGGGTCCCGGTGGTTGTGGTCACATCGGTCGGCGCCAGCTCCGGGAAGCTGCGTAAGAACCCGGTGATGCGGGTGGAGCACGACGGCGTGTACGCAGCGGTCGCCTCAAAGGGCGGCACCCCGCAGAATCCGGCGTGGCATCGCAATCTCGTCGAGCATCCACTCGTGGAGCTGCAGGACGGAGCCGCCAAGGCCGATTACACCGCGCGTGAGACATCCGGCGAGGAGCGGGCGCTGTGGTGGAAACGCGCGGTCGAGGTGTGGCCCGACTACGCGGACTACCAAACCAAGACTGACCGCCAGATCCCGGTGTTCGTGCTCGAGCCCGTGTCGTAAGCGCATACGAGCGGCGGTTACTCCTCGCGCCACGAG